>SXKJ01000006.1 GCA_005778115.1 Planctomyces sp. | reverse complement strand
CCCCGGTTGTTTGCGACCACTCAAGACCACCGGGGGGCTGACGCCGCCCCGCTCGCCCGGATGCCGTCGTGACCGTGCGAGGTATATGGTCGTGGCTCGCGACCGAAAAGACTCGGCGAACACTCAAGGGCAGCCCTTCGGCAAGAAGGTCATTATGCTCTGGGAACCCCACCTATGAGCGACTCCTTGATGGCAGATGATCCCCAGCGGCCACTTGACGCAAAGAAAGCACCGCGAGTTGCCTCCACGGTGGATCGCCCGCCGGCTCGGTTTGCGTTTCTCGACGGACTGCGCGGGCTCGCGGCGTTGGGGATCGCGCTGTATCACATTTGGCGGTACGAGCCGCTGCCGTATCCGGCGATGAATTGCTTGCCGTGGATCGTCGATTGGGCGTTGCTGCGGTCTTGGGTCGGAGTGCAATTCCTGTTGGTGCTCAGCGGGTTCGTGATCGCCTTCACGTTGCGCAACACCTGGGTGACTCCACGCGAAGTGGTGTCGTTTCTCGGACGTCGGATCGTGCGGCTGGGGCCGCCGTATTGGGTCACGCTGGGGTTCGTGCCGGTGTTGCATGTGGTCAACGTGACTTGGTGGAACCTGCCTCCGTCTTTCGAGGAACCGCTGACGGCTGGCCGCGTCCTGGCACACGTCGGATTTCAACAAGATGTGCTGGAACAGACGCCGTTGTCGGCGGCGATCTGGACGGTCTGCATCGAGATGCAGTTCTATGTCGTCAGCGTGCTCGGTTGGGGGATTGCTCAACGGCTGCGACGCCGGTCCGATCAGCAGTCACCTCAGCCTTCAGCAACGGCGTTGATGTTGGTCTTTGCTCCGCTCGCGCTGGTCTCGCTGGTCTCTTGGAATCGGCAAGACAGCACTGAGCCGTGGGTGACTCATTTTCTGTGCTCGTTCTTCTTGGGGATGGTGACGTGGTGGACGCTCGACCGAACCGTCTCGCCACTGGTCTTCGTGGTGAGCATCGCCGTCGTAACCGGACATCTGGCGTACCAATGGAAGTTGGAGAACGTGCTCGCGCTGACGGCGGCGTTGTCGATCTTTGTCGCCGGACGAACGGGACATTTTCACGATTGGTTGAATTGGCGCTGGCTGCAAGACCTCGGCCGGATTTCTTACAGCCTGTATTTGATCCATTATCCGGTGAGTCATTATCTGATGTGGTTCGGTTGGCGATGGTGCGACAACGCGCCGACGCCGGTTCAGTCGAGCCTGATCCTGTTGACGTGCCTGGTCGCCAGCCTTGCCGCCGGGCATTTGTTGTACGTTTGCGTGGAGTTGCCGGCTGGTCGCTGGTCCGCTTGGTTGAAAGCTCGGCGGCCCGTTGTTTGAGGTCTTGGATATAACAGCCGATGCTGATACGTTCCTGCGGTCGTTTGGTTTCTTGAGAGACAGCGTTCTTCTACGAAATTGAGAGCCGGTGTTTCATGGAGTTTTGTCAGATCGTCGCCTACCACGGGCCGAATCGCTGGGCGGGAGTCCCGACGTTGGAAGTCCACGTGGATTTGCAGGCTCGAAAGGGATGGCGATCCAGCGAGGATCCACAAGCCATCGCCCGGCTGCTGTCGTGGTTGCCCGCGTTGAACGACCCTCCGCCGCAGCCTTCACCCGGAACGAGTGCCGCGCCGCCAACGGAGTCGTTCGCCAAGCTCGCCCAGCGCGGGATTTCGCTGGCGAATGTGCTGGAACGAGTGACCTGCGTGCTCGAAGCCGCGGCCGGCACGCCGCCTCATTACAGCGATTGTCACGCGGTCAATGGCGCAGCGACCGTTTATCTGACGTTGGAATTTGAGGCCGAGCCGCTCGGCCGAGCCTGCTTGGAAACGGCACGAAAGTGCGTGCTGGCGGCCTTGAATGACACCCCATTCGACGCACCGGCGGAGATTCGCAAGCTGGTCGATCTGGCCGACGACGTCCGTTTGGGGCCGAGCACTCGCGCGATTCTGCGAGCGGCGGCGGCTCGTGGCGTTCCGTGTCGACGACTGACGACAGGCAGTCTCGTGCAGCTAGGCGAAGGGGCTCGACAACATCGCATCTGGACCGCCGAGACCGATTCGACCAGTTCGATTGGAGAGAACGTCGCTCAAGACAAAGAGCTGACGAAGATGTTGCTGCGAAATGTCGGCGTGCCGGTCCCGCGAGGCCGCGTCGCGGAATCACCGGAGGAAGCCTGCGAGGTCGCTCGCGAGATTGGTTTTCCTGTCGTCGTCAAACCACGCGATGCCAATCACGGCCGAGGCATCTCGTTCGACCTGATGACATGCGAAGGGATCAACGAAGCGTTTCATCATGCGCTTGGCGAGAACTCCGCCGGCACCTCCGGCGTGATCGTCGAGCAGTTCGCGCGCGGACCGGCTCACCGGTTGCTGGTCGTCGGCGATCGGCTGATCGCGGCGACTCGCGGCCAAAGCGATGTCGTGGTCGGTGACGGTCGCAGCACAATCACGGAATTGATCGAGGAAGCGAATCGCGATCCACGGCGCGGCGAGAACTACACCGATAAGCTGGACACGATGGCTCTCAACGAAGCGGCGGAGTTGAGGCTCAAACGCCAAGGGCTGACCCGCGAGTCGATCCTGGTAGTCGGGCAAGAGATCATCGTGTGCGTGAACGGCGACTTGACGACTGATGAGACCAGCCAGGTTCACCCGGCCGTGGCGGAGCGCGCGGTGCTCGCGGCGCAAACCGTGGGTTTGAACATCGCCGGCCTGGATGTCATCGCGACAGACATCGGACGTCCGCTCGAAGAAACAGGTGGCGTCATCATCGAGGTCAACGCCGGCCCCGCTCTGTCAATCCATGTCGAACCGCTTTACGGACAACCTCAACCGGTGGGCGATGCGATAATCGAATTGATGTTCCCCGGAGGTGAAAACGGACGCATCCCGATCATCGGAATCGCAAGCAGTCCCGAGTCGGCGGACATCGGTCGCTTGACCGCCGAACTGCTGCGTCAGTTCGGTTGCCGAGTCGGCCTCGCTGTCGGTGACGATGTGCAGATTGATGGTCAGCAACCCTTCGTGCTGCGTGGTACTGACCATGACCGCATCAACTCGTTGCTGCTGCACCCGCGTGTCGAGGCGGCGATCTTTGAATGCCGAATAGAACAAGCTCTGGCCAGCGGTCTGGGTTGTGAACGTTGTGATGTTTCCGTTTTGTCGAACGGAGTTTTGGCGACCGGGGATCTCAACGGAGACAGTCTTCTGTCCGGCGTTTTGCCGCTCGTCCATGCCGTTCCACTGGAAGGAACGCTCATCGTCCCAGCCGACATGCCGCACTTGGAAGAACTACTGGCCAAGTGCCGCGGTCAGGTGCTGCTGTATTCCATCGCTGGAGAAACAGCGTCACTGCGCGAACATCAATCTCGCGGTGGGCGAGTCGCGTTCCTCTTACAAAACAATGTGGTCCTCGGAACCGGGCCGAATGCTTATTTCCTCCCGCTCAGCAAGTTTGATTCTGTCGCCCCTGTGGTTCGCCAGAATCTTCTCCTCGCCGTCGCCGCCGTTTGGTCGGCCGGTGTGCCCGCCGAGCGATTGCGCGGCATGATGGCACGGACTTCCTAACACGGCGAAACACGCTGAACACTTCGGAGTGGACAATGAACTCTTCGGCCACCGACACCAATACCGAACCCTGGGTGGAAGTTTCTGGCTCACGCCACTTCCCGAATTGGCTCGCCGAGCAGCATGTCAGCCTCGCATTTACCACGTACCAAACTGGCAAGCTCTTTTTGGTCGGCTTGAATCCCGAGGGGCGTCTGGCGGTCTTTGAGCGGACCTTTAACCGGGCGATGGGTCTGTGGGCGAATGGGCAGACGCTTTGGTTGAGCACGCTGTTTCAACTCTAGCGTTTTGAGAACCTGCTGCAACCCGGCGAGATGCACCAGGATCACGATCGTCTCTTTGTTCCGAAGATCGGCTACACGACTGGCGATCTCGATGTGCACGACATCGCCATTGATCACACCGGCCGAGTCGTGTTTGTCGCCACCGCCTTCGGTTGCCTCGCGACACTCTCTGAACGAGCCAGCTTCACTCCGCTTTGGAGTCCGCCGTTTCTCAGCAAACTGACGGCCGAGGATCGTTGCCACCTCAATGGCATGGCCTTGGACGATGCCGGTCATCCGCGCTATGCCACGGCCGTCAGCACCAGCGACGTCGTCGATGGCTGGCGCGACCGACGTCGCGATGGCGGAGTCGTACTGGAGATTCCCGATGGCCGAGTGATCGCATCCGGTCTGTCGATGCCGCACTCGCCCAGGCTCTATCGCGGCCGTCTCTGGCTGCACGATTCCGGCACCGGGCACTTCGGCAGCGTTGATCCCAACGGAGGCCGTTTCGAGCCACTGACATTTTGCCCCGGCTATCTGCGAGGTCTGGCCTTCATCGGTGACTACGCGGTTGTCGGACTGTCGCGGCCTCGACACGACAAGACGTTCGGCGGCCTGGCTCTTGAAGAAGAACTCGCGAAGCGCGGCACCGATGCCCGCTGCGGTCTGATGATCATCAACCTGCGCAGCGGCGACGTCGTTCACTGGCTGCGAGTCGAAGGAATGGTGACGGAACTCTACGACGTCGCGGTCTTGCCCCAAGTCGTCCGCCCCATGCCATTGGGATTCAAGACCAATGAGATCCACCGAATCATCGCCATCGGCGAATCCGATTCCCTCACCGCCTGATTGAGGCGTAGCCGAAGTCGTAAGACTTCGGATGAGTCGCTCGACGAGTTCGAATTCTCACGAATTCGGCGACAACAATCCTTAACGGCGTTGCCCGCCCCGGTTGCGTTCGTGCCAGTCCTTTTGGGATATTGACACGAATTGCCTTCACAAAGACTCGCCCCCTCCTTTCATCGGATGCTCCGAAAACTGAAAGATCAAAGATGGACTTGTTCCCCACGCTGATTCGCCAATCGCTGCTGGCCGCCGTTCTGCTCGCAACAGGTCTGTCTCTGACAACTGCCGCCGAACCGCGTGTGACCGCTCCGCCGGCCGAACTGAAGGCCGATCCGTTTCACAAGAAGTACGTCGATGCCGGCGGCTATCCGATCGTCGCGTCGGAGAAGGTCAACGATTACGCGCTGAAAGAGGCGGCGTTTCTTGTCGACCTGATGTTGGCAAAGCGGCCGGATGTGAAGTCCGCGATGATCAAATCCGGCTCGCGATTGTGCATCATCGCGCACAACGAGTTCACGACCGACGTGCCAGAATTCGCGTGGCTCAAGCCCAAGGACTACTGGGACGCGCGAGCTCGCGGAACCGGCGGGTCGCAGACCGATCCGTTTTGCTCGTGCGGCGAAGAGAACTTGCTCTGCTATCCCGGCGATCCGTACTCAACCGAGAACATTCTGATTCACGAGTTTGCCCACAACATCCACCTGCGCGGCATGGTCAACGTCGATCCAACGTTCGACCGCCGCCTGAAGGAGACCTATGACCGAGCGATGACCGCCGGCCTCTGGAAAGGAAAGTACGCCGCGACCAACCACCACGAATACTTCGCTGAAGGGGTGCAGTCCTGGTTCGACAACAACCGCGAGAACGACCACGACCACAATCACGTCAACACGCGCGACGAGTTGCTCGAATACGACCCCGGCCTCGCCGAGATGTGCCGCGAAGTCTTCGGCGAGACAAAGCTCGTCTACACGAAACCGGCCACGCGGCTAAAGGATCATCTCGCCGGCTACGCCCCGACGACCGCACCGAAATTCGTCTGGCCGGAGCGACTCAATGAGGCTCGCCGGCAGATCCGCGAGAAGGCGGTGAAACGGTCCGAGGCGGCTGCAAGCAAGACCGAAGAAACGCCGAAAGCCGATGCCAAGTCGAATCCGTTGCTGACGATCGACCGCATCTTCAATTCACCAGACTTCGACGAAGAGAGCATCGGCACGATTCTTTGGAAGAAGAAGGGGCCCGGTTACTTCACGTTTGAGATTTGGCCGAAGCGTCCGGTTGCGGAGAAGCCGGTTGCAGGCGAACCGCCTGCTCTACGGCAGATCGTCTGGCACGACACTGCCACCGAAGAGGCGAAAATTGTCATCCCCGGTGAGGCGTTCATTCCCGCCGATGCGGCGAAGGACGACAAGGGAAATAAAAGGCCGCTCAATGTCGAATCGTTTAAGTTCTCTGACGACGAATCCAAAGTGCTGATCTTCACGAACAGCCGCCGCGTCTGGCGTCGCAACACGCGCGGCGATTATTGGGTGCTCGATATCGCGTCTCGCGAATTGAAGAAACTCGGCGGCGATGCGAAGCCGTCGACGCTGATGTTCGCCAAGTTCTCGCCCGATGCGTCTCACGTCGCGTTCGTGAGAGAGAACAATCTCTACGCCCAGAACCTCGCGGACATGAGCGTCACGGCTTTGACGAAGGACGGCTCGGCAACACTCATCAACGGCACGTCGGATTGGGTCTACGAAGAGGAACTCGACCTGCGCGACGGATACCGCTGGAGTCCTGATGGGAAGTCGATCGCGTTCTGGCAACTCGATTCGTCCGGCGTGCGCGAGTTCTTTCTCATCAACAACACCGACGATTCATACTCGAAGCCGATCGGCATCCGATATCCGAAGGTCGGCGAACAAAACTCGGCAGCACGCATCGGAGTCGTCAGCGCAGGCGGCGGCGACGTGCGATGGCTCGATGTCCCCGGTGATCCGCGCAACCACTACCTCGCCCAGTTGGAATGGACGCCCAACGGCAAGCAGGTCGCGTTGCAACAGTTCAACCGCCTGCAGACCACGAACCGCGTGATGCTGGCCGACCCGGTGACCGGCACGACGCGCACGATCCTGACCGAGACCGATCCCGCATGGCTCGAAAACGAGAACCCGTTTCGCTGGCTCAAGAACGGCGAGCAGTTCCTGTGGATTAGCGAACGAGACGGCTGGCGACGCCCCTATCTGGCAGAGACGGAGAAGGAATCCGTTCGCCGCATCACTCAAGAACAATTCGACATGATCGGCCTCGAAGCGGTCGATGAAGCGAGCGGAGCAATCTATTACGCCGCTTCGCCAGACAACGCGACGCAGCGTTACCTCTACCGGGCAACGCTCGACGGTGAGAAAGGGGAGCGGCTGACGCCCGATAATCAACCTGGCTGGCACACCTACAACATCTCGCCGGATGGCAAGTTTGCGTTCCACACCTATTCGGCGTTTTCGCACCGGCCCATCGTCAATCTCATCACGCTCCCGGAGCACAAAGTCGTGCGAATGCTCGCGTCGAATCCGAAGCTGTGCCTGAATCTCGACGCGCTCAAGAAGCCTACCGCAGAGGTCCTGCGATTGGAGATCGGCAACGACCTCCAACTCGATGCCTGGTGCCTGAAGCCGCCGGGGTTCGATCCCAGTGCCGTCAAGAAGTATCCGCTGCTGATCTACGTCTACGGCGAGCCTCATGGCCAAACGGTGCGTGACGCCTGGGACGGCAAGCGTGGACTGTGGCATCTGATGCTGGCTCAGCAAGGCTACCTCGTGGCGAGCGTCGACAATCGAGGCACGATGTCACCTCGAGGCCGCGAATGGCGAAAAGTCGTGCATCGTCAGATCGGCATCCTGCATCCCACCGAGCAAGCGGCCGCCGCACGCGAAATGCTCAAACGCTGGCCGCAAGCCGATCCCGATCGGATCGGCATCTGGGGCTGGAGCGGCGGTGGCTCATCGAGCTTGAACGCCATCTTCCAATTCCCCGACCTGTATCGCACGGCAATCGCGATTGCCCCCGTCCCAAATCAAAAGATGTACGACACGATCTACCAAGAGCGTTACATGGGCCTGCCGAACGACAACGCCGACGGCTACACACGAGGCTCGCCGATTACGCACGCCAAGAACCTGAAGGGCAACCTGCTGATCGTCCACGGCACCGGCGACGACAACTGCCACTACCAAGGAGTCGAACTGCTGATGAACGAGCTGATTGCTCACAACAAGCTGTTCTCGCTGATGGCCTACCCGAACCGCAGCCACTCGATCTCCGAAGGTGCGAATACAACGCGGCATCTTTATCAATTGATGACCGACTACCTGCGGAAGAACTTGCCGACGAATTAGACACGAACATGCTTTGGCGAGCGGGGCGGCGTCAGCCCCGCGGGGTGTTCGCCGCACCACCGGGGGGCTGACGCCGCTCCGCTCGCCTGATTCATTCCTACTCGGCCATCGTTCTGCAATTTCGGCGAGACCGTTACTATCGCGACCATGCGAGCCTCTCTAAGAAACAAACCGTTGACCGCCCCGGTGCGAACCGCTCAACGCCCACTTGATCAACCGCGCGATGCCGAGTCCTGTGTGACGATCAATACGCTCGGCGCGAGTCCGCTGATCTTTCGGAAACGAATCTTCGGGCCTCCCGATCCTCCGGCCCTGCCCGGCGACCTCGTCACGCTCGTCGATCAGGACAATCGTCGGCTCGGATTTGGCTTCGTGAATCCCAAGTCGGAAGTCGCCGTCCGCGTCATCCGCGCCGGGGACAATCCTCCCGATGAAGCGTACTGGGACGAACTGCTGACGCGAGCCGTGAGATTGCGGCACGACGTCCTCAAGCTGCCAGACGTCACCGACACCTACCGCCTGATTCACGCCGAGGGAGACTGGCTCACCGGCATCGTCATCGACCGTTACGGCGACACGCTCTCGGCCGAAGCGTTTGGGCTCGGACTCTTTCAGCGCGGGCAAGCGATCCTCGAACGGTTGGCTCGGATCGTCGGAGCGAAGCATTGGGTCTTGCGACCGGGGCCGTACACGGAAGCTCAAGAAGGTTTTGCCGGCGAACCGGTTTGTTCTCCGGAACTCCCCCGCTCGGTCATCGTGCAGGAGTTCGGCACGAAGTTTCGCATCGAGTTTATCGGCGGACACAAGACCGGCTTCTTCTGCGATCAACGCGACAATCGCCGCCGCCTCGCCGACTTCACCGCCGGCAAGAGTGTGCTCGATCTGTGCTGCTACACCGGCGGGTTCTCGATCACGGCAAAGAAACTCGGCAACGCGGCCGAAGTCACTGGCGTGGATCTCGACGAACAACCGCTGAAGATCGCGCGCGGCAACGCGCAGCTCAACGCGGTGAAAGCGAACTTCGTTCAAGCCGACGTCTTCCCGTACATGCGCGACATGATCCGCAACAATCGGCAGTTCGACGTCGTGGTGCTCGATCCCCCGAAGCTGATCCGCAATCGAGCAGAGCTCGACGAAGGAACGCGCCGGCACTTCGACCTCAATCGGCTGGCCATGCAGCTCGTCAAACCCGATGGCTTGCTGCTGAGCTGCAGTTGCTCCGGCTTGCTGCAAGACGCGGACTTCTTGCGGCTGCTGTATTCCGCCTCGCGACAAGCGGGAGAAGCCTTCGGCCCCGCCGACGACAACGGCTTCCAACGCCGAGGCCCGCGCGACATGCAAATCCTTTTCCGCACCGGTGCGTCCCCCGACCATCCGGTCTCCGCCAATTACCCCGAATCCGACTACCTCAAAGCCGCCTGGATGCGGCTAGGCTCGTAGTGACCGCATTCATGCGGTACGCGATCACGTAATCTCCTTCAACACGCCCCGATAAATCGGGTCACTACGAGCGCTCATGCCACTTGAACACAAGACCCACACCGTTACCACCGAAGAAGCCGGCCGAGTCGATCTGATCGTGAAAGCGATCACTGGCCGGTCCCGCTCGCAACTGCGCGGCATGTGCATGAACGGCTGCCTGAGCATCAACGGCCGAGCCATCACCGAACCGAGCACCGCCGTCAAAGAAGGGGACGTCGTTGAGGTCAAATACGACCCCCAACGAAAATACCGCGAGACATGGCTCGGCAAGTTTCAGGGCAAGCCCGTCCAAGGCCCGTTTCAATGCCAGACATTCCGAGTCGTCTTCGAAGACGATTATCTAATCGTCGTCGACAAACAGGCTGGCATCCTTACTGTGCCGACCGAACATCAGGAATCGAAGACGCTGGTTGATGAAGTATCACGCTATCTCGGCGGTCTGAACCGAGCGTTGGTCGTGCATCGACTCGACCGCGAGACATCCGGCCTGTTGGTCTTCGCCAAGCAATCCGAGATCGCCGGAGCATTGCAGGATCAACTCCGCCTGCGGGCCCCCGACCGCGTGTACCTCGCGCTGGTCGCGGGCATCATGCAAGAAGACGCCGGGCAATACGAAAGTTACCTCGCGACCAGCAAGCGGCTCAGCCGGTACTCGGTCGAGAACCCCGACGGTGGCGAGCACGCCATCACGCATTTCGCGGTCGATGAACGGCTGGCCGACACAACGCTCGTGCGCGTGAAGCTCGACACCGGCCGCCGCAATCAGATCCGAGTCCATCTCTCCGAAGCCGACCACCCGATTATCGGCGACCGCCGCTATCGGCCGAATCTCTCGAAGCATCCCGATTGGCCACACACGCGGCTCGCGCTGCACGCGCACATCCTCGGCTTTCAACATCCGGTTTCCGGAGAAGATTTGCGCTTCGTTTCTGAGATGCCGCGCAGCTTTCAATCGTTCGTGAAGCTGCAACACCGTGCAATGAATGAGTCTGCTCATAAAACGGTATAACGGCTTTCGGCTGTCGGACATCAGCTTTCGACCGAACACGGACAGCCGACAGCCGATTGCCGCGATACTTTTTTTCAAACTTGGGAGTGACCATCATGACTCGCTGCGTTTTGCTTGCCCTCTTGTTCTGTTTCGCATCCACAAACTTCGCCTCCGCCGACGAGCTGTTCACTCGCCGCGAAGACGTCATCTATGGCCGAAAGTTTGGCACCGCGCTGACGATGGATGTCTTCACTCCCAAGGAGAACACCAACCGAGCGGCGGTCATCTGGGTTGTGAGCGGCGGATGGTTTTCGGATCACTCCGCGATCAACGCTGGCTTCGTCACGCCGTTTCTGCAAAAGGGCTACACTGTCTTCGCGGTGGTCCACGGCAGTCAGCCGAGGTTCACGATCCCCGAAGCGATCAGCGACCTGCAACGCTCGATCCGATTCATCCGCAGCAAGGCGGACGAATTCCAGATCGACCCGAATCGCATCGGCATCATCGGAGCCTCAGCCGGTGGGCATTTGTCGTTGATGATGGGAACGAACGGCCAACTCGAAAACAAAGAGGCGAAAGACCCCGTCGATCGGCAATCCAGCCGCGTGCAGGCGGTTGCCTGTTTCTTCCCTCCCACCGACTTTCTCAATTGGGGCGAACCGGGAGTCGTCGCGTTGGGCACAGGTCCATTGGCCTGGCTGCCGGCTCCGTTCGACTTCGTCGAATCCGATGCGAAGACGAAACGCTTTGAACGGATCGCCGACGAAGAAAAGCTGAAAAAGATCGGCCGCGAGATTTCGCCGATCACGCACATCTCGGCCGACGATCCGCCGATGCTGATCATTCACGGCGACAAAGACAAACTCGTGCCGATCCAGCAGGCGAACGTCTTCATCGACAAGCTCAAGGAAGCCAAAGTCCCATGCGAACTGGTCCTTCGCCCCGGAGCCGATCACGGCTGGCCAACCCTCGGCCAAGACTTGAACCTGTTCGCCGACTGGTTTGATAAGCATCTAGCCGCGAAGAAAGAGTAGCGGCCAAGCAACGTAGCCACGGTCGTCAGAACGTGGGACCACCGCTCGCCCACGTTCTGGCGAACATAGCTACGCGTCGTCATCCTCACATTCCGAACTTGCAACCACAGTCGGCGGCAACTTCGCCAGCAATTCCTGGCCAAGAGCCGACAGCGCTTGCAACTCGCCCACGCAAACATTCATCGACTTCACCGCCTGCTGAAAGTTCGTGTGCGTCGAAGCCTTCAAGGCATCGACCGCGAACTGCTCAGCAGCTTTGCGGAGCTTACCGACTTTCTTATTCAACATCCGCACATAGGCGACCGGATCGTCCTGTCGAGTCTCCAACGCTCGCGAGATGTCGAACACCGATCTCACGATTCCCATCAACTCGGGGTAGTCGTCGATCTCCTCGCCATGCTTGATGAAGGTCCGCACCATCCATGCATGCGCGAGCACCTCGTCGCAGCGGTGGACGATTTCAGACAGGTCGGTGATTTGATTAGGCAAAGGCATCCGGAACTCGATTCATTTTAAAAACTGCGAGCAATGGAAAATGACAATTGAAAAATGCAAAATAACTGGCCCAACATTTTTCGGCTCTCCGCCATTCGTGTTGATTTCGGCTCACGAATTCGTCTTCAATACGAATGGCAGAGAGCCCATTTTTCATTTGTCATTTCTCATTTTCCATTTCCGTCGTCTCCCCAACTTCAAAGTCAGTCAACACCATCAGCGGCACCTTGAGTCGAGCCGGAACTGAGCCACATCCATGACAGCCGCCTCCGCCACAGCCGGCGGATTGGCCTCGCCACCACAGCAGCGCGCGACGACACAACACCGCCAGCGAGACCGCCACGCAGAGGAGTGCCAACAGCGTTTGTGTGTCGACCATTGCCAAGTCTCGGTTTGTAGTTCCACCTTTAGGCGGTCGTTGAAGTCGTTATTCCGCCTCAAGGCGGGACTACAGACGAATCGCAACTTGATACGTCACCAACGCGGCGAAGTACGCCAGCAACGTCATGTAGGTAAACGTCACCAGCGGCCAGCGCCAAGAGTTTGTTTCACGGCGAATGGTCATCAACGTCGCGGCACACTGAGCACACAGCGAGAAAAACACCATGATCGACAAAGCCACCGGCACACCGTAGACCGGCCGGCCGTCAGGCCACGTCGCTTCGCGAATCGTGGACCACAACTGCTGATTGCTCTCGTCAACGTCTTGGCCGAGTCCGTAGATGATCCCCAAATTCGTCACCACCAACTCGCGAGCCGGGAACGAAAGCAGCGTCCCAACACCTATCTTCCAATCCCAGCCGAGCGGCTTGACCACCGGCTCGATCAAATGCCCCAGCCGCCCGAGGAAACTCTGCTCGACCGACGAAGCCCGCAAGTGATTCACCTCTACGCGTGCGTCATCGAGCGGCTTCAACTCCGCGTTGAGGACTGCCAGCCCCCCTTCGATGGTTGCGAGTTTTTCCTGGAACTCGTCCCGTTCCGATTCGGTCGCCGGTGGATGAGACGCCATCCGCTCGTTGAGCTTACCGAGCGATTCTTCGAGCATTGTTCTGTGCTTCAGCGAATCAGCCTGCGTTGCTTCCGCCTGTTCGATGAATCGTTGTTTCTCAAACTCTTGCGAGTGATCTCCCGGAAAGAAGCTTCCCGCCCAGACGACGATTGCCGCCGCGAAGATCAGCGTCCCCGCGCGAGCCACAAACGCCATCATGCGATCCCACACACGGCTGACGACGATCCACGGCGACGGCCACTTGTAGGCCGGTAACTCCATGACAAACGGCGGCGTCTCACCATGAAAGATCGTCTTTCGCAACACTGCGGCGACCAGCGCCGCCGCGACGATTCCCAGCGCGTACATCGCAAACAGCGTCAGCCCTTGCCGAGCGCCCCGCATTCCCATCAGCGGTTCATCGGGCACGAACAGCGAGATGAACAGCGTGTAGACCGGCAACCGCGCCGAACAGCTCATCAACGGCGCAACCAAGATCGTCGCCAGCCGAGCCTTTCGATCTTCAATCACTCGCGTGGCCATGATGCCGGGAATCGCACAGGCGTGTGACGTCATCAGCGGCACGAACGATTTACCGTTCAGACCAAACTTCGACATCACCTTGTCCATCAAGAACGCGGCGCGAGCCAGATAGCCACAGTCCTCCAATAGCGCGATGAAGAAGAACAACATCCCGATCTGCGGCAGAAAGACCAGCACGCCCCCGACGCCGGCGACGACTCCGTCGGTTAGCAAACTTCTGAGCGTTCCCGGCGACAATAACGACGCGACGAAACTCGACACGGCCGATTGCCCGGACTCACACAACCCCATCAGCGGCTCGGCCCACGAGAAGATCGCTTGAAAAACGACAATCATCAACACCACAAAGATCAGCAAACCGGCAAAGCGATGCGTCAGCACTCGGTCCATTCGATCGCTAAGCGTTTCGGCTCGCGCGGCGGGAGCCGTCGCGACATCGGACAACGTCTGCTTCGCCCAAGCGTATCGAGCCTTCGCCTCGACAGCAGGGACTCGGCAGCCGGCCTCCTTCAACCGAGCACGCGATTCGACCAACGCGGACTTCCAGGGTTCAGCGATATCGCTGCCAGCGAGCCATTCGGTTTCGAGATACCCGCCGACATCCAGCAACGCACGCTCCACAAGGAAACTCGGTGCGTCCGAACGGCCCAGCTCAGCCAGCTTCGAGGCGAGCTGATGGCACTCGGCATAGAACGTTTCGGGAAACGGATGCGGTCGCGGACCAGGACCGTTCGGAACTGCGGCGGCAATCGCGGCCTTGAGGGCATCCAATCCCTCTTTGCGATGGGCCGACGTCGCGACGACCTGCACACCAAGTTTCTTTGAAAGCGCGGCGATGTCGATCTTCGCGCCGCGCGTCGTGGCCACATCGAACATGTTGAGCACAATCACCGTCGGCAGCCCAAGATCGAGTACCTGGCAGGCAAGATAAAAATTCCGCTCCAAGTTCGACGCGTCGAGGATGCAGACCACCGCATCCACCTTGCCAACATCGGCCTGCCGGCCAAGCAGCACGTTGACCGAAACCATTTCGTCCAGCGAGCGGGGCGAGAGGCTGTACGTCCCTGGCAAGTCCACGAGGTCGATCGGATCGGCAGTCCCTTTGATACGGCCGATTTTTTTCTCGACGGTCACTCCCGGAAAGTTTCCGACTCGGGCCTGCAAGCCGGTCAGCGCATTGAACAGCGTGCTCTTGCCAGTATTTGGGTTACCGATGATCGCGACGGTGAGCGGCATAGTTCGTAGGTCCGCCTTCAGGCGGTATCTTGTTTTGGGAGGGAGAGGAGCAGGACCGCCTGAAGGCGGAACTACGAACGGATGCGCACTCGGCGGGCTTCAACAATGCGGAGGGAAAGGCGATAGCCGCGGACTTCAAACTCCAACGGATCACCCAGCGGTGCGGCTCCGAGCGACCGGATCGACTCACCGTCGGTCAGACCCATTTCCAGGAGTCGCACGGCCACGGCGTCGTCCCCCTCGACGTCGAGGATCGTCGCGGCTTGGCCTTCGGGCAGTTGATCGAGAGTTTGAGACAACGGTTGCTCCGCAAAAGATTTGTTGGCTCTCCGCCATTCGTGTTGATTTCGGTGCGATGTGAGCCGGTAGGCGCTAGCCGCGGGTTCTTTTCCTCGACCCGCGGCTAGCGCCTTGCGGCTCACGAATTCGTCTTCATCACGAATGGCGGAGAGCCGATTTGTTTTCGTGAGCCGGGCGGCGGCAGCCCCCGGACGGGTTCTTTACGAACTCATCTGGGGGCTGACGCCACCCGGTTCGCTGGGTTAGGGGACCACCGTCAAAGCCACCAAAATCTCCGCCTCATCGTCCATTCGCAGGCTGAGCCGATGGTCTCCTACTGCCACGATGCAGGGGCGGCCCGGTTGGACCATCATCACGCGAATTTGCTCCCGCAGCCCCATCTCGGCCAGCCGGTGAACGACCTCCGGCGAGCCATCCACCTGGACGATGTGGCCGACTTCACCAGCCGCCATCAGCTCAAGGGGGACGATGTTTTCCAAGGGCAGGCTCCAAAACGGGAGCGGGATTCTAGGCAGCTCGACAGAAATGACTACGGCGAGCGGTAGTGCGTCAGCCCTCCGAGTTTCTTGTTGAATCAATTTTGCGGGGGTTTACTCGGTGGGCTGACGCCCTGCCGCTCGCCCAGCCAGAGAGTTTGGCGAGTAATACTCAGCCAGCCGGTCGGGCGAGATGCCGAGCTTCAGCCCGGACAGAAGCATCCAGTTTCGCAGCGTTTGCCGGAAAACTCCGTGCTTTATCCAGCGGCGCGGATCGACGTGGATTGGGCCGGGAAGCAATTCGATTCGCCAGCCTCGGCGGCGGAACTCTCGCATCAGCAGCACATCTTCCATCAGTCGGACCTCTGCAAATCCTCCGAGAGACCCGAAGGCTGACTGCCGGACGAAGATTCCCTGGTCGCCATAGGGCATCCGCCGCCAGCGAACTCGTGCGGCGTTCCCCCATTCCAGCCAGCGAAAGACTCGCCGGTCATGGTCGATCCGCTGGCGAAAGGCTCCGCCGATCACCGACTCGATCCGCAAGGCAGCCTCGATTTGTTCGGCCGCTTGGGGTTCCAGCCAGCAATCTGCGTGGAGAAACAGCAGGACGTCCCCGGTTGCCGATCGCGCTCCGGCATTGAGCTGCCGTCCCCTCCCCCGCTCGCAGGTGACGATCGTCGCCCCGGCCTGCCGGGCAAAGTCGCCGGTTTGGTCCGTACTTTGGCCGTCAGCGACAATGATTTCGTGCGGACGTAACTCCAATGCCCGCTGTATCGTGCAGCCAATCCGCGACGATTCGTTCAGCGTCGGAATCACAATCGAAAGCCTCATCAGTCCCCCCTCAATTTGCCGCCGGTTGCTTGAACTCACTGCGGGCGTCCGCAACCATCCGCCCCATCGCAGGAGTGGGTCACCGTTATAGTCTGCGCAAGCTACCCGGTTTCCTATGGAGAGTTCTGTTATGAGTCTGATTCGGAAGTCACTGATCGTTGCCTTGACCCTCACTGTCACAGGAGTCGCTGTCACCGGAGCTCGATCCGCCGAGATGGCGGAGCGAGTGGAAAGGAATTCCAAAAACCTCGACTGGTTGGTCAAGCACCCGACCATCCAAAAACTGCTGGAGTTGCACAACCAAGAACGAGCCAGAGTCGGCCTTTCGCCGTCGAAGCTGAACGCGGAAATGTGCCTCGCCGCTCAGAAGCACGCCGTCTGGATGGCTGAAACTGGCTGGTTCTCACACAGCGGGCTCCCCTACCGCGAGAACATTTTCATGGGAGTCACCACTCCCGAAGACGCGACCAACGGTTGGATCTGGTCGCCGGCCCATCACGGCAACATGCTGAGCGGAACCGAGGTCGGCTTCGGCTACATGGTTCTCAACGGCCGGTACTGTTGGTGCTCGGTCATGCAATAAGTTGCGGAATCGCGGCCACCGCTGCCAGTGTCCCAGCCGACGCTGGCAGCATCGGCCACAATCCTTAAACTGCCGCCCCTGATGCAGCCCGGCTCAACCGGGCTGCGTTTGTTTCCAAGGTTGGGCGACGAGCGGAAAAATGGCCAAGGATTTCCTCAAAGACACGCGAGACCACTACGACGTCATCGTCATCGGGAGCGGTTTAGCTGGGCTGACCTCAGCAAACATCCTGGCCCGGGCCGGTTATTCGGTCTTGCTGCTGGAGCATCACTATCAGCTAGGCGGCATGGCCACCTGGTTCAAGCGAGCCGGTGGGCACATTTTCGACATCTCCCTGCACGGGTTCCCGATCGGCATGATCAAGTCCTGCCGCAAGTATTGGACGCAGGAGATCGCCGACAGCATCGTGCAGCTCAAGGGGATTCGGTTCGAGAACCCGCAGTTCTCGCTGACGACGACCTTCAACCGGGAAGATTTCACCAAGCTGCTGATCGAGAAATTCAACGTCCCCGGCGAGACCGTCCAAAAGTTTTTTGACACCGCACGGGGGATGAATCACTTCGATGCCGAGGCAAAAACGACTCGGCAACTGTTTGAGGAATTTTTCCCCGGCCGGAGCGACGTTATCCGGCTGCTGATGGAACCGATCACCTACGCGAACGGCAGTACTCTGGAAGACCCGGCCGTCTCCTACGGCATCGTCTTTTCCAACTTCATGAGCAAAGGGGTCTTCACCTTCGAGGGGGGCACCGACAAGCTCGTCAATCAGATGAAGGACGAACTGGAGAAGAACGGCGTCGATATCCGCATTCGCTCGTTGGTGGAGAAGATCGAAGTCGATGAGCAACGCCGCGTGACTGGCGTGTTCGTCAACGGCAAGCGGATCGGCTGCCGCTGCGTCGTGTCAAACGCGAACATCAAATCAACAATCCTGCAGCTTGTCGGCGAACAGAACTTCGATCCCGCATTCGTCGCAGAGGCGAAGGCCGTGCGGCTCAACAACAGCAGTTGCCAAGTCTACATCGCGCTCAAGCCGGGAGTCGGCTTCGACTACTGCGGCGACCTGTTGTTTCACTCGGAGCACAAGGGCTTCGACATCGAGGCGATGCTCAGCAAGAAGGTCAGCAGCCGCACGTTCTCGTTCTATTACCCGTCCACTCGGCCGGGTTGCGACCGTTACGTCGTGGTCTCATCCACAAACGCGAACTTCAAGGACTGGGCCGAACTCCCCGAAGCGGAATACGAGGCCGCCAAGAGAGAACTCTGCGAAACGACGCTCGATTGTCTCGAACAATACGTCCCCGGCATCCGCGACAAGGTCGATCACTACGAAGCCTCAACACCGCGGACCTTCGAGCATTACACCCGACACTGGAACGGAGCGGCCTTCGGCACCAAGTGGGAGGGCCTGAAGGTCAGCAAAGAATTGCCGCAGCAGATCGGCGGCCTGTTTCATGCCGGCAGCGTCGGCATCATCATGTCCGGCTGGCTGGGAGCCGTGAATTACGGCGTGATCGTTTCCAATGATGTCGATAAATTTCTGACGTCCTCCGCAACTTGATGCCCGGTCGAACGCCGATCGCCGAGAGCCGAAAGCCGGTATCACAAACTCAAGCTGCTCAAAAGTGCGATAACGGCTGTCGGCCATCGGCTCACGGCTGTCTGCCGGACGAGTGAAACCGATTCAAGTTTGATTCGGTATGGCTCTCGTCCCTTGGCGAACTAGAGGCAGGCTCATGGCAAACGACATGCAGCGGACTGACGTCGAATGGTCGCGGCGAGAAGCGACTCATTTCCTTTGGCGAACGGGCTTCGGGGCCTCCGCCGATGAGATTCAGCAGGTCACAACGGACGGCCTCGACAAGGCAATCGACCGGCTGCTGTCTCCTCAAACCGAATCAGCGGCGTTCGGAAAGGCCGACGCCGTGCTCAGACAGGCAGCTTTCGACAGCGGCAACATCGCGGACTTGAAGGCATGGTGGTTGCATCGAATGACCGCCTCGGCCAATCCGCTGGTCGAGAAGCTTACGCTGCTGTGGCATAATCATTTCGCGACCTCGAACGCGAAGGTCGATTCGGTGCCGCTGATGGCTGCTCAGAATGATCTGCTGCGGCGAGAGTCGCTCGGTAGCTTTCGGCGCGTGCTATACGACATCGCCAAGGATGTGGCGATGCTGGTGTGGCTCGACAGCAACTCGAATCGCAAACGGCATCCGAACGAAAACTTCGCGCGTGAGGTGATGGAGCTTTTCAGCCTCGGCGTCGGAAACTACTCAGAGCACGATATCCAAGAGGCCGCGCGAGCCTTCACCGGTTGGCATGTTCGCAACGGCGAGTTCTGGTTCAACGCGATTCAGCACGACACTGGCGAGAAAGCCGTCTTCTCCAAACGCGGCCACTTCGATGGTGGTGAGGTCATCGAGTTGTGTCTCGAACATCCCGCTTGCCCACGTTTCTTGGCGTTCAAGCTGCTGCGACAGTTCGTTGAGCCATCTCCGTCTCGCGAGCACATCGACGCGCTGGCCGCTCGCATCCGGCAGCATAATTTCGAGTGGCGATCGATCCTGAGAGAACTGTTCTCTTCGCGACTGTTCTTCAGCGAGCAAGCTCGGCAGTCGATTATCAAATCGCCGGTCGAGTTATTGCTCGGAGCCGTGCGACAACTGAAAGCCAAGCCGAATCTGCAGAGCCTTGCGCGGCTATCGGCGGAGCTTGGACAGGATCTGTTTGAGCCTCCCACGGTCAAAGGCTGGGATGGCGGCCGGCTGTGGATCAGCTCGACGACATTGATTCAGCGTGCCAACTTCGCGACTGCGCTGCTGAAGTCGAATCAACTCGGTTCAGTTTCGTTCGCGACCTTGCGAGTCGAAGATGATGTCAACTATTTCGTCCAGTTGCTGCTGGCTCGCGATGTCGGTGCGGAAGCTGTCGCTGAGTTGCGGCAGTTCATGAAAAATCAAACTGGCGATCCGGAGACTCGACTTCGCTCGTTGACTCAGTTCGTGATGCAGATGCCGGAGTATCAACTCACATGACCGTCCTCCACTGGGCTTGTCCCGGTGGCTCGCGGGCTTTTGCACTACTCTGACTCATCTCTTTGAATCAAGTAGTGCAAAAGCCCGCGAGCCACCGACGCAAGGTCGGTGGGGGGAAAGAAGATCTTCCCATGACCACTCGCCGTGACTTCTTGAAGCAGTTTGGAGCCGCCAGTCTCGTATCGTTGGGTGCGAAGCCGGCGAGTTTTCTCGCGCGAGCCGCCGCTGCGACCGTAGCGAAGCCGGATGAACGCATCCTCGTACTTGTGCAACTGGCGGGTGGCAACGATGGCTTGAATACCGTCGTGCCGTTTGGCCGTGCCGAGTACTACAAGGCGCGCCCCGGAGTCGGCATCGGCAAGGATACGGTGTTGAAATTGAATGACGAACTCGGACTGCATCCGGCGATGGCTGGGTTCAAGCAGTTGTTCGATGAAGGCTGGCTGAGCGTCATACAGGGAGTTGGTTACCCGAATCCGGATCGGTCACACTTCCGCGCGATGGATATCTGGCAGTCCGCGAAACCGGAGAAGGATGACGTCAGCAGCGGATGGCTCGGCCGAGCACTCGATTCGACCGTTGAGCAGCATGTCGGCAAGGTGCCAGGACTGGCATTCGGAACGGACAAGCTGCCGCTTTCGCTGGTCGCGTCGAAGATCAACGTTCCGACGGTCCGCGATGTGAAGGGGTATCAGTTACAGCTCGGCCCTGGCAGCGAGTCGGCGTTGAAGGCGCACAAGCAAGCGTTGGAGCGAATCGCCGGTCGCGATGCATCTGCCGGTTCGGACCTCGACTTCTTGCGGCGCACCGCGCGCACTGCGTGGTCGAGCGCGGAGAAGCTCAAACAAATCTCGGCCAGCTACAAGCCGGCGACGGAGTACCCCGGTAACGCGCTGGGACAAAAGCTGCGCACCGTGGCGGAGATCATCAGCGGCGACATGGGGACGCGGATGTTCTTTGTGAATCTGGACGGCTTCGATACGCACTCGCAGCAATCGAACGCGCATCAGGCGTTGTTGACCGAGCTGTCTTCGGCGATCACCGCGTTCGTCGGCGATCTGAAAGGCCACGGCTTGGCCGACCGCGTGCTGGTCGCGACGTTTTCCGAGTTTGGCCGCCGTGTTGCTGAGAACGGTAGCCTCGGCACCGATCATGGTGCCGCCTCGCAGATGTTCGTCGTGTCGCCGAAGTGCAAAGGGGGCGTGATTGGCGCTCATCCGAGCCTGACCGATCTCGACGACGGCGATTTGAAGTTTCACACCGACTTTCGTTCGGTGTATGCGACGCTGCTCGACCGTTGGTTGAGCATCCAAAGCGAACCAGTCTTGGGCGGCGCGTTCCGCCCGGTCGAGTTCGTCTAATTCTTAGCGGCGTCACACAGGCGAGCGGGGCGGCGTCAGCCCCCCGGTGCATTCGCCGTGAGACCGGGGACTGAGGCCGCCCCGCGCGCCTGCTGCATTCATGGTTATAGCGGTCGCAACAGTTGCGCAGCGATCTGCGCGAAATGATGCCGCGATGTCGTTTGGCGGCGGAATCTTGGCCTAAGTTCTATTCGGCCATTTCTTGCCCCACCTCTGGGGATGCGGGTGTTCTACCCAATGGCCGATCAATCCCCTTTTCGCGTGTGAATTGGATCGCCTCATGCCCGCGGTGACGAACGTCAATGAGTTCCTGGATGTCTTACAGCGCAGCCAACTGTTGAAGCCGGCGCTTTTCGACAAGATCAGCGGACAAGTGCCGACGCTGTGCGAAGGCGAACTGACTGCCGAGCGGTTCGCGAGATCGTTGGTGAAGAGCCAGATCATTTCGTTGAATCAAGCGCAGAAGTTGATGGCGGGGACGACCGAGGGCTTTTATCTCGGCAAGTACAAACTGCTGGATCTGCTGGGACGCGGCGGCATGGGGAAGGTGTATCTCGCCGAGCAGATCACAATGAATCGCGTGGTCGCGCTAAAAACCATCGGCCGGTTCGCGAAGAATCGTGGCGATACGCTCGCGCGGTTCGCTCGTGAAGCGCGAGCGGTGGCGGCGCTGTCTCATCCAAACATCATCCAAGCGTTTGATTTCGATGAAGTGGACGGTCTGCCGTTCATTTGCATGGAGTACGTCGAAGGAATCGACACCGGCGAGCAGGTCGATAAGTTCGGTCCGCTCGGCTGGGCGCAGGCGGCCGACTATGGGATGCAGGCGGCGCTCGGCTTGGAGGCGGCTCGCAAGGCGGGCTTCGTGCATCGAGACGTGAAGCCGGGCAACCTGCTGGTCGATCGCGATGGGAACGTCAAGCTGCTGGATCTCGGTCTGGCGGTCGGTAAAGAAGAGCAAAGTAACGGCTCGCTGACGACTGCGTTCGATCAGATTGGGACCGTGGACTACATGGCTCCCGAACAGGCGGTGGATAGCCACAACGTCGATATTCGCGCCGACATCTATTCGCTCGGCGGAGTCTTGTACGCGCTGCTCACTGGCAGGTTGCCGTTTTCCGGAAAGACCACGACCGAGAAGTTGTTGAAACATCAACAAACTCCGCCACAGCCGATTCGCGAACTGGTGCCGCATGTGCCAGAAGAGTTCGCGCGGCTGATTCATCAGATGCTCGAAAAGAAGCGTGAGTCTCGGCCACAGACGCCGGCCGAAGTCGCCGAGGCGTTGAAGCCCTTCGCACAACGAAAGTCTCCGCCATACGACCTCTCGGCGGTCAAGCACCCGCGTGAGTCGTTGGCACTGCTGTTAGGTCGCAGCCCGGAACCCAATGAGATCAACATTCGTGGTCAACTCTCCGGAATCAACTCGCCCGTCCGCGGCGGTTCCAATTCGGCATCCAAAGTTTCCGAGGGATCGCAGTCGAATGCTTCTTCGTCGAACGCGGCCACTAAAGTCACGGCGAAAGGGACGGCCAGCACGATGACGGGGCTCGCTCGGCCGCAGACAGGTTCCGGCACGCAGCAAGCCGCCCCAGCACTCGCAACAGCCTCCGCCTCTGCGCCGGCGAGCACGACCGCGAAGCGTCAGACATCGGCTGTTGAAAGCCGATCGCCGTCACGGGTGAAACAGAAGTCGCCGCAGTCCACCACTCTGATCATCCCTGATCAAGAACCACAGACCGACGACGATGATTTTTTAGCCAACCTGCCCAGCGCTCCGTCGATTCGGCGACTCAAGAAAAAGAAACTGAAGCGTCAGAATTCGGACACCAAGCTGATCATCGGAGTTGGAGCAGCCGTGTGTTTGGTCCCTCTCATCATCTGAATGATGAGTTCGGACAGTGCGACTCCGAAGTTGACCGCCTCGATCACGATCAATCCCACGATCGACGCGACGGCAACCACTCCAGGCAGCACTCAATCAGCAACGTCGAGTCCTGATTCGTCTCCGCCGTCCTACGAGAAGTGGTTGGCCCACAGCAACGAGTTCAAAAACGATCCTGATTTAGTTTTCTACTTCACCTTCAGCGGCGAAGGGAACGACGGCGACATCGTCCGCAGCCAGGCGGCGAAACCGAAATACGGTTCGATGAACGCCAAGGTCTTCGGAGCCAAGTGGCAGGACGGCCGCTTTCCCAAAAAGAAGGCTCTGCAATTTGGCGGGAACAAGTCCAATCAATACGTGTTGCTCGGCGACAACGATTCCAACCTGTGCAACTTCACGACGCCGTTTTCGGTCGGCGTCTGGTTTCGCGCCGATCGCCTGAAGAGTGCCTATCAGGCATTGATCACGAAGGGAGACGACTCGTGGCGTCTGCAACGCAATCAAATGACCGCGAAGCTGGAGCTGGCAGCGAACAACACCTATTGGGACGCGGCCGCGAAGAAGCCGGACCCGACCAAGGGCAAACAGACGACCGTCTACAGCCTGAGTACGGTGGACGACCAGAAGTGGCACTTCGCCGTCGGGGTCTACGATCTGCAGAGCCCAAAGAAATCGTTGCACCTGTATTTGGACGGCCAGCCAGAAGGGATCGTCGAACTGGATCGCATGCAGTCCTCGAAGCACGCGGTCTGCATTGGAGCGAACGCCGATCGCCTGAAAGGTTCCGACCCGCGCATTTGGAGCGGCTCGATTGATGAAGTCTTCGTGCTGAACCGCGCGTTGAGCGTCAGCGACATCGCGCGGATGTATGCCGCCGGCAAGCCCGCGGAATAAACCTCGCAGGCATCTTGGCGAGCGGGGCGGCGGCAGCCCCCCGGTGCGTTCGCTGTAGGACCGACGGGCTAAGGCCGACACCCGTCATGATCAACCTCAACCAATTCACGTTCGCCGTAGGACCGGGGGGCTGACGCCGCCCCGCTCGCCTGATTGGTTTTTGAATCCAGCTTTCCGCCGTTCGCGTCAGGCAATCTAGGTAAAGCCTGCGAGCGGCGTGAGGCCCGGTCGCTTCGGAATGGCCGCGAGAACCGGAAGGGCCGGTCGAATCGGCAATCTCGCGTCCGATATTGGAGAGCGATGGATTGCTGCGCGAGATGGAGCTTGCGCGGTCGTTTCGGCCACAGGCGAACCGCCTGTAGCTACGGAGAAGGTGTGGACGTGAAACTCGCAAGGATGCTGAGTGTGATCGGAGTCCTGGCGGCTCTGGCAGGTTGTCGAACCTGCTGGGTCGATCGGGATGATGATCGCCCGATGAAGTACGGCTCATGCCGCGATTGCCTCAGCTATGGCTGGAAGGGTGAGTGCTTCCATCCCAAGTATCACTGCGGCCCGCCGGACGGACATCGCGATCACATCTCCGTGAAGAAGGCGGCGGTCAAAGCGGCGAACAAGTCGCTGTCGGATCAAGATGGCGGAGACGTCAGCCGCGACTTCAAGTACGGCTATCAGCAAGCCTATATCGACATCGCCAACGGCGGCAGCGGTGCGTTGCCGGCGATCCCTCCGGCACGTTATTGGGCGGCTCCGTATCGCACGACCTGGGGACACAACAAAGCTCGCGATTGGTTCACCGGGTATGAAGCGGGAGCCTGTTCTGCAAAGTGCTGCATGCCTGCGAACACGTTGTCGGTGCCGACCTCGGTGTATCGCGACTGCGACAATCGGCTGGCATCGGGCCTGGATGGCGGTTCGTTCGGAGCGGCCCCGATCATCAACGCGAATTACGGTGGCGCGGCGTATTCGCCGACTCCAATGCCGCCTAATTCGTATTCGATGAACCCGTATTCCGGCGCGATGAGTGCCCCCTCGATGAATGGGCCAGTCCCATTCGGAAATTCGCCGAGCATGAGTCCCTCGCCGTCGATGATGAATCAACCCACGATGACCGCACCGTATTCTCAAGGCGTCCTTAGTAGCGGTTGGTCTAACGGTCCGACTTCCGCGATGCCAACTCCTCCCGCGCCAAGCTCGGCTGTAACACCGCCTTCAAACGGAGGCGGGCATTCCATTCCGATCCCCGGCGGCGAGGCGGTGAACCCAGCAGTTGTGCCAATGAGCGGCCTGCGTTTCACACCACCCACTCAACCACAGCGCGGTTACTCAGCAAGCAATCCCTGGGGGCGATTCAGCGGCATGAGCGGCTTTGGATTTCCGCCGGAAGGAGCCACACGGTGAAACGCTGCTTTTCATTTCGTCGAAGGATTGACGCGAAGGCGAGCGGGGTGGCGTCAGCCCCCCGGTCTTCAGCGGAGGTCGTCACTACCGGGGGGCTGACGCCATCCCGCTCGCCAATTTGTTCGAAGACGCTTCACCACTTCGCGCGAGCCGTTGTTTTCGGCGCGATCACCGGGATGCTTTCCCTTTCCGGCTGCGCGGCGTTTCGACCGATCGACGGAGTTCCCGCGCGGTATGTGCCTGATGAAGTCAAAGCACCGACGCGATCGGGAAAGAAGACGATCGATCTGTCGCTGCTCAGTCAAACGCAGCCGAGCGTCTATCACCTCGACACCGGCGACGTGCTGGCGATCTCAATCGAAGGGGTCATGCCGCGCCGCGAGGGTGAACTGCCTCCGGTGAATATGTCCTTCAACGCGAATGACGAATCCTTACCAGCCTTGGGCTATCCGGTCCCCGTTCGAGCGGACGGCACCGTCTCGTTGCCGATGCTGCATAACGCCGTCTCCGTGCGCGGCATGACAGTCAAGCAGGCCGAGGACGCGGTTCGCCAAGCCTACACCGTCAATAAGAAAATCCTGCAAAGCGGCAACGAGCGAGTCTGGGTCATTCTGCATCGCCCGCGTCAGTACCGAGTGCTCGTGATTCGCCAAGAGGGTGTCGAAGCACCAGCCGCTGGCGGATTGCCGGGAGGGGTCAACCTCGGCGCGTTGAAACGAGGCACCGGCAGAGCCGTCACCCTCACGGCGTACAAGAACGACGTGCTGCACGCACTGGCCGAAACCGGCGGCCTGCCAGGACTGGATGCCGAGAACACAATCTATGTGATTCGCAGTAAGCGACGCAGTGGTAGTTCGATGGCCGATGGTTTGGCAACGGGCGGCCCGTCGAATTCCGGCTGGAGTACGACACCGTCGCAAGTCGGAGTTCCTCCGTTACCGGAAGGCGGGCACTCGTTCAGCCCGTCGCCAAACGGCTTCGCCCCTGGCGCGAATCTTCCTCCAACACCGCCCTTCCCCGCACAAGAACCGGTGTCACCGCCCGATCCCGCAGGTGCGACGCCAGATCCGCAGACGCGATTATTCCGGAACTCCGGCGTGCAAACGGCAACGCTCGGCTTTGAATCGAGCGACTCACCGCTGCGTGTCACGCCGACCTCTTTCAACACCGATGCGGCAGGGCGCCCGAATTACGCTGCACCGACAACGAACATGCCGCCGTATATGAATGCCGCGCCACAAGTGGCTCCGATGACCTCTCCCAATATGAGCTGGCAAGTCGGAACGCCACCCATGCAAGCCACCAACAACTGGCCGGAGATGTCGGCCGAGAATTGGATGGGCCACGCCTCGACCGGCGACCCGACTCTGGCGAATCAAAATGTGACGAAGATTCCGGTACGCCTCTCGCCCGGCGAGCAAACACGGTTCACCGAGCGAGACATCCTGCTCGAAGACGGCGACATCGTCTTCATCGAATCCCGCGACACGGAGATCTTCTACACCGGCGGATTACTCGGCGGCGGCCAGTACACGCTCCCTCGCGACTACGACCTCGATGTCATGGGAGCCGTCGCGATCGCTCAAGCCGGGCGAGATGGGGGCAGCGCGACTCGCGCGACCGGCGGCATCACCGCGCTCAACAACGACGTGACCATCAGCGCCAGCCAGGCGATCATCCTCCGCAAGATGCCCAACGGTTCGCAAGTGCCGATCAAGGTGGACCTGTACCGCGCGCTGCGACATCCCGACGAACGCGTCCTCATGCAACCGGGCGACTTCCTGCTGTTGCAGTACACACCGCTGGAAGCCTGCGGAGCATTTATCGAACGCCACTTGCTGGAAGGTGCCCTCTTCGGCGTCGCCGCCGCGCAGGTCCAGAGCAATCGCTAAGGGGCGAGCCAACACAAGTTCGTAGATCCGCCTTTAGGCGGTGCGTCAGCTCAGGTGCCGCCTAAAGGCGGAACTACTAACTCATCCTTCCACGCCCTCGAACTGACACCGGGTTGCACATTACGAAGCTCGCCCAAGCACCTGTCGAATCCGCTGGGCGACGGTCTGCTCCTCACCGGGTTGCAGCATGAAGACCGAGATCAGAAATCCTTCGTCCCCTGTGCCGTGGACACGACCGGTCACGATCGGAGCATCACCGTCGGCCAACCGCTGCTTCAGTTGCTCGCGAGTGATTTTCAATTGAGCTTCGTCCCACAGAATCAGCAGATGCGGAACGTGGTTGGCAATCGGCGGAATGATCGTCTTCGTCGAGACCGTGGGAATGTCTTTGACCGCATCGGCAATCACCGCGATCCGCCGCTCCCATTCGCGCCATTCCGCGTCGTGGTCCAGTTTCAGATAGCGTTCGACCGCCGCACACATTGCGACCATCTCTTCCTTGCTGACCTTCAACCCACGCCCGATGTTGCCGCAGCGCGGCGACGTGTTGAGCTTCGCCGCTTCAATCAAATCTTTGCGGCCGAGCAACAACCCGGCGCTCTGTGGTCCGCGCAGCGCCTTCCCGCCACTGAAGACGACAAGGTCAAACCCCATCCGATTGTATTTCCACAGTGCTTCCACTGGCGGCACATCAGCCGCCGCATCAAGCAGCGTCGGAATGTTGTGTTTCCGAGCGACTGCAACCCACTCGTCCCGTTTGATGCGGCCGGCATCTTCGTGGACGTTGTACGAATACATCATCGCGGTGCGCGAATTGATTGCCCGCTCCAAATCCTCGCGCGTCTCGACATCAACCAAATTGACGCCACAAGCCGTGACCAGGTTGTCGTAGCACTCGCGATGCGACTTCTGTCGGATCACTCCGATGCCAATCTCCGGCGAATGCGGCAACCGACTCACCAAGCTGTGATCGCGAAACGTCAAAGCCGCGGCCGTGCCGATCAAAATCCCGCCGGCCGCACCGTTCGTCACGAGTGCCGCTTCCACGCCCAGCAACTTCGCGATCCGCTCGCCGACTCGGTCCTGAAGCTCGATCAGCGGCACGAAACTCCGCGCCGCCGCGTTCCAGGCGGCCAACACCTCCGGCGGCATGATCGAACCGCCAAGCGTCGTGATCGAGCCAGCCGCGTTGACGATCGGCCTGACGCCGAGCGCTCGGTAAACGTCCACAGCCGATTGCGTCTCCGCTCCCTGTGTTGCTCCCGACATGAGTCCTCCTCCCATCAGACCGCCGGCCCCGGACGCGAGCACTTCGCGTCTCGACAAATTCTTTGGCTGTGTCGTTTGCATCGTGAGCGCTCTCGGAGAAGTTTGAGTTCGAGCAGGAGATCGGTCGCCTCATGATTCTTGGTCGCTGAAGGCGTCATCAAGCCAACCCGTGTCGTCGGGCGATTGCACTCGCCCTGGATACATCGCAAACGTCATCGACGTCAGATAGATGGAAATCAGGATCGCGAACACAACATAGTCGGTCCTGGTGACGAACATCGCTCCCTTGGGCATTTCCTGAGAAAGAATCAAAAGCGCATCAACGCAGACTAAAAGAAAAATGCCGAGACAAAAAACACAATACTGAAAGCCCCGCACTGAGACCGCACAGTGATTCGAAGCGATATGGCGTAGCCCAATGAAAAGGCGAACGAAAAACGCTGCGATGGGGAGTAACACTCCCGTTGCCTCGATGGCACCACGATTGTTGGGGATCAGGATTTTGACCAAAGTCGGTATCAGCACGATGCAGACCGGCAAGAGGCCGTCCCAACCAAGAACGCGGAAGAACCACGAACCATAATTCACTCGCCCGACAGCCATCGGTTCTCGGCTCCGCAAAGAATTCCAACTGACCTACGGTTTTGAACTCGGGCTTTGCCCTTCCGTGAGCGATTTCAGTTCGGCCTCGACCGTGGCGATCTGCTTTTTGAGAGTCAGTGCCTCTTCCATGTCATCCTTTTGTTGCTGCGCTCCAGAGAGCTGTTGGCGGAGTCGCTGCAAGTTGCTCCGCAATACATCGACTCGCTTCTTAATCTTCTTGTCCATTTGGTTCTTTCATTTCTACGAACGATCGAGCGGAAACACCGGCCGGCGAATGTGCTCGAACGGCAACGAAGGTAAATCGCTGGTGCAGGGGCCAAGCGTGTTGACGGTGTGGCTGTGCTTGGCAATCGGATCGTAGGCTTGGCGATGCGCGACCGCCGCTTTGACGCCGATCACGGACAGTAACTCAGGAGTGATCCCCTGACTGCGAAGTTGGCCGAGATCGAACGGCGGTGTCTTGCGACTAGTCAACAGGATGCGAATCCCCTGTAGGTCAGCCATTCCAGGCTGACCCGTTCCGCGTTGGACGCTCGTGTCTCCGGACTGGTCAGCCTGGAAAGGCTGACCTACGAAACGAACAACGACGCAGGCCCCCATGTCGATTTGGACTCCGCACATTGAGGCCAGATGGCTGTGTCGGTCCTCCAACGTGAATTGGCCGTCGCTGACGGAGAGCAATTCGACATCGAACGTCACCGGGGAATCAAATCGCGAATCACTGCGGCCGCCGAATGTCAGCGACCCGCGCCAGCCAATCGGCCGTGAGCTTACTTCCGCGACCGCGACAGGATCGTTGATGATGACGGCCGAGTTCCCGATGCCGTGCGCGGCCAGAGCACGAAACACATGGGTGATGTCGCCGGATGCTCCGCCACCAATGTTGTCGGACGGTTCGACGATAAGGACGGGCGTTTCGCCGCGTGCGACCTCAGCCTGAATTGTCGGAATCACGCTGGCGAGTGACGGCGGCACGACGTTGCCCTGCTCACGTCGGCGTAGAGCTTCGTCGCAGAGTGACTGGAGCGCGCGGCGGGCTTCGTTCGGATCACCAAAGGTCACGGCCAGGAATGACACGCCCGTGTCGGGGGTGTCAGCGAACGAATAGCTGGCGAAGACACTCACCGCGGCGATGTCGGGATGCTCGCGTTCAATCTCGCGGGCGAGGTCTTCGAGCACACGCATTGGTTCGTCCTGCGTGCTCACTCCGGTGGGCGGCCAGACGATGCCCGGTGCGGCGTACAACGTGACGGGCCAGCGATCAGAGTTTATTACGCGGTCGAGCAATCTCGCGCCGTCACGAGCAGCTTCGCAGGCGTCGGTGTGCGGATTCTTGCGATAGGCAACGAACGACTGCGTTGCTTCGGCGAACTCGCGTGAGATGTTTCCGTGAAGATCGAGCACCCCGCCGATGGGGACTTCATAGCCGCCCGGAAGCGCCCGCAAGCGGCGGATCAATTCCCCTTCCGGATCGAGAATGGTCGCTGTGGCCATCGCGCCATGCAGGACGAGATAGATGCCGTCGAGACCTTGCTGGAGCGCTGGCTCAGCCGTGGCTCGGAGTTCGGACCAGAATTGCTCGAACACGCTGTCTTCGACAGTGCCGCTGGGTGTGGCTCGCGCGTCGATGGTCGGGATCACTTCCCAGCCGCGCTCGTCGGCGATCTCCAACACTCCGGCGAGCGGTGAGCCGTCTCCGCGCGCGGCGAAGAATTCAGTGCCACGCCGCACGGAGAAGGCGGACCACGGAGTCCGCTCGGTCAAGAACGTGTGCGTTTCGTGAAACAGGCCAGCGATAAGGACTCGGCGTCGCATGGCGGCATCGTAGACCGCTCACTCCGTGAGCGGAATGTTCGGCTCACGGAGTGAGCCGTCTACATTCAGCCGACCTTCTGCATCGCTTTGGTCGGCCCGATTGCCCCGGCGGTTGCCGCCACCAACGGCAGCTTGAGCGTGAACTGCGTGCCGACGCCGACGGTGCTTTCGACGCGGATGCGGCCGTGATGGGCTTCGATGACTTCGCGGCACAACGACAAGCCGAGGCCGCTGCCCCCTTGGCCATTCTCGTCAGCTTGTTTGGTTGAGAAGAACGGGTCAAAGATTTTCTTCAATTGTTCGGGCGCGATGCCACAGCCGCTGTCTCGGACGCCGATCTCAGCGAAGCCGGACTCGCGATTAGAAGTGACCGAGATCAACAGTCGTCCGCCATTCGGCATGGCTTGCCGGGCGTTGATGATGAGATTCAACAGGACTTGTTGAATTTGACCGGGGTTGATTTCGGCTTGCGGATGTTCGGCGAAGTTCGTCTCCAGCCGGGCACGGTGCATCTGCAAGTCCTTCTCGACCAGCACCAGCACTTCTTGCACGAGCGTGACGAGGTCATACGGCTCGCGGCGGTCGCCTCGGCCACGAGCGTAGGACAACATGCCGGTGGTGATCTTCGCGGCTCGCTGACCGGCAGCGAGGATCTTGTCGAATGATTTATCGCGCGAGTTCGCGTCCTTGTGACGCAAGCCCATCTTCGCGTAGTTGATAACCGTCGTGAGGATGTTGTTGAACTCGTGCGTCACCGACGAAGCTAGCGCTCCAACGGTGCTCAGCCGCTGCGATTGCAGCAGCTTGTGTCGCAAGGTCGCGACTTCCTGTCGCAATGCTTCGACTTCGGTGGAAGGAGTGAGCGGTTCTGTCATGTCGTGACTTTCCATGTCGTCGTGGCGGATGCTGCCAGCATCCGGGACCGACGCTGGCAGCGTCGGCCACGATGGGGGTTCTCTAGTCGGTATCGGAGGGACAACCGGCATCTCTTCACGCGCCGGACGAGCCAATGCGACTCGCCAGAACATTGCCTGGTTTGAGGGACACGTTGTTCCGCCAGAGCAATCCACAGAACCGGCGCGGTTGGGCGAGGCATGTCAAACTTTGCCGGTTTCGGGGACGAGCGAAATCCGCGACGGCGATATCGTGGGGCAGTTTTTCAACCTGCCAGTGAAGTTCTGGTTCCCGACAGTTGAATCGCCTTTGATGCCTGGACTGGCAGATTGAAAACCTGCCCCACGAGCCGACTCCATGCCAACCCCCAATCTTCCGCCGAACGCCGCGAAGCCTGCCGAGCAGTCGCTGCAAGAACTGGTCTATGCGGTGTCGCATGACCTGGGTGCGTCGGCTCGGGCGATCAAGGGATTCGCGGATTTGCTGACTCGGCGATATTCCGAGGCGCTCGATGCCGACGGTCAAAACTTTTTGCGACTGATGTCCAAAGGGGCGACCGATCTTCAAGCCCAACTGGATGGCTTGCTGGCATACTCACGCATCGAATCGCGCGGACAGCCCCTTTCGCCAACGAATGTCGCTGAGGTGTGGCAGTCGGTGAAAGCCGCCGCAACGTCACGACTTCACGAGGCCGCCGCAATCGCTGAACAAGACCAACTCCCGGTCGTGCTGACGGACGCGAAACAACTCGCGCAGTTGCTGTCTGAGTTGCTGGAGAACTCGCTCAAGTTTCGCCGGGAAGAACCGCTGCGGGTCTGTCTTTCGGCGGAGCAAGCGGCCTCGTCTCAAACAGGTTCGCGAGCGATGTGGCTGTTTCGGTGGACCGACAACGGACGCGGTATCGCACCGCAGCATCTGGAGCGAGTATTTCAGATGTTTCAGCGTTGTCATTCGGACGTGCCAGGGGTTGGAGCGGGCTTGGCGGTCGCTCAGCGAATCGTGCAACGTCATGGCGGGACGATTTGGGCAGAGTCCACAGTTGGCTCCGGGACTTCGATCTGCTTTACGTTGCCAGCTTCGTGAAAACGGTATCACCCGCCGCGGCGGGTCGGCGATCGGCGGACGGCATTCGCCCGGACTCGGCGAACAGACTTGGCCGTAGCCTTTGAAACGCCGTAGAATCATGTCACGCTCGCTGAGCGTTCCTGCCTGGTGTCCTCCCACCTCAACCGCCCTCCGACGAGTTTCCGCATGACTGCGCTGGACTTGCTCGACAATCTGGATGAATCGGCGGGGACGGTGTCTTTGACAAGCAGTGAGACTCAAGTCCTGTTTGGACCGGGAACCTCGAAGCGGCTGGGGGATTTGGCTCGCGAGCTGAAGGGCCAGCGTGTGCTGCTCGTCACGGACCAAGGTTTGGCACGAGCAGGCCATGAGCAGCACGCGGTCGAATCGCTGAAAGCGGCCGGCCTGCAAGTGACCGTCTTCGATGAGGTGCAACACGATCCGACCACCGCCGATGTCGATCGTGGTTTGCGGGTCGCTCAGCAGGCACAGATCGACTTGATCGTGGGTCTGGGGGGCGGCAGCAGTATGGACTGCGCGAAGGGGATCAACTTTCTGATGACCAACGGCGGACGCATGGAGGACTATTGGGGATTCGGCAAAGCGCCGAAACCAATGCTGCCGCTAATCGCCATTCCCACGACGGCCGGCACGGGCAGCGAGGCTCAGTCGTTCGCGCTCATCGCCGATTCACAAACTCACATGAAGATGGCCTGCGGCGACAAGAAAGCCGCCGCCAGAATCGCCATCCTGGACCCCGAACTGACACTCTCGATGCCGCAGTCCGTCTGCGCCGCCACGGGCATTGATGCCATCAGCCATGCGATCGAAGCACATGTCACGACGGCTCGGACCGCGATCTCACAACGGTTCAGCCGCCGCGCGTGGCAGTTGCTGTCGATGGCTTTTCCCGCAGTCATCTGCGAGGAGCAACCGGGGCACACCGATGAAACTACTCTTCTGACCGACGCCGGAGCGATGCTGTTAGGAGCACACTTCGCCGGCGCGGCAATTGAGAATTCTATGCTCGGTGCAACTCACGCGCTGGCGAACCCGCTGTCGGCGCATTTCGGATTGACGCACGGTGTGGCCATCGCCGTGATGCTGCCACAGGTGATTCGGTTTAATGCCGGAGCGACCAATGGCCTTTATGGAGAGCTGGCGGCCGATGCGGGACTCTGCTCGGCCGACGATCCTCAAGCGGGCAGGATTCTGGCGGCTCGCATGGTCGAACTCGCGAAACTGGTCGATCTGCCCACCAGCTTGGCAGCGTGCGGTGTCAGTCAGAAAATGATCCCCGTCATGGCTGCGGAGGCCGCCGCTCAATGGACGGCCAAGTTCAACCCGCGTCCGGTCGACGTCACTAGCTTGCAGGAGCTTTACGAATGCGCAATGTAAGAAGAGGGGCTAGGGGTTGGGGGCTAGGGGCTAGGGAAGGCAGTTCCGGCCGACAGCCGATCGCTGATCGCCGACAGCCGTTATACCGCTTTTTGATTTCGCTCTTCGCGGTCGCTTGGTTGTCGTCGTCGATGACCGCAACAGCCCAAGAGGCGAAATCGACGAAGCTCGACACCAGTTGGCCGACGTTTCGACGTACGGCAGACTTGGCGGGTGTCGCGAGCAGTCCGCTGCCGCAGAAACTCAAACAAAAGTGGAAGATCACATCGAAGGATGGATTCACCTCGACGGCCGCGATTGTCGGCGAGCACGTTTACGTCGGAGCGCTCACCGGCGAGATGCTCTGTCTAAAACTTTCCACCGGCGAGATCGTGTGGTCGTATCGCACGCTCGATAAGGTCGAGAAGAATTCGTTCCTCCCCGGCTTTCAATCGTCTCCGACTGTCACCGCGGACGGAGTGTTTGCCGGCGACGAGGACGGTGTCTTTCACGCGATCGACCGCAAGACCGGTAAGAAGAAATGGACGTTCGCATCGAACGGGCAAATCATCGCGTCGGCGAATGTCGTCGGCGATCGGTTGATCTTCGGCTCGTATGACAGCTCGCTGTACTGCGTGAAGGCAACCGATGGCGAGAAGCTCTGGCAGTATCAAACCGAGGACCGCGTGAATGGTTCTCCGGCGGTTTCCGGCAAGCACACGTTCGTGACCGGCTGCGATCAGCACATGCGCGTCATCAACATCGAAACCGGCGAGCAAGAGACCGACATGCCTCTGGAACGATTTCTGATCGCCTCACCGGCCGTCAGCGGCGATCTGCTGTATGTCGGCACGCACGAGAGCGAAGTCATCTGCCTCGACTGGCGCAAGAAAGAAATCCTCTGGCGCTACAGCGACCCGCAGCGTTCCGAACCGTTTCACTCGTCGGCCGCGCTGACCGACAAGCTGGTGCTGATCGGCGGCCAAGACAAACAACTCCACGCCATCGACCGAACCACCGGCAAGGGAATCTGGAAGCTGGCGACTCGCGGCCAAGTCAACAGCTCCCCGGTCGTCGTCGGCGATCGAGTGTTCGTCGGGTCGAAGGACGGTTTCCTGTACGAAGTCAAACTCGCCGACGGTAAGCTGATCGAGAAGCACCAGGTCCCCGGTCGAGGGCTTTCCGCTTCGCCAGCCGTCGGCGAGGGATACCTCGTGATCGGTGCCGAGGGAAACGACGGAGCTTTGATTTGTTTCGGCGAATGAAATTCAGCAGGGAGCCGGTGGCTTGCACGACAACTCGTTGATTTGCCCCAAATGCAAAAGTGAAATGAGGTAGGGATTTGTCCCTGGTCCCGCAAACCTTGGCTTTGATCACACCGTCATCAGCCAGTGGATGGAAGGCCCGCCAAAAAAAATCAATTTGGACCGGCGTGAAGGGTATTTGGAGCAGCCCAAAACTTCCCGTGGCAACATTTCGGTGTGTCGAGTGTGGTTTCTTGGAGTCGTATGCGCGTTCCGAATTTGCACCGAAGTAGTTCGACCGCGATGCCAATGGGATTGATCCGAGTTCATGAATGGAGACCGTCGATGCCCTTGCTTACTGAATTACATATTGACCAACTGAGCGTTGAAGACCGGTTGTTGCTCGTGGAAGAGATTTGGGACAGCATCGCCCAGACACAGCGGACAGCGCCACTGACCGAGTCGCAGCAGCAGGAACTTGAAGGCCGATTGCGGGACCATGAACAGAATCCCGATGACGTCGTTTCTTGGGAGGAGTTCTCCGTACCGCGACCGTTAGGGAGTGGTCCGCGCGGGCCGCTCCCTAACGGTCGCGGTACGGATTGCTTTTTAGGATGAGCCGCGCCGTGACAAATCCAACGGAAACTCCCATGACTGATACCCAAACTGCGACACCAATGACCGCACTTCCGGTGACCACTCCCACGGTCACTCCAGCAGTTGGCTCCACAGAGGTTGGCAGTTACTTCGTGTCGAACTATCCGCCGTTCTCGCAATGGCGGACGGATTTGGTTGGCGAGATTCAATCGGCGTTCACCAGCGAGCCGAATCGGGATGTTCCGCTGGGGCTGTATTTGCACATTCCGTTTTGCCGGAAGCGGTGCAAGTTTTGTTATTTCCGCGTCTACACGAATCAAAACGCCTCGGCCATCGAGCAGTATGTCGAGTCGCTCGGCCGCGAGATTGAGTTGATCGGACAGCAACCGGCGGTGCGCGGGCGGCAACTGGAAGTCGTGTACTTCGGGGGCGGGACGCCGAGTTATCTCAGTTCAAAGCAACTGCTGTTTCTCCGCGACACGTTGCGGCGAACGATCTCGTGGGATCACGCGGACGAGGTCACGTTCGAGTGCGAACCGGGGACGCTCAACCTGGAGAAGGTCAAGACGCTGAAAGAAATCGGCGTCACGCGCGTTTCGCTGGGGGTGGAGAACTTCAACGACGCGATCTTGGAGGAGAACGGACGGGCGCATCTCACACCGGAAATCTTCCGAGCCTACGACTGGCTCCAACAGGTCGGCTTTCCACAGATCAACATCGACTTGATCGCCGGAATGATTGGCGAGACAGACGAGAACTGGTTGCGGTGCGTTGAGAAGGCGATTGAGCTCAGCCCGGACAACATCACCGTCTATCAGATGGAGTTGCCGTTCAACACGCTGATCTCCAAAGAAATGCGTGAGCATGGCGTCACGTCACCGGTGGCCGATTGGCCGACGAAACGTCGCTGGGTCAGCGAGGCGATGGACCGGTTCTTGACCGCCGGCTATCAGATTTCCAGCGGGAACGAGTTCGTGAAGAGCCTCGATACCGACCGGTTCGTCTACCGCGACAATCTGTTTCGCGGCACTGATCTGCTGGCGTCGGGAGTCTCCGCGTTCGGACATCTGCAAGGTGTGCATTACCAGAACTACGACGGGCTCGAAGAATACCAGAAGGCGGTTCTGACCGAGGGCCGGTTGCCGATCAACCGCGCGAGGCGACCGACGGTACATCAGTTATTGATTCGCGAATTCGTGCTGCAACTGAAAGAAGGGCATCTCGACGCCGAGCCATTCGCTCGCAAGTTCGGCGTCGACGTGCTGACCGAGTTCGCCGAACCGCTCCGCAATCAAGAGGCCGCCGGATATCTAGAGGTCGATGACGGCCGGGTTCGACTGACTCGCAAGGGGCTGCTGCAAGTCGATAGCCTGCTACCCGAATACTTTGAACCACAGCATCGGCTGGTGCGATACACGTAGCGACAGGCGGCTCGCCTGTCTGGCCGGACGACAGGCGAGCCGCCTGTCGCTACGAATGAACATGAACCCACACGACGAACTCAAATCTCTGGTCGAATTGTTTCCCAGCGTCTCGCCGTTGATTGAACGGGCCGAGCATGTGCCGTCGGCCATGACGCCGGAGCCGTACAAGTCGTTGTTGGCTCACAATCATCACATGACGGTGGCGATGGAGTCGTATCACAAGTCCCCCGTCGATGTACGTGTGCTGGCGAAGCGATTGGAGGGAGACCTCTATAGCCGCAAGATCGTGCTACTGAAGCAAGGAACCGATCAAGTCGTGCAGTTCGGCCTTGTGCGCTTCGATTTGAAGACGGTGTCGGCCCGAGTCCGCGAAGAGATTCTGCGCGAACAAACCCCACTGGGACGAATTCTGATCCAGCACAACGTCTTCTTACACATCGACCTGGGAGCCATCTTAAAAATCACCGCCGGACCAGGCTTGAGCGACGCGTTACAGATGCCGTTGCAAGGTCAAACCTACGGTCGCTTGGCGACGATTTTTTGCGACGGCAAGCCGGCCGTGGATTTATTGGAGATTTCGGCTCCGCTCGATTGAACCAAAACGAATCTGTACCGCGACCGTTAGGGATTGGCCGATGCGGGCCGCTCCCTAACGGTCGCGGTACGGTGTTTGAGAACAACTCATGGCCGCTCAATTCATCACCACTCTCCGCGTGGAATTCGCCGACACCGACATGGCGGGGATCATCCATTTCGCGAACTACTACCGGTACATGGAGGAAGCCGAGCACGCCTTCTTCCGGTCGCTGGACTTGAGCATCATGCAACCGCAGCCGGATGGTTCGGTGATTGGCTGGCCGCGAGTGTCGGCCTCTTGTTCGTTTGAGGCTCCGGCGTACTTCGAGGATCTCCTGGAGGTCCGGCTCAATGTCGTCCGCAAGGGAGTGAAGTCGCTGAATTACGAGATCGAGTTTTGGCGCGGCGAGACACGACTGGCTCACGGGCGATTAAAAACCGTCTGTTGCATCTGCCGAGCGGGACAGCCACTCGAGTCGATCGTGATCGCCGGCGAGTACGCCGACAAGATCGTGGAGTGGTTCGATCCGGCCGAAGGAAATTTGTGAAACCCGGCCTCCGCGCTCACGATTCGCAGAAGGGTTGCGTATGATCCGCCGCCCTCGCGGTGGCTTGGCCTCGCGAGCAGTTCAACAGCTTTCAACCTGCGACGCGGTGGACTTCGTGAGCGGTGGAGAATCGACAATTTCTTGGAATGTCCAATGGGTGAAGCGCAAGCTGACGCCCTTTCTCGTCGCCGCGCTGGTATTGCTCTCTGGATCCGCTTGGGGCCACGGCGGAGAGCTGTTGCCACGAGTCGGTTTCGATCGCAACTTCAAAGTGGGTCAGTGGACCCCGATCCTTGTTGACGGCGTCGCCCCCAACGCTCGAACCTGCGAAGTGATTGTCAGTGACCCCGATGGCGTGCGGATCTCGCAACCGTTGGTACAGCAGACAGCCAATTCAACATCACGTTGGGTCGGCGTGTTTCGCAGCGGTCGACTGGATGCTGAGATCGAGGTCCGCGTCTGGGCAGACGGGCCGGAGCCGATCCAGAAGAGAAAGCTGCTCCCCAAACGGTCGGCCAGCGACATCGAGTCGTCGGAGGCCCTCTTTTTTGTTCCGTTGCGACAATCTCAGCCCGTGTGGCTGGAAGTCGGCACTGCGAATGACACCGAGTTGTTGAAGCCCACCGAATCACTGATCGCCGCGAAGTCAGACCATTGGCCGGCCGAGGCGGAGATTCCCTGGGCCTTGGATAGCGTTGATGGCATCTGGGTCACCAGCGGCACTCCCCTGACGAAAGCGGCCCGCGTGGAACTCGAACGCTGGCTGCGTCGCGGCGGTCATCTGGTCGTGACAATTGCCACCGATTCCGAGGAGTTTCAAAGAACCCCGTGGGCCGGATTACTCCACGAAACCGTGGAGGTTCGCGAACGGACTCGGACGAATGATCTGAGCGGCATCGAAAGTTACGCAGTCCATTCTCACAAAATCTTGGGAGCGAATCGCGCGGCGATCACGATCTTGAAGCCGCAAGAAGGACGAGTCCTGGTTTCGTGCCTCAATGGTGCGTTGATGACACGAGCGAGTTTCGGCTACGGACAAGTGACTGCGCTTGGTGTCGACCTAACGGCGGTCCCGCTGTCGCGCTGGAATGGTCGCACGGCACTTATTAAGCGGCTGTTGCAACAGACCTCTGAGAAAGAGGCGTCCAAGTCGGCGGCTCGATCCACTTTGTCGCAGAGTGGAATCACCGACCTCGCATCGCAGTGGCGAGCGGCGATCATCAACATGCCCGACGTCTCTCGACCGACATTATGGGGAGCGCTCGGACTATTGGTGGCCTACTCGGCGGTGATCGGCCCGCTCGATTATCTGCTCGTCCACAAATTGCTGAAGCGTCCGCATTGGACGTGGGCCACGTTGCCGCTACTGGTGACCGTGGCCAGCGTCAGCACGGTATGGCTGGCTCACGCCGCCAATGGTGACACAGCCAAGCTCACACAACTGGATGTCGTGGATATTGACGCCGGCCGACAAGAAGTGACCGCCCGCTCGTGGGCGACGACTTACTCCACCGAGAATCGCATCTGGAATATCGCGACGACACCAACCAGGCTGAACCCCACTCGCCCACAGACGACTCTTAGTTGGTTGGGCTTCCCGGAGAATTCTTCGGGCGGCCTCTACCGCGAAAGTGGATTCGATCTCGGTCGCGCCGTCGCGCATTCGGCCGCGGATCGCTCGTCATTGGACGGAGTCCCCTTAGCGCAGTGGTCCTCGAAGTCACTGACCTCGGAGTCATTGTGGATCTCCGAAACGCCGCTCGTCGAATCGAACCTCACCAGCACGTCGGCCAACGAATTGAGCGGTCGCATCGTGCATCACCTGCCGTTCGAACTGCGCGACTGGATCGTGGTCTATGAAAAATGGATCTATTATCCACATCCAAAGTTCGGCGAAGCGGCCACCATTTGGCTGGCCGATCAGCCGTGGACCCCGAAAGACGAGCGCAACTACGGACGCGAATTGCGCGGCTATCTGACTCGAACCACCGTCACGAAACGGCTCGCCAGGGCAGGAAAAATCCAGGAAGACGTACTGGTCGAGCAAGAGCGTTACGACCCGTTGAGCCTCGAACCTTCAACGATCTTGCAAATGATGACGCTGCACGAGGCGGCTGGCGGCAAGAGTTACACCGGCCTGAACCATCACAGCCTGCGAGCCCTCGACCTGTCACCGATGCTGTCGCAGGACCGAGCTGTTGTGATCGCAAACGTCGCCGAACCGACGACCGAGTGGCGCTTCAACGACGCAGCCCGCTCGCCGACTCGGCATCACGGATTCATCCGCATTGTGCTGCCGGTCAAACGGACCAGCGACACGTCTGGACTTCGAACACTTCCGAAATTCGAAAATGTTCCCGCCGCACCGCAAGTGCCCGCACCGGCCTCCCAAGAAACTCCTCCCAGCGAGACCAAGTCGCCGTGATCGAAACCAACCAACTCACGAAACGCTACGGCGATTTGATTGCCGTTAATAACATCAACCTCAAGCTGACCGAGGGTGATGTCTTTGGCTTCATCGGCCCCAACGGATCGGGCAAGACGACCACGATGCGAATGTTGGCGACGCTGCTCAGCCCCGATTATGGCGAGGCGTATGTCTGCGGCATGTCGATCTACACGCACCCGCAGGAGATCCGCCGCCTGGTCGGCTTCATGCCGGACTTCTTTGGCGTGTACGACGACATGACGGTCATCGAGTACCTCGAATTCTTCGCCGCCGCCTACCGCATCAACGGCCCCGGTCGCCGCAAGGTCTGCGAAGAGAAACTCGAACTCGTGGACATGGCCTTCAAGCGAGACGCGATGGTCAATCAATTGTCGCGAGGCCAAACGCAACGCATCGGCCTGGCCAGAGTGCTGCTGCACGAACCGCAAGTGCTGCTGCTCGACGAACCCGCCAGCGGGCTCGACCCCCGCGCCCGCATCGAGATCCGCAACCTGCTGAAGAAGCTCGGCGAGATGAAAAAGACGGTCATCGTCAGCAGCCACATCCTGCCGGAACTGGCCGACGTCTGCACCCGCGTCGGCATGATCGAGAAAGGCCACCTCATCATCGACGGCTACGTCGATGAGGTCATGCGCAAAGCCCGCCACAGCATCCTGCTGCTGATTCGCGTGAAAGACCGCCTCGAAGCCGCCGCCGCTCTGATCGAACAGCACCCCGGAGTGAAATCGGTCGAGACCAAAAACGGGACCGTCTTCGCAACGCTCAATACCGAAGTCCTCGACTACAGCGAACTGCCAACGCTCCTGTTGGAGAACGGCTTCAAGCTGACTCTGTTCCGCGAAGAGGAGGTCAACCTGGAAACGGCCTTCATGGAACTGACTAAGGGCTTGGTGCAGTAATTCCCGCCGGTTTTAGGTTCCTGCCACCTTTGCCATCCCTTCAGCTCGCAAACGCCTGAGCCATCGCCTTTGACAAGGCTGCATGGCACTGCTTGGCGGCGGCGATGGGGTCGTAGTTGGGCTTGTTGAAGACCTGACCGCTGACCTCGACGCAGACCGGTCCGGTGTAGCCGCGTTGCTTGAGCAGCGAGAAAAACTGGACGTAGTCGGTGCGGCCTTCGCCGGGGAGCAGGAATTGAAACTTCGCGGCATCACCCTGGCTGTCCTTCACATGAATGAACCGGGTGCGCAGGAGCAACAGCTTAATCGACTCGGCCATGTCGATCCCTTGCAGCTCGAAGTGGCTGTAGTCGTAAGCCACTTGCAGCGCGGGCGACTGCACTTCGTCGAGCAGCCACAACAAGCGGTCGGGCGAATTGACCGCGCTGCTGACATGGGCCTTGAGGGCGATGACGGTCTTCGCTTTCTCCGCCGCAGCCGCCCAGTCGCGCAGGCGAGCGGCCATGCCCGCCTTCTGTTCGTTCCATTTGGCCGGGCTGCCGCCGAGGATCGTTTCCAGAATCGGCGGCTGATCCGGGACGAGGTCCCGTCCCAACTGCGCGGCGGTTTCGATCAGCTTCAAGTTGGCCGCGTGAGCTTTGTCGTCGGCAGTAAGGGTCATCAACACCATCAAACATGGCAGCCCCAGCTTCAGCTTCTGAAGCGTCAAGGCGGCGGCCTGGCGGGACTCGGCCGAGAAGGCGGATGGCTCCGTGACGTAACCCGCGTTGAGTGACAGTTCGACATGCGAGTAGCCGATCTCGGCGCAGGTCTTCAGCGCATCCTCCAAGGACAACGACTTCATGCCATACAAGCTGAAGCCGAGGCTCGGTCGGCCCTTCGCTGATTGAGCGTCATTGGCGACAGCCTCGAGCGAGAACAGGGGCGCTGTCACAGCACTCGCGGCGACCGCGAGAAACGAGCGACGTTGCAGTCGGGTATTCGTCATGTCGAACCTCAAAGTAGGACGGCCTTTCCAGGCCGTTGCATTTCATTGTCGCCTTTCGCTCCGCGAAAGGACGCTAAGTCATAAACGCCACCCGACTGAAACCGACTTGGCCTAAGCGTTCTTTCGCGGAGCGAAAGACGACATTGGGCGTCCTACGAAGTCGTCGCGTCGTCACATCGTTTGAGCATCCAGCAGCTTGATCCACGGGCCGACGAAGTGGCCGCTGTCGTGATAGGTCCGGCCGCTGACCATGTGCCGGTCGATCACGCAGGGCTCGTTGACATAGATGCCGCCGCAGACTTCGAGGTCGAACTTGCACTTCGCGACCGTCGCCATTCGCAAGCCCTTGACAATGCCGGCTCGCGCGGGGATCTCGACGCCGTGGCAGACGCTGGCCATCGGTCGCTTGTTCTCCCAGAACCAGCGCGTGATCCGCAGCAGGTCGGCGTCCTCGCGGATGTACTCCGGTGCCCGACCGCCGCTGAAGAAGATGCCGACATACTCTTCAGGCTGGATGTCCTTGAAGGCGATCTCGGCTTCGATCGAGTAGCCCTCCCACTCCTTGGTGATGGTCCAGCCGGGCTTCACTTCGTGCAGCACCATTTGATACCGCCGCTTCTCGGGAGCCGCGACGACTGGCCGATAGCCCCCTTCGATGAGCCGGTAATACGGATAGAGCGTGTCGACCGTTTCGGTCGCGTCTCCGACGATAACTAACACTTTGCGTTTGGACGATTCAGGCATGATGAACTCCAATGAAAGTAGGACGGCCCTTCCGGGCCGTCGAATGATCGAAAATCGTCGTTCGGAAAGACGCCCTAGAAAGGGCGTCCTACGAAACTAAACCGTCTCGAAGCCTTTCCGTTGCTCGCGCTTCTGCCAGGTGTTGGCTTCTTTGTCGTCGATGTACTCTTCTTTGACAGGATCCCACTTCAGCGGTCGGCCCAGGCGCATCGAGATGTTGCCGAGATGGCACGTCGAGACCGTGCGATGCGAGCTCAGCACATCGGAGACCGGCGTTTTGCGCGACTGCACGCAGTCGAAGAAGTTGCCCATGTGGTTGACGATGGCGTCGAGCTTCCCCGCTCGGGCCGGGCGGTCCAGGTTGTCGTAGTCGTAGACTTTCCAGTCCTCGCGCTTCAGCGGTTGCGACTTCAACGCTTCGACCGGAGCCCCCGTGATCTTGCCGCGATTGACGAACAGCCGCCCCGCGTCGCCCGTAAAGAGGATGCCGTTATCGCCGTGATCACTGACGGTCATCGTCACACCGTTGGCGAACTTGTAGGTCACATCGAAGTCGAGCGCGACGTTGAACCCATTCGCAACGCTGGGCATCTTTGCGGTGCCGTGAATCTCGACCGGCTCTGAGTTGATCGCCCACTGCGCGATGTCGATGTGATGCGCGCCCCAGTCGGTCATTTGGCCTCCCGAGTACTCATACCACCAGCGAAACGTGTAATGAGTTCGCTCTTCGATGTACGGCAGATCGGGAGTCTGTCCCTGCCACAGATTCCAGTTGAGATGCGCGGGGGGCGTGCGCGGGACGAACGAACTGCTGGTGCCGTTCTTGCCCAGCACGACTTCGACCTTCTGCAACCGGCCGATGCGGCCTCCGCGCACCATCTCAACCGCAAGCCGAAAGCGATCGTCGCTGCGTTGCCATGATCCGACCTGCACGACTCGGCCGGTCTCCTTCACGACTCTGGCGAGTTGCTTGCCTTCGTCGATCGTCAGCGTGAGGGGCTTCTCGCAATAGACGTCTTTGCCCGCACGGCAGGCGTCGATGACCATCTTCGTATGCCAATGGTCCGGGCTGCCGATCGTGACGACATCGACGTCCTTGCGGCTGATCAGATCGCGATAGTCCTCGCACGCGAACGCCGTGCTGCCGAACGCCGCTTTGGCCTGATCGCGCACATGTCGATCGACGTCACACACCGCGGTGATGTCGCCATAGAGCTGAGCCTTATGAGCGATGACGCTGCCTTGATACCGCAGCCCGATCGAGCCGACTCGCAGCCGGCTGTTGGGTGATTTCGAGGCCGTCGACTGAGCCGCCGCTGCATGCACTCCGAACGTCAGCCCCAGTCCCGCGAACGCCGACGCCGCCAACGCCTCGCGACGGTTGATCCGAGTGACCGATGTGTCGTGTTGAGCTGTCATAAGTTGCTTCCTGAGTTGAGTGATCCCATCTGTGCCTCGGCCTTGCCATCTGTGCTACTCAGAGGTTTTGGGATTAGCACAGATGGCAAAGCCGAGGCACAGATGAAACCAGAGTGCGTCAATTCGAGATCTGCGCAACAGATTCCAATCACTGCTGCACGTTTTCATGGGGCCGCAACATCCATCGACGCGCTGATTGCCGTTGGGATGAATTCTACCGCAGCGTCGTGAAGACCGCTTTACGCCTCTGCGTAAAACTATTGCGTTATCTTGGACCTGCCCAAGGATTGCGTGCGCTGGGTTAAGAGTGGGACTGATGGATTGACACGGAACAGGTTCCTGAGAATCAGGCCGCAGGCCTGGGGATTGGCGGCGGGGGGCATTTTCCGCCGCGCGCAGTCGACTCAATT
>SXKJ01000048.1 GCA_005778115.1 Planctomyces sp. | reverse complement strand
CGAAGCTGTACCCCGACCGTCAGGGAGCGGCCCGGATGACTTCCGACGAGGCCGCTCCCTGACGGTTGCGGTACGGTTTATCGCTCGCCGAACAGAATCGGTCGCAGCACTTGCTCGAACGCATCCGCTTGGCGGAAGAAGCCCAGGTCGGTCGGATGCGAGCTATCGACGGTCCCTTCGTTGTCCGCTCCCAATAAAAAATCGCCGTCGAGATAGAACAGCCCTTCGACTCCGTCACCGCGCAGCCGAGCGTGGGCCGAGTGCAGTGCGTGCCGGCTGTATTCGTTCCGTTCGCGCTTCGACGTGACCAGGAACGCATCGCTGTAGCTGCGGTCCTCGACCAACAGGATCGGCGTCTTCGGCCGCACCTCACGCAGCTTGCGAACCAACGGCTCAGTCCGTTCGGCGACATCTTTCGGTTCGAGATTCGGCAGGCAGTCGATCACATAACACGAGGCATCGATCTCTGCCATGAGTTCGACAACTTCCATCTCCATCCTACCGTTGCCGCTGAAGCCGAGATTCACGACCGGATGATCCAACCGCCGCTGCAAGATCGCCGTGTGAACCATGCCCGGCCGGGACGCACAGCCTCCCTGAGTGATCGACGTGCCGTAAAAGACGATTGGCTTGCGGAGCGATCCGTCCTCATTCTTGTAAGTCTCCGCTTTGGACAGCTTCGCATCGGCAGGCAGACCAATCTCCACCGAACTGACTCCGTTGTAGAGCGGCAAGTACAGCAAGAACTCGTGCGAGCCCGCCGGGATGCTCGACACCAAGGTGGCCTCGTTCGTCTGAGCCTTCGGCTGCCCGACCGCCAACCAACGCCAGAAGCCATCTTCCGACTTCACATACAAGTCGAGACCGCTAACTCCCGTCGCCGGCATGTGTGGCATTTCCAAGCGTGCGGCGGTCAACGTCCATCGCGCCTTGATCGACGTCGCGTTGGTCTCGAACCGAGCACAGAGTCCCGCCGAATGACGGCTCAGCCCCCACACCGCGTCGCGGACTTTCTTCTCGGCCTTCGCGGGAAATCGATCGAACGGGGCTTTGGTCTCGTTCCACGCCTGCCCTTCGATGTTCAGCACCTTCAGATCAAACCAGCGCGTCGACTTGTCTTCGCTGAGTTTTCCGCGGTCGTGTGCAACCAGTTCTCCGGCCGTCGTTGGACAAACTCGACCGATCAACAACAACAGCCCCAAGACGACAACTCGAAGGTTCATGGCGGTCTCTCCAATCTTGATCGCTGGTGAGTTCACTCTTTCTGCGAAAGTTGACGTAGCGACTCACAGAGTCGACCTAACCGGGACTATCACTCTGCGATTCACGTGACTAGCCGAGAATCGTCTGCTCGCGGTCCGGTCCGACCGAGATGATTTCGACACGGGAGTTCAACAACTCAGCGATCGTATCGACATAACGCCGAGAGTTGGTCGGGAGGTCAGCCACCTTGCGGATGTGAGAGATCTCGCACTTCCAGCCCGGCAGAGTCCGATAGACCGGCTGGACTTGAGCGAGCCGTTCGACATGACTGGGGAAGTCGGTCGTCCGTTCGCCGTTGATCTCGTAGGCCTCGCAGACCTTCAATTCATCGAGGCCGCTCAGCACATCCAGCAGCATGACCGACAGGCAATCAATACCGCTGATGCGCGCTCCGTAACCGGCGGCGACCGCATCGAACCAACCGCAACGGCGCGGGCGGCCGGTGACCGTCCCGTACTCATGACCGACGTCACGAATGTGTTGCCCGATTTCGTTGTTCAATTCGGTAGGGAATGGCCCGCCTCCGACGCGCGTTGTGTATGCCTTCACGATGCCGATCATCCGTGAGATCGTCCGCTCGGGAACACCGCTGCCACTGTGAATGCCGCAGCCGGAACTGCTCGAGGACGTCACATACGGGAACGTGCCGTGATCCAAGTCGAGCAGGCTGCCCTGAGCCCCTTCGAACAACAGTCGTTTCTTGTCGGAGATCGCGTGATGCAGGAACGCGGTCGTGTCGCAGATGTAGGGTTTGAGCCGCTCGGTGTAGGTGAGGTATTCGGCCAAGATCGCGTCGGCGTCGAACGGTTTGAATGCCGGATCGAGCGCCGCCAGCATCTGATTCTTGAACGCCACGATTTCATTCAGCCGACTGCGGAACAGATCCGGATACAGCAGATCGCCAATCCGAATCGCGTGCGTGCGGCCAGCTTTCTCGCGATAGCAGGTGCCGATGCCGCGCATTGTCGTGCCGATCTTCTCGGCCTGCCGCGAGTTCTCCAGCACCGCTTCCTCGACCATGTGATACGGGAAGATGACGTGTGCTCGATCGCTGACTTTGAATCGTTCCGGAGACACCGGCCCGCGCCGCGACACAATCCCGTCTAACTCGGCAAGAAACGCCTTGGGGTTGATCACGACCCCCGTCGCCACGACCGACGTGATGCCATCGCGCAAGATGCCGGCCGGAAGCAGCGAGAGCTTGTACGTCTGCCCGTCGAACTTCACCGTGTGACCGGCGTTATTGCCTCCTTGATAACGGACGACGATGTCATGCTCGGACGTTAGAAGATCGACGATCTTTCCTTTGGCCTCGTCACCCCACTGCAAACCGACGACTGCTGTTGCCGACACGATGAATCCTCAATCGAAATGAAAAATGGCTGCGCACAAACGCGGGGAGTGTAGTGGCTCAGAAGAAGGGAGACAGGGAACGGGAGACCCAGAATTGATCCGTCCGAATGCCGAATCCCGACGCTTGCGGCTTCGCTGGGCCACGGCCAAGATGACGCCCCGCTTGAACCCGGCAATTTGCTCACAGTGTGAAAGGGAACTCGATGAGCGTTCGGCTGAAACTCTTTGTGATGATGTTTTTGGAGTTCTTCATCTGGGGAGCCTGGCTGCCGCTGATCTTCGGCTACCTGCCGAGTTTGAAATTTGAGCCGTGGCAACAGACGCTGATTCTGAATGCCTTCCCGGCCTCCGCCATTCTGGCAATGTTCTTCAGCAATCAATTTGCCGACCGCAACTTTGCCGCTGAAAAGTTCCTGTCCGCGAGCCATTTGATCGGCGGACTATCGATTCTGGGATGCGCCTTCGTCACCGACTTTTGGTCCTTCTTTGCTCTGATGCTGGTCCACTGCGTCTTTTATGTGCCAACAATCTCGATCACGAATTCGATCGCGTTTGCCAGCATGAAGGACGCTCAAGAAGAGTTCGGTATCGTGCGCATGGGTGGCACGATTGGTTGGATTGCCGCCGCGTGGCCGTTCACGTTCATTCTCGTCGATTGGGAAGCGGTCAAAGCCGCGAATCCCGAAGGGCTGGTCGGATGGTTGGAAACAGTGCTGAAAAACGGGCTGACAGGTGAGGCTCTTCAGAATGGCACAAAGTGGACCTACATCGTGGCCGGAGTGGCTTCGGTGGTTCTCGCGGTCTTCAGCCTCGGACTGCCGCACACGCCGCCGAAAGTGAAAGTCGAAGGCCAGGAAGAAAGTCTCGCCTGGTTGGAAGCCACGAAACTGCTGCGGCATCCGTTTGTGCTCGTGTTGTGGCTGGTCACGTTCGTTGATGCGTTCGTGCATAACTGCTACTTCAATTGGACCGGCAGTTTTCTCGGTGCCGCGACGACGGCTGGAGGCGTCGGCATTCCAGGCAATTGGATCATGCCCGTGATGAGCGTCGGTCAGATCGCGGAAATCCTGACCATGTTTGTCCTCGGCATGACGCTCAAAAATCTCGGCTGGCGGACCACCATGATTCTGGGTGTCCTCGGCCATGCAGCTCGCTTCGCGGTGTACTCGTTCTTTCCCGAACATCCGTGGCTGATCATCGTCGTGCAGGTGCTGCACGGCATCTGCTACGCCTTCTTCTTCGCGACCGTCTACATCTTCGTGGAAGAGTATTTTCCAAAAGACGTCCGTTCGAGCGCTCAGGGTTTATTCAATGTAATGATCCTCGGTGCCGGATCGCTCGTGGCCAACACCGTTTGTCCCACTCTGATTCAGACGGTCTTCACCAAGGATGGCGTCACGGACTTCCGCGGGCTGTTCCTGGTTCCGCTCTTTGCCGCCGTCGCGGCCGCCGTCGCGTTGGCGTTGTTCTTCCATCCGCCGAAGATCAACGGCGGGGCTAAGGAGATTCCCGTCGAGGAAAACGACCCATTCGCAAATTGACTGAGACGAGAAACGATAACGATGCTGAAAACAGACTCTCCGCCATTCGTGTTGAAGACGAATACGTGAGCCGCAAGGCGCTAGCCGCGGGTCGAGGAAAAGAACCCGCGGCTAGCCCCAATACCGTTCAATTCGGATTAACAAAATCGCAGCCTCCTGCGACTGTGTGGATGTAACAAGTCCCACGTAGCAAGGAGGCTGCGATGAGTTTTTTTGAGTCATGATGCCGACGTTGCGGTGCGCT
>SXKJ01000515.1 GCA_005778115.1 Planctomyces sp. | reverse complement strand
GCTCGGCGCGGGCCGCCCGACCCCGCCGTGCGCGGCTTGTAGAGAAAAGCCGGAATCTGCCGCCCGTCAAACGATTTGAACTGGATGCGTGACGGCGCGACGAACGAGTCTGGATCGAGTCCGCCGACTTCGCTGAACGTCCAGCGGATGAGTTCACCGTCAGAGAATCGCAGCGAATAGGCTTCGGCCGGTGCCTCTGGCCGTGCCAGTGTGAATCCCAATGAGGTGCCGCTCGGTGAAAACTCCAGGCCGCTGACCACACTCAGCGGCAGACTGAATTCGCTACGACGTTTGCCGGTCGCGGGGTTCCACAAGAACAGGCGGCTCATGCCATCGTCATTGATGAGGAACGCCACCGTGCCGGATCGCGGATCAACTTCGACTTCATCGACGTTCCAGTTCAATCCTTCGGACAGCCATGACCATTCGCGCGTGGCGAGGTCCAGGCGCGCCAGCCGCAAGAACTCGGAACCAGCGTCGGTCGTGAGATAAACCGCTCGGCCATCCGGCGAGAATGCCAATTCGCCGATCGCCGCCTTTCCCTCGGTCGGCAGCGGCAAATCCATCCGTTCTTTTTTCTCGATGTCGAACAGCGCGGCATACGATTCATTTGCCGAGACATACCGCCGCAACACCAGCCACTTGCCGTCGCGTGACCAATCGTCCGCTTCCCAAGTCTGTCCATTGGCCTCCATCAGCAGTTCAAAGGAATCAGGCTTGCGCGGATTGACGCGATAGAGATCCATGTCCTTTCCGTTGCGGCGATTGTTGGCCACGATCACCGCCGAACCATCGGCCCGCCAAGCTCCGACGAGATTGCGAGACTTCCCATCGCTCAACAGCCGCGTCTGAAACTTCTGCTGATCCGACAGCCACAACTGAGCGTTCTCGTTGCCACCACTATCGACCGAAAGCAGCAACGCGCCGTCACTCACTCCGGGGATGAATCGACCGGCGACAGGCTCATCGAAAAACGTGATTTGTTCTCGCCGCCCGCCAGGCTGAGACACGCGATGCAATTGGGCCGAGTTCCCGAAGCGAGTCGAAATCAACATCCCGTTCCCATTCGGTCCCCAACCACGAAATGCGGCGGCTCGCGTGTTCTGATACTGCGAGAGCTTCGCGACAACTACCGCCGAAACGACGGGCACGTCCTGAGTGTGAATCGCCGCCGGCCTGCGCGGGTCAGCCTCGTCGGCCATGGCCAGTGAGGCAGTCAGGAGGGAAATCAACGTCATCGAGATTCGCAAACGCATGGTGTTCTCCAACAATTAGCGAGCGGGGCGGCGTCAGCCCCCGGTACTTGTTGCGATGACTAAAAACCGGGGGGCTGATGCCGCCCCGCTCGCCTATGAAGCATGTGTGAAACGCTGCACGCGACCGCACGGTTTATCTCGGCCAGTTCACAGGAACAACCAACTCAGAAACACCAGCAACCCCAAGCCCGCACCCAGCAGCACCCACCACGGTTTGTCTGTCGGTTTCGGCGGCGCGTCTTCCAGCGACAGATAGTTCTCACACGACGGACAACGCGGTGAATCGGCATGGACTTCACAACCGCAGTACGGACAAGGAATCGTTGATTCGCCATCGTCGTCGCCATCAACGTCTTCGGCGTCCCAGTCGTCCTCTTCGTCCCATGTCTGCCGCGCCATTGGCTGAGTCCTCACGCTCACGACGTTCAAAGCCGAGCTTGGAAACGATCAAGCCGCTGGTACGCTACCGCATCAGATTCCGAACAACCACGGGCCAAGGATCAGTCGATGCCACGAATGGAATCGGTCGATGAGTTTCTCTTGAGGCTCAATCGGAGTGAGTTGCTCTCGCGTGAACAAATTCAAGACTTGTCGGAGGTGGCCCAATCGCTGCAAACTCCGCGCGAGTTGGGCAATTGGTTGGTCACGCAACGCTGGCTGACACGCTGGCAAGCGACGCAATTGCTCGAAGGACAAGAGCAACTGCGAGTCGGAAATTACCGGCTGCTCAATCTAATCGGCCGAGGCGGGATGGGCCTGGTATTCCTCGCCGAGCCAATGACGGCGACGACCAACACGCTCACCGTACCACGACCGTCAGGGAGTGGCCCGCGCGGAGGGCGATCCGGGCCGCTCCCTGACGGTCGCGGTACGGATTCGTCTTTTGCATCTAATTCGTCGTCGAGCGGATTGGTCGCCCTCAAAATCATGACTCGCCTCGGCAATCCGAAAGGGGTGAAGCGGTATCTGCAAGAGGTGGAAGCCGCCTCCACGCTCGATCATCCGCACATCGTCACGACGTTGGATTCCGGTGTCGCCGATGGTTGCCACTTCCTGGTCATGGAGTTTCTGCCCGGCCGTGACCTGGATGCGATCATGCGCGACCAGTCACCGCTGCCGGTCAGTTGGTCGTGCGAGGTCATTCGCCAGACGTCGCTCGGCTTGCAGTACGCTCACGAGCAGGGACTGGTGCATCGCGACATCAAGCCGCACAACATCCTGGTCGTTCCTGAGCCCGATTTCCTGACCCCTCACGCGCGCATTCTCGACTTCGGCCTCGCCCACATTGCTGCCGAGTCCTCTTCGTTGCACGAGGTAACTCAAACCGGAGCGGTCATGGGGACCGCCGATTACATCTCTCCCGAACAAGCGATGAGCGCCAAACATGCCGACATTCGCTCGGACATTTTCGGTTTGGGCTGCACGCTGTTCCAACTCATCACCGGCGAGTTGCCGTTCCAAGGCAACAACGTCATGGAAAAACTGATGGCCCGCATCACCACGATCCCGCCGTCGGTCAGCGCGCTGCGAGCCGAAGCGCACTCGGACCTCGACGATCTAGTCACCGACATGCTGCGGACCAATCCCAATGACCGCCCGCAAACGCCATCCGAAGTC
>SXKJ01000514.1 GCA_005778115.1 Planctomyces sp. | reverse complement strand
AATTGAGTCGACTGCGCGCGGCGGAAAATGCCCCCCGCCGCCAATCCCCAGGCCTGCGGCCTGATTCTCAGGAACCTGTTCCGTGTCAATCCATCAGTCCCACTCTTAACCCAGCGCACGCAATCCTTGGGCAGGTCCAAGCCTCGGACTGTTTCGGGAAAGCTTGTGGTGGCTGAGTGACTTTTGGGATCGTCAACGCGTCGGATGCTGGACTCGTAAAGAATTAGAGGCTCGACAGGCGACGATGTTTCGTCGTCTGGTGAAATTCGCGGTTCAGCAGTCACCGTACTTTGCCGACGTCGCAGCCGGCCGTCGGCTCGATATCGACCGCTGTCGCCTCGCGGATTTTCCCGAGTTGACCAAGACAATCTTCATTCGCGATTTTGATCGGATCGCGACCGAACCCACGATCACTCGCTCACGAGTCGCCGAGTTTGTTGAAAGGTCACGCGATCCAATCGAGCTATTGGATGGCCGCTTTTATGTGCTGAGAACCTCCGGGACGACAGGAACTCCCGGATACATGGCGTTCACGCCGCGCGAATGGATTCGAGGATGTAGCCATGAGAATCGACTCATTCCGGGACTGCGTTGGAAGCGCCGAGTTGCCTTTGTCGCCATCACGGATCAACACTTCGCGGGAGTCAGTCTGGCCATGACTGGCCGAAGACGAACAAATCGACTGTTCTTCGACTGCCGCCCTTTCGATTTGAATCTGACCGTCCAAGAGATCGACTCGCAGCTCAACGAGTTTCAGCCACAGATTCTTTCGGGTTACGCCAGCACCCTGAGAATGTTGGCTCTGGAACAGCAACACCAGCGGCTCCGTTTGCGGCCGCGATTTGTGTGCAGTTCTGGCGAAGTCCTGCGGCCTGCAGTTCGTCGTCAGCTTGAAGAGACATTTCAGGCCCGCGTCATCGATCTTTATGCCTCCTGCGAAACTCTCTTTCTGGGGGCCGCTGATTCATCGGACGGCCTGATGTTGTTTGAAGACGACCTAGTTTTTGAGCTGTTCCCAACGCATGTGCTCGTGACGAACATCTTCAATCGCACGATCCCTCTGATTCGTTACCGCATCGACGACGTGCTGGTGGTGAACGAAGAACGCCCCGCCTCTCCGTTTCGGTGGCTGCAAAACATTTCCGGACGACAAGAGCGATCCTTCGAGTTGAGGAACAACGAAGATCTGCTCGAACTGGTCACACCGCTGTCTCTCGCGTACCTGCCAACCCAGACATTGTTGGGATTACAAATCTTTGTGGTGGAGGTGGATCGGCTTGTCATTCGAGTACAACTTCCCTCGAAAATGACGACTGACGCACGCCTGCAAACTCTGCGAGACGTTGAAAACGCCATCCGAAATTGGCTGGTGGAGAAGCGAATGGATCACTCCGTGAAATTCACGATTGAAGAAACGGAACAATTGGAGATCGATCCTGTCAGCGGCAAAGCTCGACTGATCGTCTACAATGCGTCTCATGTGAACTGGCGACTGCCTAGCTTCGGTCGTTGAGGTCGTCCGTTTCTCACAAGTCGGCAAGTGCGAGATCACAAAAGTCAGATGGGCGTGGATTGCCAGCGCGAGACAGTGGTGCAACCGGAGAGAACGCTGATCGAGATGGTTTCAGCCGTTGCGTCGGCTGCGGAGTGACGTTCAAAGTGCGAATTGCCATTTTAACTCTCGACAGTCTGTTTTCGGCGGTCGGCATTCACGAGTTTGTGAGTCAGCACGCCCACGAAGTGGTTCTCCTGGGCGCGTCACGGCGATTTGGTGGCAAGTCCGGCTCCTTTGTGAAGCAGTTGTGCCACAATCTCCGTCGCACCGGTTGGCGGTTCACCGTCTACAACGGCCTGCATCTGGTCGTTTTCTATCCGCTGCTGTGGCTGACGGATGTTGTGAATCGCTTTCTCGGAAGACCAAAGGCCGTCTACTCGGTGGAGCAAGTTTCCCGGAAATACAAGATCCCGCTGGTTCACATCTCCGACATCAACAGTCGTGACTTTGTCGAGAAACTTCGGTCACTCGAACTGGATCTGATCGTGCTGGCGTACTTCGATCAGATCGCAAAGTCATCCGTCATTGAAACTGTTCCTCCGGGAAGACTGCTCAACGTGCATCCCGGATTGCTGCCCGCTCGTCGAGGACCGTTTCCCACGTTCTGGGCACTGGTGAAGGGGGACGCGACCATTGGCGCGACGATTCATGCGGTCGTTGATGAACGAATCGATGTTGGCCCCATCCTGTGTCGCGAAGAGATCCCCGTTCCCCGTGAGATGTCCCTCGTGGAGATGGATTGTCTTGTGTTCCGGCACGCCGCGCGGCTTCTGAGTCGGGTCGTTGAGAACGTCAGAACCGAACAAGCGACGTTTGAACCCCAAACCGGCGGAGGCTACGACACTTATCCGACTCCAGCCGACGTGAGTCTCTTCCGACGCCGAGGGAACAGGCTATGGAACTTTCGCAAATACCTTTCACAGTTCACGCGTCCCGCTGAATCAACCGACGGAATTTCGGACCTACCGTGATGCGTGGAAGACGCCCCCGTCACCGCCATGCGGCACCGCTGGGAAATGCAAACTCCGCAAGTGACTCCGGCTTCATGGTGATGCTGTAGCCGGGAGCGGTTGGCGGCATGTAGTGGCCGTGCTGCATCACGAGCGGATTGACGAAGTGCTCGTGAAGATGGTCGGCGTATTCGCAGAGGCGATTTTCCAGTGAGCCGCTGATGGCGATGTAGTCGAACAGCGCGAGGTGTTGCACGTACTCGCACAGGCCGACGCCGCCGGCGTGAGGGCAGACCGGGATGTCGAACTTCGCGGCCATCAATAACACGGACAGGATTTCGTTCACGCCGCCGACACGGCAGCTATCAATCTGCAATACGCCGATCGCGCCGGCTTGCAGGAATTGTTTGAAGAGGACTCGGTTCTGACAGTGCTCGCCGGTGGCGACTTGGATGGGGGCAATCGCCTTCGCAATCGCCGCGTGGCCGAGTACGTCGTCGGGGCTGGTTGGCTCTTCGATGAACCACGGTTTGAACTCGGCGAGCTGCTTCATCCAGGCAATGGCTTGGCTGACGTCCCAAACTTGGTTGGCGTCCATCATCAGGCGACGGTCCCAGCCGATCTCTTCGCGAATGATGCGGCAGCGGCGGATGTCGTCTTGCAGATCTCGGCCCACTTTGATTTTGAAGTGCGTCCAGCCGCGAGCCGACAGATCGCGACACAGCCGTCGCAGCTTGTCGTCGTCGTAGCCCAGCCAGCCAGCCGAGGTCGTGTAGCTCGGATAACCGTCGCGCTGCATCTCAGCGATGCGCCCCGCCTTCGTGGACTCGAGCTTTCGCAGCAATTCGATGGCCTCGCCGGGCGTGAGCGCGTCGGTGATGTAGCGAAAATCGATGCACTTCACGATCTCTTCTGGCGACATATCACACAGCAATTGCCAGAGTGGTTTTCCGGCGACCTTGGCCCACAGATCCCACACGGCGTTGACGACCGCCGCCGTTGCCAGATGAATGACTCCCTTCTCCGGTCCGACCCAGCGGAGTTGGCTGTCGCTGGTCACATGCCGCCAGAACCGTCCCATGTCGGCCGTGAACTCTTCGAGCGTGTGCCCGACCACCAGATGACGCATCGCCTCGATCGCCTGCACGCAGAGGTCGTTGCCTCGCCCAATCGTGAAGGTCAGGCCGTGACCTTCCAGGCCAGCGGGATGATCGGTCTTCAGCACAACGTACGCGGCCGAGTAATCCGGGTCCGGGTTCATCGCGTCCGAGCCATCGAGGCTGCGCGAGGTGGGAAAACGTATGTCGTGGGTTGTCAAATCAACGATGCGAGTCACTCTTGAGTTCCTTCAGATGTTGGTTGGGTTTTGATTTGGGGTCGGCGGCTTCCAGGCCAGTCGGATCCAAAACGCCGCAGCGATTGCTCCTGCGAGATTCGAGACCAAGTCCCAGCCAGTATTCACATAGCCTCCGACGTTCGTCTTCGGCACCAGCAGCGTCGCCACGAACTCGATCACTTCGTTGAGCGCTCCGAACCCAGTGGACGCAGCGACGCAAAGCAGCAAGGAGCCAAAAGTCGGTTGCCAGTGACGAGCAGGATGCAGGTCGCAAACGATGGCAGTCAGCCCTTGCCAACAAACAAACGCCGTGACGTAGAAGCCGAAAGCGTGGACGACTTGGTCGTATTTCAATCGATCCGGAATGATCCACCAACTGTAGACGACTCGGATGGAGCCATTGATGGGCCAAGACTCTGGCACTGGCACGAGTCCACCGACCATGTGGGCCAGTCCCCAAAGACTTAAGCCCCACAACACGCGCGGACTGAACCCGCTGCGTCGGTGCGTCACGACTACCAGCACCGCCTGAATCAGCATGACAGCACAATAAAACACAAACTCCCCATTTTGCGTCCAGACGGCAGCAGCGATCGCCGGCAACAAATAGGCACCCGTGAAGAGCACGATGCTTGTGGGAATCTTTGGTT
>SXKJ01000513.1 GCA_005778115.1 Planctomyces sp. | reverse complement strand
TTGTTCTCGAACGATCACTCGCCCGCGCGTCGTGCTGACTTGGGCGTCGTAGTCCAAATTGTTGACCGTGCGTGTCCAGGTCGTTGTCTTGATTGGCGAGAAATGAGGCATGATTGGCGATGAAGAGGCGATGCTGACGAGGAATTCGCCGCTGACACGCTCAATCTCCTCGATGATCGTGAGGAAATCGCTGCTGATTGGCGAGAACTCATGTCCGACGGCCATGCAGAGGCGATTCCTGGCCATGCAGATGGCTTTCCTTGGCAATCATCAGCCATTCCTGGCCATACAGTGCTAATTCCTCGCGCGTCAGAGCAAATTATTAGCGCAGCAGATGCCTCTCGACGCGCAGCAGAGGCCATTTGAGGCGCAGCAGACGCCTTTCCATGCGCGGCAGACTTCATTTCTTCTCATTCATGTGCTTTTCCTCCTGCTGCAAGAAGTCTTTCTCCTGATGCAGACGCCTTTCGACGTGCTGCAGAGGCAATTTTTCCTCATTCATGGATCTTTCGACGCCGCGCAACACACAAAACTGAAGGTCTCCCCGAACGGTCAAGCCGTGTGGCAGTCGAAATGTCTTCCGTTCGAACGAGGAGACCGATCGGTCAACGAACCGTGGCTCGGTCAGGAGACCGGCCACAACAGCGTGAGGCCCTGAGTCTGATCCAGACGCCGCGGCGGACGAGCCCAAGGCCAATCCCCGACCGAATGGCTCGACGCCATCGCGGCGGACCAGAACCTCACCGAGCCCAGTCCACCAACGCGCCCTCCAATTCGCCCGCGAATGGAAGCCGTAGGTTGGGACTCCGTCCCGACCGAATTGCATAGTCGGGATACATGACCGATGCCACAAAGACTCGTGCGTTCGAGGGTCACAAGCGGGGCGGGACGGAGTCCCAACCTACGGCTCGACGCCATCTCGGCGGACCAGACTTCTGCCTCAACGTGGCTCGGTCACGGCTTCGACCAGTCCTCGACATCCAAGCCGGGGATCGCTTGAAAGTCGGAGTCTTTCGTGACCACCGTGCAATTGCCGAGCGACAAGGCGATGGCGGCAATCTGAAGGTCGATCTGTGGAATGATTCTGCCACGCCGGCGAAGGTCTGCGTACAGCCGCCCGTATTCGCGCGCCGCTTGTTCGTCGAAGACCCAGCGAGTGACTCGGGACACGGCACGCGCGAGGTTGGCTCGATTGCGTTCGGAGGTGCTGCTGAATTCGACGCCGCCCCACAACTCGCCAATGACGGGAGTCCCGATGCCGATGCGATCGCCGCGCCGCAGTGCCTCGGCAACTCGCCGATCCACGGAGTGTCGACGGTCGATCCAATCCGAGACGATGCCTGAATCCAGAAGGTAACGTCTCACGCCGAAGCTCCATCGACGGACCACTGTTTCAGCATGTCCGCTTTCGAGATTTCATCAGACTCGTGCAATGCCTGCTCAAATCGGCTCCGCTCCGCATCGCTCCAATCAAACGGTTCAATCGTGCCGAACCATTTCAGCCATTCTTCAATTTCCGCGGGTGTGCTCGGCGGGCGTGAACCATCGAAGCAGCGGTCTTCGCCGTCTGGTCGCGAAGCGGAATGAGGCGACGTGCCAAGTCGAACCTCCAGCGAAGCTCCGTTGGGCCAATCGACCTCGCGTTCCAAGATGACTTGGCCATCGCGAAATGTGCCGAGAACAGTTTCCATGATCGACCTCGCGTCACTTGAGTTGACAACCTTTGGCAGTTACAGCCGCGAAAACGATCTTACCGACTCGAAATACCACAGACGAGCGCTTCATTCACGTTCGGCGGATCATCATCAGTTCAATGGTATGACGCGGGTGTCTCCGCGTTGCTCTCACAACTGCCGTTCGGCGATGTCGATCGCTTTGAGCAGCCCCTTCGCCTTGTTGAGCGTTTCGTGGTATTCGCTCTCTGGGACGCTGTCGGCGACGATGCCGGCTCCGGCTTGGATGTAGGCGGTGTTGCCTTGCAGCACGAGCGTTCGCAGGGCGATGCAGGTATCCATATTGCCGGTGAAGTCGATGTAGCCGACCGCTCCGGCGTAGGGGCCGCGGCGGGTCGGTTCAAGTTCGTCGATGATCTGCATCGCACGCACCTTCGGAGCACCGCTGACTGTGCCGACGGGGAGGCCGGCTCGCAGTGCATCGAGCGCGGTCAGGCCGGGGACGAGTTGGCCTTGGACGTTCGAAGTGATGTGCATGACGTGGCTGTATCGCTCGACGGTCATCACGTCGCTGAGTTTCACGGTGCCATACTGAGCGACTCGGCCGACGTCGTTGCGGGCGAGATCGACCAGCATGACGTGCTCGGCCCGTTCTTTCGGATCGGCGAGGAGTTCTTGTTCGAGGCGTTTGTCTTCTTCGTCAGTGGTTCCCCGTTTGCGCGTGCCGGCGAGCGGGCGGATCGTGACCTCGCCGTCTTCGACGCGGACCATGATTTCTGGCGAGCTGCCGACCAGCGTGGTGTGCGGCGTCTTCAACAGCAGCATGAAAGGGCTGGGGTTCACGATGCGCAAGGCGCGGTAGATGTCGAGCGGAGTCGCCTTGGTCTCCAGTTGCAGGCGCTGGCTGATCACGACCTGAAAGATGTCGCCGGCGACGATGAATTCCTTGCACTTCTCGACGGCGGCCTCGAACTCAGGTTGCGTGAAGTTGGATTGATAAGCCAACTGCGGCTCGCCGGTGAGGTCGATGTCGTTGAGCGTCAGATCGGCCTTGCCGGTTTGCAGTTGCTGGCAGGTTTCATCGACGCGGGCGCAGGCTTCATCGTAAGCCTGACGCAGATCGCGGCCCTTCGTACGGGCGTGGCCGACCACCAAAATCGTTTTCTGGACGTGATCGAAGATGACCATGCGATCGTAGAACGCAAAGGACATGTCCGGCAGCTTGCGGTCATCGAGCGGTGCGTTTGGGAGATGCTCGGCGTAGCGGACGATGTCGTAGCCGGCATAGCCGACGGCTCCGCCGCAGAAGCGGGGGAGCTTGGGATGCGGGGCGGCTCGGTAGCCGGCGATCAGCGATTCGAGTTCTTTGAGAGGATCGTCCACATGGCGACGAGTCTCGCGCTCTGGCCGGCCGTCTTCGCCGCATTCGGTGAGCGAGATCTCGTGGCCGAACGCTTCCATTCGCAGAAACGGATCGGTGCCGACGAAGCTGTAGCGTCCGATCTTTTCGCCGCCGACGACGCTCTCGAACAGGAACGCGCACGAGCCCGATTGTAATTTGCAGAAGGCACTGACCGGCGTCAGCGTGTCGGCGACCAACTGCCGATAGACCGGCACGAGGTCCCCTTGCTGAGCCATGCGGCAGAAGGTGTCGAAGTTGGGGAGATGGTTGGGCATGACGTGTCCTCAAGGTTGCCGCGTCTTGAGGAAGAGGGCGATTGCAAATCGCAAATTGCAAATTGCAAATTGTGAATTGGCGGACGAGACGATGCGTGATCGCAAAGCGTCTTGCTCTTCAATTTGCAATTTGCAAATTTCAATTTTCAATTTGCAATTCTCCCCCATCACCGACCACGTTTGACCAAGCAAAGGCGACGACTAGAATCCAATCGCCGCGTTCAACGGAGTTTCAGCGGTTTATTCTTACGGGTGACATGATGAAGAAGTGCCGTCGGTGTTCCAAGCCTGCGACTCTGCACATCACCGAGATTCGGAAAGGTGAGGTGCAGCAGCTTCATCTTTGCGAAACGTGTGCGCAGAAGTATTTGAACTCTGGCCAGGAGACGGATGAGGACGGCCTGACGCTGAGTTCCGCCGACGAGCAACTCGATGCCGCCGATGACGTAGCGTGCCCGCACTGCGGCATCACTTTCCGCCAGTTTCGGACCCAAGGGCGGCTGGGCTGCCCGCACGACTACAAGGTCTTTGAGACCGAATTGAACGAGTTGCTCAAGAACATCCACGACGACACACAACATTGCGGCAAAGCTCCGCATCAGACCAGCGAGTCGAGCCAGGAACAGTTCCGGCTGATCAAGCTGCGCAAAGAGCTACAGGCGGCGGTCACGGACGAAGCCTACGAACGCGCGGCGAAGTTGCGGGATGAGATTCAAGAAGTCGAGACGAAGCTCAAGCCGGCGCAGCCTGGCTAACGCACCTGAGCAGCAATTAGCACGACGCGCAAGCGAGTGGTACGCATCGAGACCACTCGCTTGCGCGTCGTGCTATTTCATCGGCCGAGCCAAAATGCTCGGCGAGATTGTTCACGCGTTTGAAAACGCTGTTGATCCGCGCGATGAATCGGCGAGTCAGGGAATTGAGCCCCGGTGGGATCGGGATAGCCGCGCATGGCTCGGAACGGGAGCGGTTCGACGAATTGGCCGTAGACGGTGTTGAGGTCCGCGTCTTTGTCGTAGCCCACGTTGTGGATGATGAAATCACGCTTCCAACCGGGCGGGAGCTTCGGTGCTTGATCGGCTCGGAAGCGAATCGTCACCGCGTCACCCGCGCCGAGGATCGCGAGGCGGTCGTCGGACTCTTTGAGCAACTCGGTCACGTCGCCGAAGCGTGTGAATTTGCCGCCCATTGGGGGCCACTGAGTCTCTGTTGTGATTTGCGAAGCGTCGTATCGCTCCGGCCCGAACTCTGGATGCGATTGGCGCGCGGCGAAGCCTCGGAATTGGAGGTCCGCGCCCAGCAGCGGTAGCGGCGTCAGCGTGTGTTCGAGCGGTGACTCATCGACCGTGAAGAACATTTCGTCCCAATAGAGTTCCATGCTGGTGACGATGCGGAGTTTGAGGGGCGAGGGGCGAGGGGTGAGGGGTGAGTTCGATCGACTAATCGCCTCCGATAGATCCACTGCAATGGTTTTCGTCTTGCCGCCGGGGAAGCCGATGTAGGGGATCGCTTCTCGCCATTCGCCGCTCACATCGGTCAGCCAAATCGACGGCGGCTTCGGCCCCTCGCGATCCGGGTTCTGCGACAGCGAGACGTTGATCGACGTGTCAGTTGGGAAGATCCAGCCGGTGAGGAACAGCGTCACGTTCTTCGCATCGCCGAGGTCGCCGAGATCGAGTTCGATGAAGTGCTCTTCAGTCAGACCTTGCTGAACGATCTTGTCGAACGCGCGGAGATACTGTTCGTCGCGGTGAGCGAGTTTGCTCAGGACATCTCGACCGCGATGATCGTGGGCAGCGACGGGCGTGTGTCGCTTTCGCACCGGGTGCAGTTTGAATTCCGAGATGCTTGGCGGGCCAACTTTCTCGTTGCTGAAGAATTCGACGTCGGCCGGGTGATCGACCGCCAGCAGTTCGACTTGGTCGAAGTACGCGGCTTCCCAAAGTTCTTCGGTGAGCATCACGCGGTACTCACCGTTCGATTCGCGGAGTCGGTCGCCGTCGATCTTGAGGTACTCCCATTCGCGGGCCGGAGCCATGACTCCTTCGGCCAGTTGCAGTCCGATCGGCGCGGCCCAGAGGCAATCGGTGTCGAAGACCCAGCGCTCGCCGTCCCAGAGATATAGGTACGGGCACGAGCCTTTCAAAAACTGCTGAGCGGCAATCGCCTCACCTGAACGAGGCCGCAGAATGTTCTGTGGCACGCCGTTCGTCCAGACGATCCGTGCCGCATCGACTTGCTTGGCGGAACCGAGACCGAAGTGCGTCGATTGCCCTGTCACGATGCGAACGTGCTGTTTGCGTCCCGGCATCTCCGGCAAGCCGCCCCCTCGCAGTTCGAGCCAACTGCCCACGCCATGAATGTTAGTCCGCTCGGCATCCCGTTGCGGCTTGCGGTCCTTGTCGGCGCGGATCGACAGGTCGATCCAATCATTCTTGTTGCCGCCGTCGTTGCGATTCCAAATGGCTCGTTGATCGGTCACGACGAGCACATCTTCATCGCCATCGGCATCGAAGTCGGCGACTTCGCACGTGACCATGCGAGAATCGTTCTTCAATCTCAATTGAAATGTCCCATTGATCCAGACGAAGCCGAAACGCCATGTGAGAGGTTCGCGTTTTCCGTCGTTGTCAAAGTCTGCCAGTAAAGTTCCATCACTCGGCCCGGTCCATCCCTTATCAATGTCATGACAGATCGCATGCCTGATGACGGGATCCCCCGGTGCCGTTGAAAGGTTCTCTCGCGAAGGATGATCTCCAGCACCTAGCAACTGCCAACCTAATGGACTCGTCCGCAACTCCATTAAATGCAGAGAGACACAATGTGCCATTTGGCGGTAATCTCGTGGAAACTCCCGCCAGCGCAGACGACCGTGCGAAATGTTTTCTAGCCAGCCAGGATTGTCGGTGTGTAGTCCTGTCAGAAGCACGTCGGTTTGCACATCAAAATTCCAATCGACCGGCAGCAACACCGTTGCTTTGAGTTCGGCTGGCGGCAGAGATGATCGCGACGAGATGTCGGCGAACCTGGTGTGTTCGCGGCTGTCGTTGTTTTGCCAGATCGACATGCCAGTCGCCGTTGAGACGATCAGATCGAGATCGCCGTCGTGGTCGATATCCGCCGGAGCAATCGCCAAGACACCGCGCAATGCCTCGAACGTCGCCTCTTGCGGGAGTGCCGCCAGCGAACGAGTTTTCTTCGCGGCGTCGTAGACGTTCTTCAGGAAGATCACACCGTCCTCGCCGTAGACCAACAGGTCGATGTCGGCATCCTCGGCCATCGCGGCGGCACCGATCGTCTCATCCTCACCTTGGCGAGTGGGGGGCGTTAGGCCCTCGGTTGGTTCTGTGAGCGGCACGGTGCTAGCCGCCGGTGTCGCCGTCTGCGAATGACCGGCGGCTAGCGCCTTGCCGCTCAATTGCCCGATGAATCGGTGGTCCTCTGGAGTCTCTTCTGTATCGCGGTCCAAATCGGCGGCGACCAGTTTCGTCAGGCCGCTGGGGACGACCGCTTCGCACAGCGTCACCCAACGAGATTTCGGATCGTCCGACTGGCCATACACAATGACTTGGCCGTTGAGCAGCACGATCACGTCCCAGCGGCCGTCGAGATCGAAGTCGGCAATCTTCACGTCACGAATGCCGGCCAGCGGCGGCAGTTGATCGGCGGCGTCGGCTTCCGCAAACGTGACTTCGATCGGTGCGGCCGCGACGGATTGCGATGTCTTGGCGGCATCGCCGTGTTGCTTTTGCCACTCCGGCGAGAAGTCGAAAAGGACGTACTCCAACGGATGCTTGACGACTCGTTTCAGGTCGAGCTTCGTGGCAATCTCTGGCCGCAGCACGTTTGACACGATGCGCACGTTGCGAATGGCAACGTCCCAATTCTTCTGTTCGACGGCGGCGGTCGCCCTGTCGATCAAGTCGGTGATATTCACGCGGTAGTGCTGCTCGATGAATTCGACAAACGGCTGACTGGTTTCTCGCAAGTGAGCCAGCGTGACTTTGGCTTCCTCCTGATGGCCGTTGATTTGCGCGATCATCGACTCGCTGAGCAACCACAGATTATCCGTGTTGGCTTTCGCCGCTCGTTGCAGAGCCGCGATGCCACGAGCTTCCAATTCCGGGTCTTGTCCTCTTTGGGACACGAGATAGACCTCCGCCTCGAAGGCCGCCGCTCTGTTGGACAACTTCGCAGCCTTCTCCAGATGGTCGATAGCGGCGCGGAACTCGCCGTTCTGCTCGGCCAATCGCGCGGCGAGCAGATGGGCGATCGGCAACTCCGGCTCGGCAGCCAGCAGCTTCGCGACCGCCTCAGTCGCACGGATCAGCCCTCGGTCATACGCCTCTCGCTCGCGGGTCTTGTCGATCCCTTCCGGCGAGACAGCCAACACAGCGGCGATCGCTCGATTCCTGCGTACCAGCGGCTCGTCGGGAACAAGCGTTTCCAATTCGGACAGCTTCTCGGCGGACAGATCGAATCGCCAATTCTCCATCAACGCGATTGCGTCGTTCTTCAGTTCCACAGCGCGCACGACATCAACCTTCACGATCTTCTCGTTGCCAATCGGTCGGCCTCGCAAGACGACGATCGTCACCACGCCGAACACGATCAATCCCACAATAACCCAATGCCACGGACGTGACTTGCGTTCTTCAGTCATGAGACGATTCCTCCTGTAACGCGCGACCGATCGGAAAACATCCAGGCGAGCGGGGCGGCGTAAGTGCCCGGTTGATTGGCTGCCAGACCGGGGGGCTTGCGCCGCCCCGCTCGCCTGTTTCGTTTGTGGCCGTGCGAGTTCGAGGCGTGTTGTAATCCGCGAAACAGAGCAACAGAATGCCGCCGAGTTTCCTTCCTAAGTCGAGGTTGCCATGCACCACGCTTACGTCGAACGAGTTGTCGATCTGTTGGACCCCGCCGGCAACGTGCTGCTGAATATGTCGGTCGCCGAAGCCACCGAGCGAGTCGAGTCCGGAGATCCCGCTCGCATCCGCGAGATCGACGGGCAATTCGCGTTGTGGGCGAAGCGCGGCAATCTCGTCCGCATGGCGCGGTCGATTGGCCGGCCGATGCGGTACTTCCTGGCCAAGCGGGCCGAGGGGCCTTGCCTCATCATCGCCGAACGGATCGATGAGATCGCCGCCTGGCTGAAGGCAGAAGGTTACGGAGATCAGTTTCATCCGTCCTACTCCCGGATGGTCCCCGCGCACCATCTGACCGAGATCGCGTTGCTCGGTTGTCCTGATCCGAGTCCGACGCTGACTCGGTTCTTTGCTCCACAACGGAATCGGCTTTCAACCAATCTCGACGAGATCGGCGCGGCGTACATCGGCACGCTGGCTGCCGAGTGCGACAAGTGGCTCAATGGCATCGACCGTCGCGAACCGATTGGCGTGTTGTTCTCCGGCGGCATCGACAGCGGAGCGTTGTTCCTTGTGTTGCACCACCTGCTGCTGCGACGCGGGGAATCGCCGGCGCGGTTGAAGGCGTTTACGTTGAACGTAGTGGGGAGTGCGGAGTGCGGAGTGGGGAGTGATGCGAATGCTTCCACTCGCCACTCCGCACTCCGCACTCCCCACTCCTCTGACGTCGCTCAGGCCACTCGCTTCCTCGATGATCTCGATCTCGGACTGTTCCTCGAAGTCATTGATGTGCCGAGTAACGAGCTGAATGTTGCCGAGACGATTCGCGTCATCGAAGACTACAAACCGCTCGATGTGCAATCGGCGACGATGGCATTCGCGCTCTGTCGCGGCATTCGTCAGCGGTATCTCGATTGGAAGTATCTCGCCGACGGAGATGGTGGCGACGAGAACCTCAAGGACTATCCGATCGAAGACAACCCCGAACTGACGATCCGCAGCGTGCTCAACAACACGATGCTGTATCAAGAAGGCTGGGGGGTCGAGGCGATCAAGCACTCGCTGACCTACTCCGGCGGACAAAGCCGAGGCCACATTCGCACGGCCGCCCCGGCTCGCGCGTGCGGTTTCGTCGGCTTCAGCCCGTATGCGTTGCCGAACGTGATTGATGTCGCCGAAGGGATTCCGTTCATCGAGCTGACCGACTGGGATCACTCGCGGTTGTACGCGCTCAAGGGAGAGATCGTCCGCCGTGGCGTTGAGGCGGTCACCGGCCTGACGATGCCGGTCTTCGAGAAACGCCGCTTCCAACGGGGCGTGGTCGATGCGGCTCAGTTCGAGCAGATTTTTTCGCACTCCGAAGCGGACTATCGCCGAATGCTGACAGCGGCGTTTTCAACGTAGCCGCGGCTTCGCCGCAGACTTTGAATTCGCCCGCACCGGCCGATATCGTCCCGACCTTTCCCACATCTTGTTTGAGGAGTCTGGTCATGCGTCTGAATCGTCTCGCCGCGATGCGGTTTTCTGTCTGCTTGGTTTTGTTGGGAACGATCATCGGTTGCGGAGGCGATTCATCGACTCCTTCGGGAAGCGGTGCTCCGAAGCCGCAGTTGGGTGACGCTTCTTCGAGTCTCGATCTGAAGCGAATCATTGTGCTGACGAACGGCAACGCGCCGTTCTGGGACGCGGCGGCGGCTGGCGCGAAGGACGCGGAGAAAGAACTGAACTGCGCGGCGGATGGTTTTAAAGTCGTGGTCGATCGAAACGACTTCAAGGCGGAGGGGCAGATTGAGAAGTTGCGGCAGTACGCCAGCGCGACCGACGTTGTCGCTGTGGCGATCTCGGTGACGGATGCGTTGAACGAAGCGATTCCCGAAGAACTGCGGAAGCTTCAGAAGGCCGGGATCAAAGTGGTCACGATCGACTCCGACGTGAATCGTGAGACGGCTCGTGATAGCCGGTTCGCCTACCTCGGAACGGACAACATCGTCGGTGGCCGAGAACTCGGCGTGGCCGCGAAGGGCTTGCTGCCGAACGGCGGGAAATATGCGACCTTCGTCGGACTGAAGAACGCGGCGAATGCTCAAGAACGAATCAGTGGTCTCGCGCAAGGGGCCGGCGACAAGTTTGTCCAAGCGGAGAACCTGGGAGACGGCGGCGACGAGGCAGTCGCACGCACGAATGTCAAAGACGCTCTGAGTCGTCACGAGGACATGGCATTGCTCGCCGGCATCTGGTCGTACAACACGCCGGCGATTATCGACATCGTCAAGCAGGCGAACGCTCGTGAGAAGCTGAAGCTCATTGGCTTTGACGCCGATCCACCCGCGATCCTGGGAATGGGCGAAGGGATGCTCGACGCGATGGTGGTTCAGAACCCATATCAAATGGGCTATCAGGGAGTTCGCCTCTTGCGAGCCATGGTCAAAAACGACGAGGCGACCGTGAAGGAAATGCTCCCCAATCGCGATGCGAAGGATGGCGACATCCTCGACACGGGGCTGAAGGTCATCGTCCCGAACGAAGGCTCGCCGCTGAAGCGTGACCAATTTGGCGAGAAGACCGAGTACTTGAAGCTCGACGAATTCAAGCAGTGGCTTGAGAAGTACAAGCTCACCGGCTCGTAGGGGAAATCCCAAGTTCCAAATCCCAATGTCCAATGAATGACCAAATTCCAATGACCAATGAGCCGTTGATTTGATCTCTTCGCTCAATGAGGAATTCTCGCGTTCGAGTTTTGGACATTTGAGCTTGGGATTTCATTGGACATTGAAATTTGGACCTTGGTCATTCGATATTCCACGCTAGTCGGAAACATGGCTCAATCGAACGATGTCTCACCTCTTGTCCGATTCTTGCGGCAGCACCGCACCGAGTTTTCGTTGATCGTCGCGATCGTCGTGGTGATCTTGCTGGCGACGTGGATCGATCCGAAGCACACTTATTTTCGTGCTCCCAGCGACAATGCGCAGGCCATTTTGTTGTACAGCGCGCAGTTGGGGATTTTGGCTCTGGGAGCCGCCGTGGTCATTCTCTCTGGCGGGATTGATCTGTCGGCCGGCTCGATGATCGCGTTTAGCGGGACCGTCTTCGCTTCAATCGCGTATGCGCTGGCACCGGTTGATGCGCGTGGCACGCCGATCATGACCGACTTGCCGCGCTGGATATTGGCGGCCTCGTTTGCGGGAACGATGGGAGCGGCGTTCATGGTCGGCAGTCTGCATGCCTGGCTGATCACGGTCGTCCGTTTGCCTCCGTTTGTGGCGACGTTGGCCTCGCTGGTCGGATTGCGAAGTCTCTCGCGTGTGGTGATGCAGGACGTCACGCAAACGGTGACCGGCACGCGGAACACTCAGATTTACATCTCCGACAAATTCTTTCGCGGTCTCGGAACTTCCTGGGAAGCGCCGTTGGCGATCTTCTTGATCGTGGCCGGGGTGACGTGGCTGGTCCTCAGCAAGACAGTAACGGGCCGGCATCTCTACGCGATGGGGGGCAATGAAGCGGCCGCTCGGCTGAGCGGCATCCGCACCGAGCGATTGAAATGGTTGGCGTATTGTTACAGCTCGATGACGGCGGCTCTGATGGGCGTGCTCTTTACGAGCTTCGTCGGTGTCGCGAATCCCGCATCCGCTGGGATCGGCTACGAATTGAACGCGATCGCGGCCAGCGTGGTCGGCGGATGCAGCCTCGCCGGCGGCATCGGCACAATTCCGGGGATCGCACTGGGTGCGTTGTTTCTGCGAGTCGTCATCGACTCGGTCGCGAAGACGGTGAAGACTCAGCCCGATGAGTTTCAAGGTTTGATCGTCGGAGTGTTGGTTGTGCTGGCCGTGACACTCAACGAATTCCGAGGCAAGGCGGGAGCCGCTCGACGCTTTCTGCCCGGCGGTTTGGGAGTCGTGACGTGGTTGAATCTCACTCTGTTGAGCGGTGTTCTCATGGCCGTCATTGTTTCGTCGCACAAACTGGCGACCGGTTTGGTGACTGCGGCAGTCGTTGGAATCTTGTTGGGCGGGCTCGCAGTCTGGGAGCGACGTGGCTCGCCGACTAGATGATGTCCGACAAGCAGAGATGAAGCCGACGAGCACATCCTCTATCTTCCCTCCCGCACTGCTTATTCCTCAACCTGTCGGGAGCACTTGTGTCGCAACAACATTTCGCGTGGATCAAGGCCCTCGAAGCGAACGTCGCCAAGGCGTTGCTGGGCAAGCCGGAGCCGGTGCATCTCGCCATTGTCGCGCTCCTGGCGGAAGGGCACATCCTGATTGAGGACGCTCCGGGGGTCGGCAAGACGTCGCTCGCCAAGGCGTTGGCCAAGAGCCTCAACTGTGGATTCAAGCGGCTGCAATGCACGCCAGACATGTTGCCCAGCGATATTCTCGGCAGCAGCGTGTACCTGCCGAATCGGGGCGAGTTCGAGTTCCGGCAAGGTCCGATCTTCTCGCACATCCTGCTGATCGACGAGATCAACCGCACGACGCCCCGCACGCAGTCAGCGCTGCTGGAGGCGATGAACGAGCTGCAGGTCTCGATCGAGGGGCAAACCTACGCACTCAAGCGACCGTTCTTTGTGCTGGCGACGCAGAACCCGTTCGAGTTCGAGGGGACGTTTGCGCTGCCAGAAAACCAGCTCGACCGGTTCATGCTCTGCATCGACATTGGCTACCCGGATTTGGCCGTCGAGAAGGAAATCCTCACCAGCCATCGCGGTGGCGAGCCGGTCGAAGCGTTGCAGCCGGTCATGACGCTCGAACAGCTTGCGGAGTTACAGCAGGCGGTCCGCGACGTTCGTGTCGATGACTCAATCAACGAGTATCTGCTGCGGATTGTTCATGCGACCCGAACGCACCCGGAACTCTCGCTGGGGATCAGCACACGCGGGGCGTTGACGCTGTACCGAGCCGCTCAATGCTACGCCCTGCTCGAACAGCGAGCGTTCGTGGTTCCCGACGACATCAAGCGACTGGCCGTCCCGGTTTTGGCCCACCGAGCCATCAGCAAGGGCCTGATTCGCGAGGGCCAGCGGGATCGCGTGAAGTCCGTCATCCGCCAAATCTTGGAAAAGACGCCTGTTCCGAAATAACCGGTTTGAGGTACATCAAGCTGCGGAAAGTCGAAAACATTTGAGGACAATTCTCGCTCGTGCCAACAGTGCCATTGGCTGGCTTCAATTGACTGACAGAAAAATGGGGACAGAAACAAACACGATCCATTCCATTTGCGTGAGAACTGCGACGAACGGTGGTTGCCGATTTTTTCTGTCCCCATTTTTCTGCCATATCTTTCGTTTTATCGAAAACAATTCCATCGGCTTCAGCAAGTAGTCTTCATTTGAGATTTGAGATTTGAGATTTGAGATTTGAGATTTGAGATTTGAGATTTGAGATTTGAGATTTGAGATTTGAGATTTGAGATTTGAGATTTGAAATTTGAAATTTGAAATTTGAAATTTGAAATTTGAAATTTGAAATTTGAAATGGCAGCCGCAAGAACCCGAAGGAACGGGGATCGATTATGAGCGACTCAAACCGTCGTCACCGATCATTACGCACACGATGCCGAGCACTTCAGATTTTGACGTTGACCGCTTTTGCCGGATGCCTGCTCGCTTTGTCCATCGCCGGCTGCATCGACGCGGATCAAGGGGCCGTGGTCGTCAAACCACAGAAGTCGAAAAGCGGCTCGGTCGCGTCCGAGTCCTCATCGACTCGCAATCCGTCTCGCCGCGCGACCGGTGCTAGTGACTCGGAACTCGATCAAGAACTCGCTCAGGTCGATGAGCTGATCCGACAGGCTGGTGGCAGCGAGGCAGACAAGCTCGGAAATGACATCGAGGACGAGATCCCCAGCAAGTCACCGATCCGCGCGGCGTTTGCCGAAGAGCCGGCTGCGAAGAAGGCGGCTCACAAGGCAGGCAAGGCCAACCGGCTGGCGAAGGAGTCGAGTCCTTATCTCTTGTTACACGCTCACAACCCGGTCGATTGGTTCCCGTGGGGACCGGAAGCGTTAGCGAAGGCCAAGAAGGAAGGGAAGCTGATCTTCCTGTCGATCGGTTACACCAGTTGTCACTGGTGTCACGTCATGGAACGGCTGGTCTTCGAGAACGAGGCCATCGCCAAGGCGATGAACGAGAATTTTGTCTGCATCAAAGTCGATCGCGAGGAACGCCCCGATATCGACGACATCTACATGACCGCGCTGTCGGTCTATTTCCGTCTGAGCGGCTCGGACCAAAACGGCGGCTGGCCGCTGTCGATGTTTCTGACTCCCGACGGCAAGCCCATCGCCGGCGGCACCTACTTCCCGCCTGATGACACCGATGGCCGGATGGGTTTCCCGACCGTGATGAAACGGATCTCCGATCTGTGGCGCGACGATCAGAAAGCGCTCGAACAGAACTCGGAGATCCTGACGACCAACATCCGCCGCGTGATGTCATCCAAAGTCACCTTGCAGGACACGCCGCTGACGGCGGAACTCGCGGAGGCGACGGCCAAGTCTGTGGCCAACACACACGACTCCAAGTTCGGCGGCTTCGACTTCAATCCCGGTCGCGCGAATGCGCCGAAGTTCCCGGTCCCCAGCAAGCTCGCCCTGTTGTTGTACGCCGCCAATCGCAACAAGGACGAAGAACTTCGAGCCAAGGTCACATTCACGCTCGATGCGATGGCGGCCGGTGGGATTTACGATCATCTGGCGGGGGGCTTCCATCGCTACAGCACCGATCGAGCTTGGATGGTGCCGCACTTCGAGAAGATGCTCTACGACAACGCGCAACTCGCCGACGTCTACGCCGAAGCGTTTCGCCAAACGAAAGACCCGGCCTACAAACGGATCGCCGAAGACATTTGCGACTTCGTGCTGCGCGAGATGACTGACAAGCGCGGCGGCTTCTTCTCCGCTCTCGATGCCGATAGCGAAGACGTCGAAGGCAAGAGCTACGTTTGGTCGGAACGGGAAGTAGACCAACTGCTCGGCAACGATGCGGAGGCATTCAAACTCGCTTATGGCATGAAGGACAAGAATACGTTCGAGGTGGGCTACGTTCTGCATCAATCGCAGCCGCTCGACCAAGTCGCCGCGAAGCTGAAACTGTTGCCGGACGATCTCGATCGCAGCTTGAATTCCTCGAAGCAGAAGTTGCTGAAGGCTCGCAATCGCCGGCCGCAACCGATGACGGACGACAAGCTACTGACCGGCTGGAACGGCCTGATGATCCGCGCCCTGGCGAATGCCGGAGCACGCTTCGATCGAGCGGATTACCTCAGCGCGGCTGAACGTGCCGCGATGTTCGTCATCACCGACTTGCGCGACAAAGAAGGCCGCCTGCACCGTTCTTTTCGCGGTACGGCAAGCCCGATCAAGGCGTATCTCGACGACTACACTTACCTCGTGGATGGCTTGATCTCGCTGCACTTGGCGACTCACGAACAAAAGTGGCTCAACGCCGCCTCGAAGCTGACCGATGACCAACTCGAACTCTTCTGGGACGACAAGAACGGCGGCTTCTTCTTTACGGCGACCGACCACGAAGAACTGCTGGCGCGATCAAAGGACCGCTACGACTCGGTCGTCCCGTCGGGCAACAGCGTCGCGGTGCGCAACCTAATTCGGCTCGCGTCGCTGACCGGCAATGAAGGCTATCGAGAGAAAGCCGAAGAGACTTTGAAATCGGCCGCTGGCTCGATGCAAGACGCTCCAGGTGGTTTCGCCAACATGGCTCTCGGCCTGTACGAGTTCCTCGACAAACCAAAGTTCGGAGCATCGCGCCGCAACGTCGATCTCAACGTCGTCCCGGCATCCGATGAGGCGGTCATCGATGTCGCCGCGAAACCCAAACGTGAGCCGACGAATCCCGCTCCTGTCGCCGACAAGCCCAATGCCGATCCGAAAACCGAAAAGGAAAAGAAGAACGAAATCCTCACCGCCGAGGCACATCTCAACGTCGAACAGCTTCCGGCGGGAAGCACCTGCCGCATCGCCTTGGTGGTGGATGTCAAAGAGGGCTGGCACATCAATCAAAACCCGCCGGCCGACGAATCGCAGATCCCAACAACGTTCACGATGAAGTCGAAGCACGGCAGCAAACTGACCAACGTGAAGTACCCCAAAGGGCACAAGTTCGAGTTCCCCGGCTTCCTCGAACCGCTGCTGGTTTATGAGGGCCAAGTCGTCCTGTTCGGCACGATCGAAGTCCCCGAAGCCGCCGCCGGCAAGGTCGAGGAGTTTGAACTCCAGGTTCGATACCAGGCATGCAGCAGCGATCGCTGTGAGCCACCGAAGAATCTGAAACTCAGCGGCAAAGTCGAAGTCGCTCCGGCCGGTCAGCAGGTCAAGAAGATCAACGACAAGCTGTTCAACCCGCCGAAGCCTGCGGCGAAAAAGAGCTGAGCTTGTAGTGACCCGATTCATCGGGTCTGGATCGCACGTTCGACCCCATGAATGGGGTCACTACGAGCGCGCTCAGCCGTGATCCCCAGGAGACGTCTTCCATGCACCCAGCTCTCAATGCCAATTTGTTTCTCGTCAAAGAACACGCCGGCTTTTTCAAAGCGGCGAACAATTACGACATCCACGATCCAGAGACGGGTGAGATCGTGATGGAGTGTCGTGAAGAGAAGCTGGGGTTCTTCACCAAGATGCTGCGGTTCACCGACTACAAACGCATGACGCCGTTTGACGTCGAGATTCGGTCGCCCGAAGGCGAGCAAATCGTGCGAGTCACACGCGGCGTTTCCATCTTCCTTTCGAAGGTGAATGTGCTCGATGAGAACGACCAGGAGATCGGTGGTTTCAAGCAGAAGTTCTTCTCAATGGGCGGGGCCTTCACCGTTCTGGACGTCAACGATGAGCCGCTTTGCCAGCTCAAAGGGAAGTGGACGGGCTGGGATTTCAGCTTCATGTCCGGCGAAAAGCAGTTGGCTCGCGTGACCAAGAAATGGGCCGGGCTGGGGAAGGAACTCTTCACCACGGCGGATAACTATGTGCTGCAAATCAATGACTGTGTTCCGGAAGACAGCCCGTTGCGACAGCTCATCGTGGGGGCAGTGATGTGCATCGACATGGTTTTGAAGGAATAGCGTGACGCGCAATTGATCTATTCGCCACCGACCTTGCGTCATTGGTATCTAAACAACTCGAAATGGTCGGCAATTTCAACACCTCTGCGCTCTTCGCTTCTCTGCGGTAAAAGTGACGGACACTTCGTTATTTACCGCAGAGAAGCGAAGAGCGCAGAGCTAAGGCGGAAACGTCTTCATGGGGTTAGCAGAATTGTGTATTTCTACTTCTACTGTCCGTTGGTCTTTATCGAATCTAAGTTTTTGTGGGACAGTCTCTTCAGGGTTTTATTGAACCAGGAGGGGAGTTTGCCATGGACGGGCGTTTTGAGGTTCGGCGTGCGGAGTTGTTGGCACAGGCAC
>SXKJ01000512.1 GCA_005778115.1 Planctomyces sp. | reverse complement strand
CGGTTCCGTCACGAACGCACCGGGGGGCTGACGCCGCCCCGCTCGCCGAAAGGATTCGTACTTTGCAGCTCTGAGAATCACGTTAATCGACTTTCGTCCGAATCTTCGTGAACTGCGGACTCTGCACGACTTCCTCAATCGCCACACTCATACGGTAGCCGTTCGCTTTCAGCCGTACCTGCATCTCATCGAGCAGCGGTTCATCGGAGAGTTCGACCGCTCGGCCGAGGGCATAGCCCAGCAGCTTGCGACAGAACTGTCGGACGAAATCGTCTCGGCGAGTAGTCAGCAGATACGACCGCAGCCCGTCGAGGCCATTGATCTCGGTTCCGTCGAGCAGTTTCGTGCGCGTGTCGATCGGCGGTTGAGCGGTCGCACGGGAACGACCAATGCCGTCAAAAATCTCCAGCGAGAAGCCGAACGGGTCGATGCGCGCGTGGCACTTCGCACACGCGGCGACGGAGCTGTGTTTCTCAATCAGTTGTCGCTCGGTCAGCCCGGCCGGAACGACGTCGGGGAGTTGCGGCACTCCTTTCGGAGGCTTCGGCAGCTTCTCATGGAGCAGCACTTCACTGACCCAGTTGCCGCGCAGGATGGGACTGGTACGCGATGCGCCGGATTGCTTCGACAGCGTGCTGGCCATACCGAGGATGCCGCCTCGACCGTGTTGCTTGATGCCTTCGACGCGCCGCCATTCCGTCGTAGCAGGCACACTCCGTGTGCCGTCGGCAGACGGAGTCTGCCGGCTACTTTCCCACGGAATGCCGTAATGCTTTGCGAGTTCTTCATTCACAAACGTGTGATTGGCGTCGAGCAGTTCCAGCACCGATCCATCTCGTTGAACGAGATTCATGAAGAATCGGATCGACTCTTCATACATCGCGCCGCGTAGGGCGTTGAACGTCGGGAATGTGGCTTCGCTTTTTTCGTCGTGGTTGTCGAAGTCGTAGATGTGCAGCCATTGGCAGGCAAACTCCGTAGCCAGCCGGCGGACGCGAGCGTCGCGTGACATGCGGCGAGTTTGTGCGAGGAGCGTTTCTGGCTCGTGAAGTTTCTTGCTGGCGGCAACTTCGCGAAGCTCGACGTCGGGAATTGACGACCAGAGGAAGAAGCTCAGTCGCGTGGCGAGTTCGTCGTGGCCGATGCTGCCAGCATCGGATCGGACGCTAGCAGCGTCCGCCACGAGCCTCTCCGGCCGATACAGAAACTCTGGCGAAACGAGCACCCGAGCGAGCATCAACCGGATCGCGTCGTCGTGCGGGAGTTCTTGATCTCGCAGCGAGCGATACAGCGCACGCAAACCGACCGATTCGGTCTGCCGCAGCGGACGGCGATACGCTCGCGCGGCGAACTCCAAGACAGACTCGACGTGTTTCGGTTCGGTTTCCACCAGCCGGCGTCGGAATGCGTCCGCTCGTTCGCCGAACGGCTTTCGCAGCGGTTCAAAGACTTTTGGGTCGGCGTCTTGAGTCGCGTATTGAATGAGTTGCTCGAGCGCATCGACCAGCGTCAGCGAATCGTGGCTGACGAAGTGCATCTCGTCCCACAACCGATCAAGCCGCGCGGCCTCGGCTTCATCCAGCATGAGCCGGCGGAGGTGATCGTCCTCGCGATAGAACAACGTCAGCGTGACGACCTCATCGACCGGGACGATCTTTGTGTAGCAGAGTGCGGCCGGGAACCAGCGACGGAATTCGTCAAACGCAGATTCGATGCGGCGGCGTGCGGCGCTACCGTCGTTGGCCACGACCGGCGTCGTGTGCGAGACGCCGCGATTGTTGGAGGTCCACGGACCGTTCGCGTTGGTCTCGATCGCGGCGGTCGCTTGCAGGCCCGATGCGGTCTCCGGCTTAGTAGTCAGGACTTGGAACTGCACGCTCCCTTCTTTGGCGGTCTCAGCGTGCAAAATGCCTGACGTGACGAACTCCGCCCCGGCGACGAGGTCGGCTGGCAGCCGTACTTCGATGACCGACGGGGCTGCCACGCAGAGGCTGGCCGGCTCAACGGGCGCGCCGTTCGGATGCTTTCCGAATAAACCGGGATCGAGACCAAACTTGTTTTCTTTGTCATCAGTCGCCCCGCCAGCCTGCGCAGCCGAGACTGTTTTCAACGCCGATGCAAGCAACGGTCCACCCAGCGACGTCAGTTGCCGATACAGCGCGACGTCCGGCGAATCCTTCGGCAGCGACGACGCGCCTCCTTGCAGCAAGCGCTGCACTTCGTCAGCGAGCCGTTGCTTCTCTTCCGCACTCGCGGCCGATTGCCAGCGGGCCAGCACCGAACCGGCCGCGATGACGTGGCCGGTCGAGCCGTTCGCCGGCTCGGAATAGAAGTGCCACACATCCGCGTTGCCGTGCGAATCCTTGTGTGGATTGCCGGAGAGGATCTCCGGCGAGATCTCGCGGCCGAGACTCCATTCACGCGTACCGTCGTTCAGCGAGAAGTCGATCGAGGTCAAATCGCACGAGTGATTGCCATCACGCGGACCGATCACCAGCGAGACCAGATCGCCGGGTCTCACGGCAATCTTTTCGAGTGGCCCGATCTTGTTCTTGTTCGGCCCCTGAGCCGTCCCCGCCGCCAATCGTTGCCGCGAGTTGCCTCGCTTCAATTCGAGCGACCAGACGACACCGTTACCGCATTCCGGGTGAGCGTGTTGCACCTGACCTTCAATGCGCAGCGTCGCCGCCGCCGGGCTGCGCCAACCGACGGCGACCGAAAGCGTCGGCGTCGGATGCACGGCGACGCTGTGCGGAGCCATGTTGCCAGGGATGCGCACATGTTGATCGGACGAGTTCGCCACCACGCTGAGTGCCTCGTCGCCGACCCAGCCTTTGACAAAATCGTAGCCGGACGAGCTTTCGAGCTTTCGTGTGATCGGCGTGCCGATCTTCGCCGCTCCCCCCGCACCGATGCCGAGGTAATCCAGCCACGCTCCCAACGCATCGACTTCGACACCGTGTTTCTGCGCGAGTTGCTTCACATCGATCGCGTCTTGTGCCGCGCTCACATCCGCTGCGGCCGCGAGACACTTCGCCGCGGTGGCAAACAATCGCTCGCGCCGTGCCGCGAGTTCGCGGGACACCGGCCTCACATCACGCAGCAACAGATCGGGCCGGCCCGGAGCAACGAATCGAGGTCGATCCCAGATCGCGAAGTCTTGTTCGTTGCCGTCACCGGCATCTCCGGCTGAGAGATACAAGACGACGTCCTGACCTTCGGGAACGGCCGGCAATTTCAGTTTCATCTCATGCCGCGCGGTGATCGGAGCAACCGGCTCCATCCACGCCTTCGGCCCACCGACTTTGCCGATGTGCCCGACGCTCGTGAATCGCCACAACGCCTGCTGCCAGCGGGCGACCTCTGCCGCGAGGGCCGGGGCGTCCTCTGGTTTTGCTGTCTTCCAACGTGCTCGCAAGCCGTCGATCAAAAGGGACGTAGGAGGGGCACTCTTGCCCGTTCCTGCCTTCTCGCCGTTCGGGTCGGGCAAGAGTGTCCCACCTACGGTCATCAACCTCCACAACCCACCAAGATACTTCGCTCGCAACCCGCGTTCGTTCGCGACAGCTTCGATGCTCTTCTTACCGCTCTGCAAAGCGTCTCGTTCGGCGAGCGTCGCCGCAAAATACTTCTCGACCGGTAGTCGTCCTCCGACGTTCGTATCGAAGACGATCCCTTGCAGGTTCACCTTCGAGCCGCCTTGGCCGTCAGTAAACTCGCGGTAGAACGCGCGAATCTCCGTAAGCAATTCCTCGGTCCAATCGCGTCGAGTCGTATTCGGTGAGAAGCGAATTCCGTCCGGCAACAGGGCCGCGTGCGCGGCGATCTCTTTACCGGCGTCGAGATATTTCGTCAACAACGACGGAGACATCGCCAGCGCATGCCCGGCGTTCGTGAACCCCTCGCCCGCCGCGCTATCGACGGGAAACTCGCGCGCCGGCTGCAACGAATCGACGCCGGTGAGGTCGCGCAGCGCGTAGGTGTATTCCGCGTTACTCAGCCGTCGGAGCACAACTGGTCCCGGATCACCGGCGAACCGTTTGGCTTCTTCTTTCAAATACCGCTTCACCCAATCGCGCAACTTCGAGCGTTCGGAATCGCTGAGTTGCTGCTTCGCCTCTGGCGGCGGCATCTGCCCGCTGTCGAGCATCTCGCCGACCTTCTGCCAGGTGCGAACTTCCTTCCTTACATCGCCAAACGTGGCAAACGACAGCAGATTGATTTCCGCCTCGGCCAACGTCTCAGAATGACATTCTCCACACGTCCGCACCACGAGCGGCCGCACGTCGGTCGCATAGGTTTTCTCGAACACCGCGAAGTCAGGTTCCGCAGCGTTCACGGCCAGACTGCCGCTCAACCAATAGAGGATCGCCAGGCGCAATCGACAAACCACCGTGTGACTTCGACACAGACTCGATTGGTGAGGATTGATCGCCATCTCGCAACTCCTTGGAACTTCTAATGTCTATCTTCCTTCGCGTTCTCTGCGACCTTTTGTTCCAAATGCAAAATTGTTTTTGAACAGAAGGCCGCGAAGTTCGCGAAGAGAGAGCACAATACGGAACTGTATTGACAGAACCAATCCTTCAGACGAACGCGGTTTGTTGGAAACACCTGTGCGATTTCTCGCAGGGTTTGGCGATCCGGACGGTGTCAGCCCACCGAGTGTTTGTTTCGTCCATCAATTTGCGATTCGCTCGGCGGGCTGACGCCCAGCCGCTCGCCCAGTGATCATCGCAATCACTTCAGATACGTCTCCAACCACTCGGCGATCTTCGAGTACGACTCAGGCGAGATCGAATGTCCCTGCCGGTGATTGAGCAGCCCCAGCCGAGTCGGCTCGCCATACAACCGCCAGACGGGCAGCGCTTCTTGAAGCAGCGGCCAACTGCGTTCTCCGTCCGCCGCACCGCTGCCCGATTCACCGCCGAGGATCAAGAACGGCCGCGGCGCGATCAGCGCCAGCAGTTGATGATGGTTGAGTGGAAAGTCTTCATCGCGGATTGCGGGACCGAGATACCACGGTGCATCCCAGTTCGTCGATCGAAAGGCGGTTCCCCCTTCGCTGGCAACGGCGGCTGTGATCCGTTCATCGAACGCCGCGAGGTACAACGCTTCCTTCGCACCGAGCGAATGCCCTACCGCGCCGATCCGCTTGGTGTCGACGCCCGGCAGCGAGACCAACACATCCACACCACGCACCGCGTCGTACAACATCTTCGCCATGCCCAGCGAGTTCGGATGTCGCTCGCGATTCTTGGCCACCGCGTCGTTGAAGTCTTTCACGCTCTGCCACAAGAAGCAGCGCGGGCAGAACACGACGAACCCACGCTTCGCCAGCTTCAATCCAATCTGCATCGAGTCCGGCCCGCTCACGCCGGCCACTTCGTCGATGCTGGCATTCGTCGTTTGATGCAAGGCGACGATCCCGGCTCGCTGCTTGCCACTGTTGTTGGCGGCTGTCGGCCACAACAAGTAGCCCTCGACGAATAACCCCGGCTCTCCTTCGTACCGCACGAGCTGCCGCTCAATGCCATCCAGCGACTCGGTCTTGAGCACCTCCAACTTCACTGCTGGCCGAGGCTCCGGCATCGGGCCGAGAAACTTCCGCCACTCGTCGCGGACTTTCGTTCGCTGCGGTTCCCAACCTTCGCGAGTCGCGATCGCGTTGCCACTTTCATCGACGAGCAACGGCAGCAACTTGTCCAACCGGTCTCGCGGCGGATTGGCCGGAACTTTGGTGACTTCCGCAAGCCACGCAACATCGGCTCCGCGTGCAGAGCCTATCCACATCGTCCCAAAGACAGCCGCGATCGCGATCCAATTTCTGGTCATTGACGTTCTCCCATCAGCAGGTTTGAGGGCTTGGTGCCGGGATGGTCCTCTGATCGACTTTCACTGCCTTGCCGTCTGCGTGTTGGGCGATACTCTAAGCCCCGTTCGCTTCGCCGTCAGTCATTTTGGAAAGGCACCCCCGATGCGCGACTTTGAGTACGAAGCTCCGACGACCCTCGCCGCTGCGATTGAACTGGCGGCCAGACACAACGGCTCGGCCCGCTGCTTGGCCGGCGGAACCGACCTCATTGACCAAGTTCGAGTCGGCCGACTGACTCCCGACGTGCTGATCGACGTCAAGAAGATCGCCGAACTCAACGTGCTGGAACATACCGCGACGGGCTTGCGACTCGGAGCCGCCGTGCCGTGCTGTCAGGTTTACGGGCACTGCGGCATCGTATCGGACTACGCCGCGTTGGCCGACAGTTGCCGCATCATCGGTGGCGTGCAGATTCAAAGCCGAGGCTCCGTCGGCGGAAACTTGTGCAACTCCGGACCGGCCGCTGATTCGACTCCGTCGCTGATCTCGCTCGGAGCGGTCGCCGTGATCGCGGGACCGAAGGGTACTCGCACCGTCGCGGTCGATGACTTCTGCACCGGTCCTGGCAAGAATGTTTTGCAACCGGGCGAACTGCTTGTCGAACTGAAATTCCCCGCGCGGCCAGCCAACAGTGGCTCGCACTACCGCCGCTTCATCCCACGCAACGAAATGGACATCGCAGTCGTCGGCGTCGGAGCCTCGGTCGTGTTGAACGATGCGAAAGACAAGTTCGTCTCCGCCCGCATCGCGCTGGGAGCAGTTGCCCCGACACCGTTGTTCGCGAAAGCCGCCAGCGATGGGCTTGCCGGTCAACCGGTGAACGATGAAACGATCGGAAAAGCCGCAGCCGCTGCTCGCGCGATTGCGGTCCCGATCGACGATATGCGAGGCACGAAAGAATTCCGCTTGCACATCACCGGCGTGCTGACGGAACGAGTTCTCAAAGCCGCTGTCGCGCGTGCTCGCGGCGAACACGTCGATTGCAAAGTCGGACACTGAGGAAATCCTAATTTCCAAAACCTAATGTCCAAGGAATGTCCAAGTCCCAAATCCAAAGGTCCAAAATGAGCGATCAGGGGCCGCGATACGACTTGGAGGAGAGGACGGCCAAGTTCGGAGAATCCAACATCGACTTTGCGAAGACCATTCCAGTCAATCTGATTACGACTCCGTTGATCAGCCAAATTGTTCGCTCTGGCACCAGTGTCGGAGCGAACTACGGAGAAGCCGATAATTCGAGTTCCAAACGAGACTTCAAACACCGCGTCCGAATTTGCCAACGTGAATCCAAGGAAACCAAACATTGGCTTCGCATGATCGCCAGAGCCGAACCGCAACTGAAAGAAGCGGCTCGACCACTCTGGCAAGAAGCCAAAGAACTCGTCCTGATTTTCAGTGCAATCCTGCGAGGCCGAAAGAACGACTAACCGTCTCCAACCAAGAGATGAACTGTCGCCTTTTTGACTTTTGGGATTTGAGAATTGGGATTTCTTTGGACATTAGGTTTTGGACCTTGGGATTTACCTGAAAGGAAATCATGGCCAAGAAACGAGTCGTCACCACCACACTCAACGGCAACCAAACCGAATTTCTCTGCGAACCGCGCCAGACGTTGCTCGAAGTCTTGCGTGACAACATGGACCTGACCGGCACGAAAGAAGGTTGCTCGAACGGCAACTGCGGAGCTTGCACAGTCATCCTCAACGGCCGCCCGGTCGTTAGCTGCCTCGTGCTGGCGGTCGAGGCCGAAGGGGCCACCGTCCGCACGATCGAAGGAGTCGCCACGGCGGCAGGGCTAGACCCGATCCAAAAAGCGTTCCTCGAGGGAGCCGCGTTGCAGTGCGGCATCTGCACGCCCGGTTTCATTATGCAGAGCGAATGGTTCCTGTCGCAAAACCCGAAGCCGACCGAGGAGGAAATCCGCTTTAACCTCGCGGGCAACCTCTGCCGCTGCACCGGATACGACAAAATCGTCCGAGCCGTCCAAGACGCCGCCACGCAAT
>SXKJ01000047.1 GCA_005778115.1 Planctomyces sp. | reverse complement strand
CGCTACCATCCCCCCAACCCTGATAAAAAACCTCTCGGAGATCCCAAACTCAGCCAGCTCTCTCCGCAAGAAAAGAAGCAACTCACCAACTTCACGAATGAAAACATCGCCGCTTAAAAATTCTTCACGGCGTTGCCCTTCGCGGCGGGATTTGTTGGCACATTGGGGTGTCTGGTTCGCCGTGGTCCGGTGGTCGGCGGGCAGTTGTTTGCGCTGAGCAACAACCACGTCCTGGCCGACACGAATGCGTTGCCCATTGGAACACAGATCATGCAGCCATTCGGCGTAGCACCCAACAATGTTTTCGCACGACTGAGCCAGATTGAGCCCATTCAATTCCCTTCGGGCGGCGTCACTCCCAGAAATCGCATGGACGCCGCCATTGCCTCGATCACGCAAGCCAATCTCGTTCAGCCAAGAACGATGTTTGGAATTGCCAATTACAATCCCACTTTGTTGGCGGCGCGTCCGGCAATGCGAGTCACGAAGTCGGGACGCACAACGGCCGTGACAAAAGGGACGATCACGGCGATTCGAGTCAACGGTGTCACGGTGAATTATGGAAGTCAGCAGGCTCCACGGATCGCCGTCTTCGACAACTGCGTGCAGATTGCCGGGCAAACCGGCCAGCCGTTTAGTCTTCCCGGCGACTCGGGATCGGCGATCCTTGAGCAAACGTCCGGTCGTCCGGTCGCGCTGCTCTTCGCCGGCAATGGAACGTCCACGACCGCGTGCGATCTCACGGCAGTCTGCTCGCGGTTCAATGTCGTTCCCGCTTAGTTAATCGATGGGTTAGAATCTGGAACTGCCGTTGGATGCGAATCCAACGGCAGTTTTTTCATTTGACCTGTCGGGCGGCGGAGCCGCAAAGTCGACGAGCCACTCTGTGACTCAAAGGTTTCGGTTGGAGTGACTGGTCTACTTTTGGCCTGATTGATGTAAGGGGACTCGCCAATGCGTCCACCAAAACTGCATATTCCCGGTGAGCCAAAATCAGCAGACCCTCCTGCGGAATTGCTGGCGTTTTGTGATTCGTTGATGCATCCGTTGGTACGCCGTACGGGGATCACTTGCGACGCAATAGGAAACTGGGCCTTGCTCGCGTCGGTGCCTAAGACGACCAACGTTCCCGTTCCAGATTTGGAAGCCCTGTGCGGCGGCTTTCCCGTTGTTTACGAAGCTGAGCCTGACGAGCCACTTCGTCCCTATGGTGGTGACAACACAACTTCGAGACCGGCAGATTGATCCTTAATGGGCGGCCAAACCCGGCACTGGTTCGGATTGCTCGACCAGCGACATCACTTCGCGTGGAACTCCGCGAGCCAATCGGAGTGCCGCGACATCAAACAGCGTGTGCAGGACTGTGCCGAGTAGATGCGATGTCATGATCGGTTCGGACAGCGGGACATCATTCTTGCGCGCCGCTTGACCAATGACTTGGCCCATCTTCCAGCCGCCCCCCGCGAAGGCCAGCGTGCTGAGATTCGACCAGTGATCGCGACCGCCATTCTTGTTGATCTTCGGCGTGCGGCCGAAGTCCCCCGTGATGATCAGCAACACCTTGTCGCTCAGCCCGCGAGCGGCCACGTCTTCCAGAAACACCGAAACCGCCTGATCCACCGATCGGCCGAGCATCTCCATGCCGGCAACCATGCCGGGATTGTTGCCATCCGCGTGCATGTCCCAGCCGGCCGAATGCACGGTCACGAATTGGCAACCCGACTCAACCAAACGTCGCGCGGTCAGCATGTGCTGTCCGAGCAGCGACGATCGAAACGACTTCTTGCCGACTTGAATGTGACTGGTGTCATACCGCTCAACCAAGCGCCGATTCTCTTTCGACAGATCAAACGCTTCAGCCGCGCTCCCCAAGATCACATCGAACGCCTGCTGCGTGAATCGGTCGGCACTGTCGAGTACTTGCAACTCGTCCGCCTCGGCCTTCAGTTGATCGAGCGACGCCAACAACTCGCGGCGGTTGTCGAGCCGAACACGCGGGACACTGATCCTCATATTACGAACGGCTTCGCTCTTGCCGCTGGGATTGAACGGCCCGAACGCTGCACCGAGCGCGTTCGGTTCAGAACCGTTCTCCACGCGAGTGCGCTCATTGCGATACTGTGGATCGACCTCGTCCGTGTTGAGCAGTGCGAAGCTCGGCATTCCTGTGCGCGGATGATTCGCTCCCCCCAATCGCGAGCAGGCCGAACCCATGCTGAAGCCAGTCTTCCGCTTCCCAACGGGATCCGTCCCGCCGGTCAGCATGTGTACGATGGCCTCGACATGCCCGGTCAGCGGATGCTGAAAGCTCCGCACCACTGCCATCTCGTGTGCATGCCGTGCAAGCTGTGGAAACGTCCCGCCAAACGAGACTCCCGGCAACGACGTCATCACCTCGCCGGTCATGCTGCTGTACGGAGCCGGCGCGTCCATGTTTGGATTGAACGTTTCGATATGCGAACTTCCGCCAGACAAAAACAGCAGCACAATCGACTTGTCACGCACAAAGCCCGGCCGTCCTGAATTACTCGCGCCGGCCACTGTTTCCGCCAACGCGGCTTGTTGCTCGAACAGCCACGGCAACGTCAATCCGCCGAGCGTCAACGCGCCAGCCTGTAGGAAATCGCGGCGAGAGAAGCCATCACAACTCGGCTGAGAAGATTTGGAAGCGAGAGTGAGCATGACGCAGAATCCCCTTCGACTCGCTGCTCCGCATTACGGCCGCAACCCCTGTTCCCGCAACAATTGATCGACCCAAGCATCATCCTCGGCCGGCAATGGAGGATCGGGAGGCTGTTGGTAATTCATTCGATATCGGCCACGATCGTAGCACTCGTCCAACAAAGGTTGCAGTTGCAGGACGACGTCGCTGTCAGTGGGACGCAACGGAATGCGAATATTGGGAAGCGGGTCACGCAACGAAATGGGATAGAGAAATGCCTCGTCGAATCGAGTCACTCGGCGGACGTTGATGAGATACGGAGTTTGGCAACGGCGCGGAAGTTTTCGTTCGGGCATGGCCAAGACGAACAGGCCACCTCGGATGAAGTCGATTTCCACGAGGTTCACGCGAGCGGCAATGAACTCCGCCTGCTTCTTGTGATATGCCTCGCGACCTTCGCTGGTCTTGTTGGCTGGACTCAGCAATTCAATCGCCGTGATAACTCGGCCGCCGGACTTCAGATCGAGGATTTCAATGTGCCGTTCGGTGCGCGGGTCATCGCGCAACGCCACGACCATGGGCTCCGTGACCAAGACGGACGATACGGTCGCGGTGGCGATTGAGGAGCCGCTCTCTTCCTGAAAGACACTGACGTCGGGGTAAATGGTGCGGCGTTCAGCCTCGATATCGACCGTGATGCTTTCTTCCACTCGCGCTTCCAAGTCGCCCGGCAAGTTTTGATTCAGTGCGTCGCGAATCGCGACCGTGAAGCTCGTGTGAAAGTCAGCCCACCTCAATTGCAGATAGGGATTCATGCCGGGAAAGGGATTCTTCATGACGAACGGCTCCATGTCCGACGCACGAGTTGCAGGTGTGAGTTGTCTCGTGGATCGTTGGGGCCATTACAACAAGACTTCCCAGTCCATGCGAGCGTTTTCCTCAGTTGGTGCTTTAGCGGTTGAACCGGGGGGGCTGACGCCGCCCCGCTCGCCTGTTTCGCTCTACGGCTTCTTCGCATCGCTGTTGGTGCGAGGGATGGGGGGGCCGAGCAGTTCGACGATGTCGCTGTGGTCGATGCTTTCTTTTTGGAGCAGCGCGTTCGAGACGGCATCGAGTTGCGGGCGGTGTTCGGCCAGGAGTTTCGACGCTCGGTCGGCGGCCGCGTTGAGGAAGCGTTGGACTTCCTGGTCGATGGTGTGGGCGGTCTCTTCGCTGAATTCGCGAGCTTCGTGCAGCTCTTTGCCGAGGAAGGGATGATCTTCCCCCTGACGAAAGGCGACAGGGCCGATCTTCTCGCTCATGCCCCAGTGGCTGACCATGCGGCGAGCCAGTGAGGTCGCACGCTTCAGATCGTCTTCGGCTCCGGCGGAGTATTCGTCGAAGACCAGCTTCTCGGCCGCTCGGCCGCCGAGCATCATCGCTATTTGCGAGTGCATCCGCTTCTCCCCGTAGTGATAGCGGTCCTCTTCGGGCAGCAGTTGCGTGACGCCGAGTGCTCGGCCGCGCGGACTGATCGTGACCGTGTGGACCGGATCGACATCGGGCAGGAACCAGGCGAGCAGCGCGTGTCCCGCTTCGTGATACGCGGTCATCGCTTTCTCGTGCTCGGTGAGGATTTCCTCGCGTTTGGCACCCATCAGCACGCGGTCGCGGGCGATTTCAAAATCATCGCGAACGACGGCGGCACGCTCGGCACGCACGGCGTTGAGCGCGGCTTCGTTGACGAGGTTCTTCAGTTCCGCGCCGGTGAAGCCGATGGTCGAAGCGGCGACTTCCGCCAGATCGACGTCATCGGCCAGAGGCACTTTGCGGACATGGACTTTCAGAATCTGCTGACGTCCCTCTTTGGTCGGTCGGTCGATGGTGACATGCCGATCAAAGCGGCCGGGACGGAGCAGGGCGGGGTCAAGCACATCAGGCCGATTCGTCGCGGCCATGACGATGACCGCTTCGGTGGGAGAGAAGCCGTCCATCTCGCTGAGGATTTGGTTGAGCGTCTGCTCGCGTTCATCGTGTCCGCCGCCGAGTCCCGCACCGCGCACGCGACCGACGGCGTCGATCTCGTCCACGAAGATGATGCACGGAGAATTCTCGCGAGCTTGCTGGAACAGATCGCGCACGCGGCTCGCACCAACGCCGACGAACATCTGAATGAACTCGGAGCCGTTGATCGTGAAGAACGGCACCCCCGCCTCGCCCGCGGTCGCGCGTGCCAGCAGCGTCTTGCCAGTGCCGGGCGAGCCCATCAGCAGCACCCCTTTGGGAATCTGCGCGCCGAGCTTGTGAAACTTCTCCGGTGTCTTGAGGAACTCGACGATCTCCATCAGTTCGCCCTTGGCCGATTCCATCGCGGCCACATCGGCGAACGTCGTGTGATGGTCCGAGAGCTTGAAGCGTTTCGCACCCGCTTTGCCGAAGCTGCCGATGAACGATGTGCCGCTGGGGTCCATCGAGCGCCGCATGATGAAGAAGACAACCAGCAGCATGGCCATCAGAAATAATGAGCCAAACAGGAACTGGCTGAACAACTGCGGTGTCGCATCGTCCGCTTTGAACTTGGGAACCTTTCGCAACCGATTGCGCAGTTCCGGGTCTTCCAGCATCGGTACGGGGATGTGCGTGCTGAAAGAGTCGGCGAATTTCTTGCCGCCAGAATCGGTTCCTTCCGGAACGACTTTCCATTTGCCGGTGACATGGCTGCCGGTCAGCGTGACTTCAGCAACGTTGTTCGATTCCAGGTGCTTCCAGAAGAGCGAGAAATCGACTTCGTTGCCTGAGCCAATCAGATTCCGCCAGTTCATCGCAAGCATGATCGAGAGAAACAAGCCGATCAAAATGGCCGGTCCCCACAACGACGGACGGGGCGCGTCATCGTCGTCGCGTTCTCGTCGAGGCGGCCGGGGCTTCGGATCGGATTCAGGGCTCGGCGGAGGCACGGAAGGATCGGGATCAGGCATCGCGTCAGACGTTTCTAGTTCGGCCAAAATCCAGCGCGAGAAACAGGCTCGCGCGAGGGGTGGGATGGTAGCGAAGCCGCTTTCGATGGGACACCGCGTCAGGTAGGTCAGGCTTTCCAGCCTAACCCGTGCGAGTCGGTGGGCGTTTTGGCGGAACGGGTCAGCCTGGAAAGGCTGGCCTACCTCAGCGCCCATCCGAGTTGTGGCAGCATTTCGACGAGCACTTCCAACGGCAAGCCGACAACGTTGGTGATGCTCCCTTCGACTCGCGTCACAAACACGCTTGCAAGACCTTGCAGAGCGTAGCCTCCCGCTTTGCCACGCGATTCACCAGTCGAGAGATACCAGTCCAGCAGCGGCTCGACATCGTCGCGGACCCAGACGTGCGATTGCACGATGCGCTCGAGTCGTCGGCCCGTCGGCCGGTCGGTTAAGCAGACCGCTGTTGCCGCGATGTGGCTGCGTCCGGCGTACAAGTCTTGGAACCAACCACGCACAGCGTCACGCCAGAATTCATCGGCCGGCGGTTGACCGAGCACCTGCAATCGCGCGTCGGCATCGCTGGCGACGATGACCGTATCGGCCGTCAGCACGAGCCCGCCTTCGTCACTTCGCTGAGTGAGTACGTCGTCGTTCTTCTCGCGGGCGATTCGTTGCAACCTCTGAGCGATCTCCAGCCACGAGGCAAGGCCGTCAAATCCCAACTCGTCCAAAACGAGTGGCGGCCGAACGTCGATCTGCTCAGGTGGGACCAGCAACGCCAGCAACTCGCGGCGGCGCGGAGAGCGCGATCCCAGAATGATTCGAGAGGCAGGCATTGATCGTCCTCGGTTTGGCAGTGGTCTGGTCGCCGGATTAACCGCGCGAATCGAAGTGATTAGCGCGGCCGGCAGCATTGCTACGGCCGGAAGTTTGACATGATGGCCTCACCGAGTGGAGCGATTGCAAGCGTCGAAATTACGGCGCGTCCCACAGCGATGACACCTTCCTTGCGGATGCCGACATAACCGGCCTCGCCTTTCAGGGAAACTCGGTGCGGAGGCGGTTGACAGCTTGCGAAGGCTCGCCGCGCGCGCACGATCAAGAAGTCACCGGTTTCGGAAACGTTGTGCGCGGAGTGTTCCATGCGATTGTTTGATTGGCTTCGTGCGATTCCTCGGCGTGTTCGCGCGAACCGTCATCGTCGGCAGAAGCCGTGCGGTGGACCCCGATCGCTCGCGGCGGACCTGCTGGAGTCGCGAGTCTTGCCCAGCGCGGTGTCGTTCACTGGCGACCTACAAACGCCCGGCGTGCTGGTGATTGAACTCGCCGAGCCCTCTGCGTCCACCCTGACGATCAGCCGTCAGTCGGTGAACTCCTCCGGGGGAATCTCGTTCGACGCTGTGCGGGTCACGATCAACGGTTCGCTGGCGAGCGTTCAGCAAGCGAATACTCAGGCCATGCTGTTTAATCTGCCGGCGGCGTTGGTGGGACGAGTCGTCGTCGTGGGGGACGAACAGGCAAACGTCATCGACCTGACTGGCGTAACCAGCGGTTTTGGATTGCAGCAAGCGTCGGCGGTCGGCGATCAGTGGCCGGCCCCGGCGAATCTCGACGAGGCGAAATCGCTGACTGTGCCGAGCTATTTCGGCATGATCGTGTCCACGTTTGGTGGCGACGATCGCGTGGCGGGAAGCACGTTCCACGAATGGATCGATTTGGGCTCGGGAGATGACGGTGTCACCATTTTCGCGGGCGACGATGTCGTCATCGGAGGTGGCGGCGATGATTCGGTTCTCGGCGGAATCGGAGCAGACTATCTCGATGGAGGGGACGGCGACGACTTGCTGATCGGCGGGTTGGGGAACGACACATTGATCGGCGACGCGGGAGCCGATGTGCTGGTCGGCGGCTTTGGGCGCGACAGCCTTGATGGTGGCAGTGGCAACGATTTGCTGCTCGGCGCAACGCTCGAATTCGATGTGAGTCTGATCAACGGTGCGAACAATGTGCGTGATCTCTGGCTGGCGTCTGCCGAGAACGGCGAACTGCGAAGGCAGAGAATCGCACCGTCGCGAGTGGTCGTTTTGGGAGTCGATGACAACGGCGATGGGCGAGTTGATCCGTTGTCGGCGAATTCGCTGAGGGCGAAACCTATTACCGCGACCTCGACGCGGTTCGTCGTCCCAACATCATTGGCGGCGGCGTTCGATCCCGCGAATTATGTTGGCGAGATGCCATCGGGTACGAACTTCCTCGCACGGATCGACGACGAAGTCGTGCGTATCGTCTCGCGTGTCGAGACCACCGATCCGGACACCGAGATTCTGATCGTCGATTGCACGTTGGGGCGGCGCACGACGCATGAGGCGAACTCGGTGCTGACCGTGCAGGCGGGGGCGCAGTCGCCACTGAGGACGACAGCGCTGTGGACCACTCCGGTGAAAGACGATGTCGGGCAGACGGTGTTCGAGGATTTCGTTTCCAACACGCTGACCGGCGGCAGCGGGGAGGATTGGTTCTTCGTGTCGGATGAGTTGCTGTCGTTCTCAGACACGGCGGGCGATCCGCTATTGGGTGGAGACGATGTGCTCACTGATCTCTCCTCGAACGACAATCGCTACAAGGCGGTGCAACTGGTGCCGGATGAGCGGCGACAATCGGTCCCGCCTGATCTCAGTATGACGTCTCCGACGTTTGGCGAATCGTTCGCCGCGATTCGCGGAACGATCACTCGATTGGGAGGCGATCCGGGGACTGAGGTGCTGACGGCGAGTCGTTTGGGAGACGTCGCCGACGAGCCGCATCTGTGGGGCGGGCTGGTTCGCTCGCCGTACGTCACGACGCCGAGCTTCAACGCGACGAGCGATCTGATTCATCTGGTCAACTTTGTTTCGCCGCTGGGCGGACCGAACGAAGCGGGGCAGACGAATTGGAATCTGTTGCTCGATGTGAATCAGATTGCCGATCCGTCGTCGGAAATCACTCCGGTAACGGCGACGATCCCCAGCCGCAATTGGCGCTGGAGCCTGAATCCCGCTGAGTCGCATGTCGAATACGGATTCGTTTCTGGAGTTGGTCCAGATGGCGAGTCATCCGGCGTAAGGAAGTATCGCTATCTGACGGCCGCCGATGGCGTGAATGATCCCAGCGGCATTCAGCAGGTCTATCAACACGCCGATCAGACGCTGGTCTTCACGTCCTTTGATCCGTGGCAAGTGGGCGGTCTGATCTTCACGTCGAAGACGTCGCTCTTCTTCAATGCGGAGAACGGGCACATCTACACGGTGCTGCTGGGCAACCCGCGGAGCGCGAGCAATCCGAATGAATTCGATCGGTCGGTGCTCAATGCGTATGTCGTCGATCTGGATGCCGCGCCGTTGTCGAACACGCCGGAGAATGCCGATCGCTGGGTTGATCCGGTCGTCGCCAGCTTCACGCTGACCGCTCCCGCAGGCACGCCGGGCTTTCCGTATGGCAGTGCGCCGGAGAATGTGGACGACTTCTACGTCGCGCCGGATGGCAGTGCCATCATGGTCAGCTATCTCAGCGATGAGGGGGCGGCGTTTCGGTTGCTGGATGTGAATTTGGCAAGCGGTTCGATTACTCCGCACATCATGCCGGTGACGCCGAGACCCACGGAGGACATCCCCGTGCTGCGGCGCGACGACGTGCGCTTAAACGGCTTCTTCCCGATGCGGTGGCATCATCCAGTCTTCGCAGAAGGGGCCAGCGGCCAAGTGTATGTCGTCGGACAGCCCGGCAAGTGGAGCAAAGACTCGCTCGTCAGTCCGAACATTGAATACCTCGCGGGGAGCAACGTGATCGGGCAGGTCGTGCGGTTCGATCCGGAGACCAACAAGTTCGCGTCGCTGACGAACCCAGTCTTCGAGAACATCCTGCCGGGCCGCGAAACGATCGGCGACATCACCGCGACGAACACACAGAATCCTGGGTACGTCTTCGCGTCGTACTACAGCGGCACGAGTCCCTTCACCGCGTCGTCTCCGGCCTATCAAGGGGCGATCGTTGCGATCAACCTCGAACAACCGAACGGCCCGGACGGAGCGGTCGTGCTGGCGAGACATCGATCGCAGTTCGGCGACAGCTACATTGCGCAGCCCATCGTCAACGCTTCATCGGACGGCACGCAGGTTCTGTTTCACAGCACTTGGGGCGAGTACCAACAAGTCATCAGTACCTATGACATCCAACCGGGGCAGCGCGTTGAGATGCACGCCAGCGGCAGCGTGGTGCTGCGTCGCACCGAAGCGAACTCGGTCGCGCTGTTCGCCAGTGCGGAGGCGACGACTCCGTTGGCCGGCACGCAAACGACCGTCTCGGCGTTCGACACGTTGGTCGTCCGCGCCGATGCGGGACAGTCACTGCAATTGAGCCTCGACTTCTCTGCCGGGACGCCAGTACCAAAGGGCGGCGTGTTGGAATTCGACGGCACGCAGTCCAGCGCGGATCAGTTGACGCTGTTGAACGGGGCCAACTTCGGCGAGTGGGATTGGTTCGTGACTGGAGAGGGGACGGGGCAGGTGCGCGGTGCCTCGACCGGGTTGATCCGCTTCATGCGGATCGAATCCCTGACCGGCAGTGAGGTAAGCGACGTCTTCCACATCTCGCCAACGGCTAGCTGGACTGGCACGCTCAGCGGCGGCTCGGGGATCGATCGGCTGAACTTCGGAGCGTTCACGTCGGACGTGTCGGTGTCACTTCGCGATGGACTGGCGACGTTCTCTGAGTCTGTCGGACAGGTCGCACAGTTTGAGAATGTCAGCGGCGGAGTCGGCAACGATACGTTGGTCGGTGACGAGTTGGTCAACCTGCTCAACGGCGGTGCTGGCGATGACTCGTTGCATGGGTTAGATGCGAACGACGTGCTGCTGGGTGATCTGGGTGACGACGTTCTGCGCGGCGGAGTCGGGAACGATTCCTTGGAGGGCGGCAACGGGAACGATTCGATCTTTGGCGAAGCGGATGACGATACGATTCTGATCAGCTTCGGAGACGATTCGATCAATGGCGGTGCTGGCACAGACCTGCTGATAGGGATCGAAGATGTCGATTTCCATTTGACCGACTCAGAGTTGCTCAGCGGCATCGGCACGGCGGCGTTGCGATTCATCGAACTCGCGCAGTTGACCGGCGGGGCAGGGGACAACGTGCTCGATGCGAATGGGTTCTCTGGTTCGGTGACGCTGATCGGCGGCGACGGACGCGACACGCTGGGTGATGCGGCGGGGAATGATCGGCTGGCTGGCGGGAACGGCAGCGATGTCTATCGCCTGCGAGCCAGCGGCACGGACGTCGTCGTGGAAGCCGTCGGAGGGGGCAGCGATCGGCTCGATTACTCACCGGCGGATGGGGGCGTGAGCATCGACCTGACGCGCTCGACTCAGCAAACGTTGCGAGCAAATCATCGGCTGACATTGAACGCGGAGATTGAGCAGTTTCGAGGTTCGCGATTCGCCGACACCGTGCTGTTCCTAGTGGCCGACGCGGGACTGACTCGGCAGCTTGATGGTGGAGTGAACGACGATCCGACGGAGTTCGACACGCTGCGTTTTCAAAACGGCGCGACGACGTGGCGGATCACCGGTACGACGAGCGGTTCGGCACAAGGAAGTCTTTTAATCCCGCCGATTCAATTCACGGGGTTCGAATCGCTCGGCGGTGGCAACAGCGATGATACGTTTGTGTTCGGGGACGGCGCCTTGTTTGGGGGTGTGATTGATGGCGGCCAGGGGACCGATCGGATCGACTGGTCAGCCTCGTCGAGCAGCCGGGTGGTGACGTTGACGGGCAGCAATTCGGCGGGCTTTGGGGGTGGCGAAGCGTCTGTCTCTGGCGGCTTCCGTGGGATCGAGTCGCTTCTAGGGAGTTCGCGCAACGATACGTTGATCGGCGCGGACATCGCGATGTCGTGGAATGTGGCTGACAAGCAACTCACGGACAGGGCGAGCCATCGGCTGCTGTTGTGGGACTCGTTTGAATCACTGCTGGGGGGCAATGGCAACGACACATTCTTCAACCTGCGGGGCGCATCGGTCACGAGCCTGAACGGCGGCGCGGGAGACGATTCGCTCGATGTGTCGGACGCGACCTCGGCGATGACGCTGCGCGGCGGTGATGGTCACGACACGCTGATCGGCGGAACGGGAGCAGACATTCTCGATGGGGGCGCGGGGGACGATCGCCTGGCCGGGGGACTCGGCAACGACACGTTGTCGGGAGGCGTGGGGAATGATTCGTTCGACGATACGGCCGGAAGCAATTTGCTCGATGGCGGGCAGGGCATCGATGCGGTCAGCTTCTTCGGAACGTGGACGCTGAGTGCGTCGGGTTCGGGGCTGACGTTTATCAGCGTCGAAGTGATTCAGGGCGCGGGTTCGTCGGACGTGCTGGCGGGGACGAGCGGATCGGAACTCTTCACGGTGACGGCGGAGGGTATTCGCATCGGTACTTCTCCGGAGCAGGTCTTCCAAGGTTTCGAGACGCTGCAAGGAGGCCTTGGCATCGACACGGTGACGGGGCAGGACCAGGAGGATCTGTTCGGTGTCAGTTCGAATGGCAAAGTGACCGCGTATGGCGTGACGCTGCTCGGCTTCGAGACGATCACTGGCGGCGGCGGTTTCGATCGACTGCAAGGAGACAACGCAACCAACGAGTCATTCACGATCGGCACGACGGGGATCAAAGTCGGCGGCGTGATACCGACGTTTTTGAGCTTCGAGGTTCTGTCGGGGGGGGGCCGCAACGACTCGCTGATTGTGCCGAGCAGCGTGGAAATCTCAACTGCGTGGACGATCTCCTCCACGAACGGCGGCGAGGTCGTGGGACTGACGTTTGCGAACATCGAGACGGTGCGCGGCGGTCTCGGCGATGATCTTTTCACAATGTTGCCTACTGGCTCGGTCGCGCGTATCGAAGGGGGAGGTGGACGCGATCGACTGGATTATTCGGCCTTCAGCAGCGCGGTCAGCGTGAGCTTGTCGTCCGGGGGCACTGGAGTCGGCTCGATCGTCGGGATCACAACGGTGCGCGGTGGATCGGGAGCGGACCAACTGACTGGCGGCGCTGGCGGCGATCTTTTGGAAGGGGGCGACGGCAACGACACGCTCAACGGCACCGACGGAGCCGACACGCTGATCGGAGGAGCGGGGAACGATGCGCTGATCGGCGGCGAAGCGATTGACTGCGTGATCGCCTCCCGCGACGTGGACATGCTGTTGACCAATAGCTCGCTGTCGTTCGCCGGAGTGCTAGAAGACACACTGGCGGGGATCGAGAAAGCGTGGCTGACCGGCGGCGATTTGGCGAATGTGTTCGACGCTTCGGCGTTCAGCGGAGCGACCACGCTGACCGGCGGCGATGGGGACGACAAGCTGATCGGCGGCGGCTCGACCGATCGCCTCGATGGCGGCGCGGGGAACGATTGGCTGATCGGCGGCAACGGCAACGATTCACTGCTGGGTGGCGCGGGAGACGATGTGTTGGACGACGCTCCGACCGGCAATGTGCTCAGCGGTGGCACAGAGACAGACACTCTGCGCATCATCGGTGCGATGGTCATGGCCTCGGCCACGCCGCCCGCGATCGCGGATATCGAAACTCTGATCGGTGCAGGCACTGCCGATTCGTTGACCGGCACGTCGGGGAACGATGTCTTTCAACTGCTGTCTCCCGGCCGAGTGAAATGGAACGCGCTGACGATCCTGGGCTTTGAAACGATCTCCGGCGGCGCAGGCTCGGATCGCGTGCAAGGGAGCGACACCGCCGCCGAATCGTTCGTGATGACCACGACCGGCTTCGGGGTGAGCGGCTGGACGAAGACGCTCTTCACGAACTTCGAGTCTCTATCAGGCGGCGGCGGAGCGTTTGTCGATTCTCTGACGCTCAGTTCCGGCAACGACACCGTGCTGGCTGACGGCGCGCGAGGTACGGTTGCGATTAACGGACTCCCTGTCTCGGGTTTTGAAACGATCCTTGGCGGTGATGGGGGCGACAAACTGCAAGGTGCCAGCACCTTCGCGGACATCTTCGATCTGACTCCCACCGGCCTGACGATGCGGGGAGTGACCGGCGTAAGTTTCAACGGCTTCGAGACTCTCTCCGGCGGCGGCGGCGACGACTCGTTCCTGATCTCGGAAGGCGTGGTCTTCACCGGCTTGCTGGATGGCGGCGCGGGGATCGATCTGGTCGATTTCTCAACGACCACCTCGAATCGCTCGCTGACGTTGACGAGCAGCACCACCGCCGGCTTCCTGGGCCGCGAACAAGTGATGGGCGGAACATTCGGCGCGATCGAGTCAGTTCACGGCGGCGCCGGACGCGACACGCTCACGGGGTTAAACGTCGTGGCAACGTGGGACCTCACCAGCAAGCAATACAAAGACTTCACGACCTCCACCGCTCGCATCCTGAGATGGGACTCGTTTGAAAACTTTGTCGGCGGCACGAGAGCCGACACGTTCAACAACGCAAGCGGCTCAACAGCGTGCTCGTTGAGCGGCGGCGCAGGGAACGATCTGTTGGACGCGACGGCTGCGCAAGTGGAAGTCACGCTGCTCGGCGGCGACGGAGACGACACGCTCAACGGCGGACGAGGCGACGATCTGTTGGATGGAGGCGAAGGGAACGATCGACTGCTGGCCGCAGCCGGCAACGACACGCTGCTCGGAGGAGGTGGCCTCGACAACCTCGACGGTGGCGATGGTGATGACGTGTTGTTCGGGCAACTCGGCAACGACGTGCTGAAGGGTGGAAAAGGGAACGATCAACTCAGCGGCGGAGCAGGAAACGACTCGCTGCTGGGCCAGGAAGCGAACGACACACTCGTCGGCGGCTTCGGCCTCGACACGCTAGATGGTGGACTGGGGAACGATGTGCTCGCGCCGCGCACCAGCAGTAGTGTCTCTGAGAATGATTCCATGACAGTCCTCGCCGAAGACCTGGCCATCACGTCCATTTACGCGCTCGACAGCGAATTCGATTTCGTCGGCCAGCGCATTTGGCCCTTCCACTGGCTAGGGGCGGCACTGGAGTAGCCCGACGAGACTCGCACAATTGGCTATCGCAAACATTGTTCGCCATAAATGCGATTTCACTCGTAGGCGTGGTTCCCGTGCTTCTGTACGACAATGACGACGTATCGCTTAAACGCGGGGAACACTGAGGCAGGCACACTGGCGGAATGTCTCATTCGATCCCGTGTGTGGTATAAGCTGCCGGTTGTACTTTGCACCCCTTCGCCCCGGAGGTCTCCTGGGGTGAAAAGAAGACCGATTTCGAGACCGACGCACCCCCACCATGCCCGATGCTCCCGTGATTGAAGTTCGCGACTTGCGGAAGACTTACCGCGATGGATGGCTGGGGCGCAAACGCGTCGAGGCACTGCGCGGTGTCTCGTTCGAGGTGCAGCGAGGTGAGATTTTTGGACTGCTCGGTCCGAACGGCGCGTGCAAGACCACACTGATTAAGGTGCTGCTGGGGATTGTCCGGAAGACGAGCGGAGATGCTTCGCTGCTCGATCGCGTGGCGGGGGACAGGGCTTCCCGCCGACGAGTCGGCTATCTGCCTGAGGGGCATCGACTCCCGCGGCATCTGACCGGGAATACGGCTCTCGAATACTACGGTGGACTGAGCGGCCTTTCCGCCAGCGAAGTGCGTCGCCGCCGCGAAGGACTGCTCGCCACGGTTGGTCTCGCTGAATGGGGCAAGTCGGGCGTTAAGAAGTATTCGAAGGGAATGCTGCAGCGCTTGGGACTGGCTCAGGCCATGCTGCACGATCCCGATTTGTTGGTGCTCGATGAACCGACCGACGGAGTTGATCCGGTGGGTCGCGCGGAAATTCGCGAAGTGCTGCGACGGCTCAAGGCGCAAGGCAAGACGGTCTTCCTGAATAGTCACCTGCTGCAAGAAATTGAACTCGTGTGCGACCGTGTCGCGATCCTCGTCCACGGCGAATTGCGAAAGCTCGGCAACGTGTCGGAGTTGACGGTCGGTTCCACCAGCGAGGCCGACTTCCGTGTGGAAGGAGATCCCGCTGTGATTCGGAATGCTCTGCAAGGCCGCGCGATTACCAATTGGAAAGCGGTGGGCGAGCGTCGATTCGATCTCGCCGTGCGGATCAGCGGGCAACCGGAACTCGATGCCACCATCGATGCGCTGCGCGCTGCCGGCATCAGTCTGCAAGAAGTCTCGCGGCGTCGGCTGACGTTGGAGGAAGCGTTCATGCAGTTGGTCAAAGACAAGCCGGACGAGAAAGCCGCGGAACTGACTGTGCTTGAGCCGGAATGAGGGAGCCACTTCAGAGCGGTAGCACAAGAACTTCGCGAATCCAATGAGAAGATAGCTCGACGCGCAAGCGAGCGGTCGGAGTGAGTGGTTGTGGTCGGAACCACTCGCTTGCGCGTCGTGCTAATAAGGTTCAACAACATCATCATGCGTCCCTACCTCGCCATTCTCAAAGACTCGTTTCGCGAAGCGTTCGCGTCGTACACGTTGTGGGTACTGTTGGTGCTCATCACGCTCACGCTGGCGTTGCTCGCGCCGTTCGGGCTGACGCAGGAAGCGGCCTCGACGCTGCAACGGGCGGATCTGCTCGATCCGTCGGGGCTGTTGGGCAATCTCGCTGCCGCTGGCAAAGTTGTGTCACCTTCGCCAGCGAAACGGGTGTGGGAACAGTTCCCAGCGGACTTCCGCGAGGAGGCCGTTTCGCGGCCGAAGCCTTCGCCGAACGATCCGTTTCAGGAAGTGCGGATCGCCAACCGGTTGCGAGTCGAACTCAACAAGCTACTCACTCGACGTGACTTCTATGACAAGGATGTTTGGCAGGACGAGGGACTGACGAACGAGGCCGAGAAGCTGATCGAGCGCGGCATCACGTCACTCCCGGACGCCGATCTCCGGCGGCTGAATCGGCTGCTGATCGAGGCCGCGTTGCCGAAGTTGATTCGCAAGTCAGAGGGGTTAGCGCTGTATGTCTCGTGGTTCGGGTGGAAGATCGGCGACGCGCTGCCATTCCCGGCCAAGGACATTCAGAAGCCGATCCAGCAGGTGCTGGCCGCGTTCATCAGTTTGATTCTCGGCCGGCTGGGAGTGTTCATCGCGATCCTCGTCACGGCGGCCATCGTGCCGCACACGTTTGAACCGGGAGCCATCGACCTGCTGCTGTCGAAACCAGTGTCGCGCATGTTGCTGTTCATCACGAAGTTCGTCGGCGGGTGCGTCTTCATTCTGATCAACGCCAGCTACCTGATTGTCGGACTGTGGGTACTCGCCGGGGTGCGGTTCCAGGTGTGGAATGCCAATCTGCTGTTGTGCATTCCCGTGTTCCTGTTTTTGTTTGCGATCTGCTACGCCGTGTCGGCCGTGGCGGGATTGATCTGGAAGAACGCGATCATCAGCGTCGTGCTGACCATTGTGTTTTGGATGGCATGCTCGGGACTGGGAATGGCTCGCAACGTGATCGAGACATTGTTCCTTAACCCGCGCCGACTCGAAACGATTCTGCCCGCGGGCGAATCGCTGTTCGTCGCGAACAAATCGAGCCAGACGCTTGTCTGGGAACCGGAGAAGCGGACATGGGAGGAGATTTTCAAGCCGGTCGAGCAGCAGCGTCAGGGTCCGTTCAACTTTGGCAACCAGCGCATCGGACCGGTCTACGACGCGACCGGTGATCGGTTGCTGGCCGTGCAATCGGACGTGCCGCGATTCGCTCCATTCGCGGGTGCCGGTCGGCTGCAGGTCGGCCTACGCGGGGAAGACTGGCGTGTCCGAACCGGCGTCGAAGCTCCCGCGCGGACGTCAGAATTGTTCGTCCGCCCCGGTGGCGAAATCCTCGTAGCCGGAGCCGGCGGCGTGTATCGGTTCGAGGGTGACGCTGCCAAGGAAACCAAGCCATTCAAACTCTTCGGCTTGGACCTGACGCCAAAGATGATCGACCAAAAGTTCGTTCCGGTCAGTCCAGAGGGATCGTCGGAATGGGGGACTCCCTTCGCCGCCGCGATGCGAGTCGCCGATGGCTCGCTCATCATCCGCGAACGGAAGCGATTGTTGTGCCTGAGTCGCGAAGCCGATCCCAACGGCGCGACCTCCAAGTACACGGTCGCGGCCGAACGGGATCTCGATTCCACGGAAGCCGCCGCACTGGCGTGCGCGGGAAAAACAGTCGTCGTCGCGTCGAACGACGGGCGCGTCCGAATTCTCGACGCCGACACGCTTGCCCCACGCGGCGAATTTCAGCCGTTCGGCGACAATCCGCCTCGAGCCGCTGTGGCGTCGCCGGATGGTCGCTGGTTCGCTGTCGTGTCACATAATCGCCGACTGTGGCTGTACGACGCTGAGCAACAGAAGCCGGCGTCATTCGGTATCGCAGGGCAACGGGACATCTCCGCGGCCACGCTGGCCGCCGACAACCGGCTGTTCGTCGCCGACCGCTTCCAGCGTGTGACGGAATACAAACTGGACCCATTCACCGTCGAACGCCGTTTCGAACCGGAGAGCGAAACGCTGGAGATGGTCTATCGCTATGCCGTGGACCCGCTGTACCTGATCCTCCCCAAGCCGGCCGAACTCGACAACGTCGTGTCGTATCTCCTCACTAAACAGGAGACGGCTCCGATGGGCGAAGAGTCCGATCTGCGCACGGACCGCGTGGTGATCGATATCTGGTCCCCGATCTGGAGCAACCTCGGCTTTCTCGCTGTCGTGCTTTGCTTCGGTTGCGTTTACATCTGGCGTAAAGACTTTTGATCCAGGCTTTGCCAAAGACGTTTACTTTTCCTTTTCTGCATCCGTTTTTGCCGCTTCGATTTCCGCGGAGGCACCGGCGTCTTTGAGCTTCTTTTGCCATTTCTTGGCGTCGGCTTTGGAGAGATTGCCTTTGATCTCGAACGGCGTGCTGTCGACGAGTTCTTTGGCGTCGCTTAAATCGAGCCCTGTGATTTCCATCACGAGCTTGATCACGGCAATCTTCTTGGCACCAGGTGCGGCCAGAACCAGTTTGAACTTGCCCGTGTCTTCCGTTGACGTAATTGGTTTGTCATCGGGCTTGGTGGGGTTGTCTGATGTCGTGGTCTTCTTCGCGTTCGCTTCGAGCTTGGCCAGCACGGCTTTGTCGATGACGAAACACTCGGGGGCGACGACTTCGGCCGTGCTCCAGCCTTCCCCTTTGATTTCGACTCCGCCGTTCTCAGGGAGTGACACCCCGGTCGCGTCGTTCCTGGAACGCCCCCATTTCACCTTCAACTTGGTGCCCACTTCCAGTGGAGTCTCTTGAGTGACTTTCACGGCGTTCTTCGGCGGTGGATTGAAGTCGTCGGCTCCGGAATCAATCCACGTCTTCAACACCTCAAGCTCATCCTTGGAAAGCGGCTCGGCATCTTTGGGCATCGAGCCGGTTTTGACTTGCCGAAACAGCGGCGACTCGGCCGACTTGCCCGGAACGACTTTCTTCCGTTTGACGAGCCGGCTGCGATCCAGCACGAAATTGATTCCGCCGTCGGCCGAACCCGCTTCTCCGTGGCAGGCATAACAGCGCTGTTCCAGAATCGCTTTGGCTTTTTTCGCCGTCTCAGAGACCTCGGCCGCAGGGCTTGGAGAGCCGAGACCAAGCTGCCAAACAGCGATGCAGATCAACGAGCTGGCGATCCATCGACCACAAAGTTCAGATCCAGACAGAATCATCGGAATGCTCCCGAAGACCGGAGATCGGAAATCAGCCGCCGCTGAATTGTGTCCCAAGCTGAGCGGGACTCGGTGCTATCCACAGGTCGCTTGTCTGCAAATGACAAGACCGCTGCTCGGATCGCAGAAAGCTAGCGGAATTCTGGCTTCTGCTTTGGGCGGGCGGACTACTACACTGCGGCCCGTTTTCCGCCTGAGTCCGCGTCGGCGATGGCCGGCGTCCTGCCTCGTTAGACCCGCCTCACAATCAGCAAGGTTATGGCATGAGGTTTCGCGCTCGCGCCTCGTCTGTTCGTTTCCCCGTTGCGGCCACGCCGGTTTGGCTGTTGGTTCTGCTCGCGCTGGGCGTCTTGTCCGGCTGTCAAAAGCAGGACGAGATCAGCCGCTACACCGTCAAGAAGATGCCCACCGTTGAACGGCCTGCGAAAACAGCCGGGCCACCGATGCGGCCGGCGGGGCACGGGATGGGAGTCAGCGAACGGATGCTGGGGGCGATTGCCTCGCAGGGACGGACGGTCTGGGTCTTCAAGGTAGCTGGGCCGAAGGACACAGTCGCCGATCAGATGCCCAAATTTCTGAGCCTGATTCAGTCGTTGAAGTTCGAGGACGACGCCGGTTCGCCGCTGCAGTGGACTCTGCCAGAGGATTGGACGGAGAAGAAAGAGGACGATCCGCGAGGGATGCGGTTCAAGTCGTTCGCGGTGAAGACGGGCGGCGATGATTTGGAAATGACGATCACTCGCCTGCCGCTGCCGGGGGATCGGCCGATCGACGGGATGCCGTTGATGATCGTGAATCTGTGGTGTGAACAGCTTGGGATTCCAGAAAAGACGGCCGCGGACTTGAAGGCGGAAGACCAGCCGAAAGATGCCGAGGTCCAGCAGCTTGAGGTCTCTGGCAAGCAAATCACTTTGGTCAACTTCCTGGCCGCCGCGAAACCGGAGCGAATGGTCGCGCAGCCACCCGATCGCCCTGCGACGGCCGCGGTGGAAGGTGTCCCGCAATGGAAGGTGCCGCAGGGTTGGAAGGCATCTGCTGGCAATCAATTCTCACTGGCGGCGTTTGCCGTCACGGATGGCGAACGCGAGATCAAGACAACGGTCAGTCGCGCCGGCGGAGATTCGTTGCAGAACCTCAATCGTTGGCGCGGCCAGGTCGGATTGAAGGAATGGTCTCCCGAGGAGATGTCCAAAGAGGCCAAGAAACTGACGGTCGATGGTCACGAAGGGACGCTGGTGGAGTTCGTCGGCACCGATGCGAGAACGAACAAGCCAAGCTGCATCCTGGGGGCGATCGTGCCGCGCGATGATGAAGCGTGGTTCTTCAAGCTGACTGGCGATGTTGAATTGGCGAAGCGCGAGAAAGAGAACTTCGAGGCATTCGTGCAATCGGTGAAGTTTGACGTTGTCGCCCCGGAGAGCCCCGTCCGCCCCGCCCCTGGCCCCATGGCCGTCGCGCCGAAAGGGCTGTCGCAATGGAAGGTGCCGGAAGGTTGGCAGTCTGCCGCCGGAAACCAATTTTCACTCGCCGCATTCGCGGTCAGTGAGGGACCGAGTTTGATCCAAACAACGGTCAGCCGTGCCGGCGGTGACTTGTTGGAGAACCTCAATCGTTGGCGCGGTCAGCTTGGATTGGCGGCTTGGTCGCCGCAAGAGATGAAGAAGACCGCCAAGACATTGTCGATCAACGGCCATGACGGCACGCTGGTGGATTTCGTCGGCAAAGATGCCCGGACGGGAAAGCCAAGCTGCATTCTGGGACTGATTGTGCAGCGCGATGGCGAAATGGCTTGGTTCTTCAAGCTGACCGGAGATGCGGAACTCGCGCAGCGTGAGAAAGAGAACTTCGAGGCGTTCGTGAAATCGGTGAAGTTCGAATAAGGATTTGGCGAGCGGGGCGGCGTCAGCCCCCCGGTGAGTTCGTGACAAAACCGGGTAGCTGACGCCGCCCCGCTCGCTTGGTTCATTCGTGGCCTCGTGAGGTCAGTGGTGCTTCTGGACGTTTTGAAAAGCGGTGGCTTTGGCCACCGCACTCCAAAAGGGGAACGATCATGGCGACAGCAGACATCCTCAATGAACGTGTTGGATCAGAATCGGACATCTCCGTTGGCCCGACCGTTGAAAAACTGTTGCGGCCGTTGGCCTCGCTGAAGCTGACGGTCGTGTTGCTGGCGCTGGCTGTTGTGCTGGTGATGGCGGGGACGTTGGCTCAGGTTGATAAGGACATTTGGCAGGTCGTCGATGAATATTTTCGTTGTCAGATCGCGTGGATCGACCTGCAAGTCTTTTTCCCGCCGGCGTTCTTTCCGAATTTCCTGTTCGATCATCAGCCGGACTTGCCGGCGTGGATGGTGGTTCCGTTTCCCGGTGGCCGGTTGATCGGCACGCTGATGTTTCTGAATCTGGTGGCTGCTCACGGCATTCGGTTCAAAGCGCAAGCGAAGGGTTCTGAGTTGTGGGCCGGAGTGGGAGTCATCGGGTTGGGAATGCTGACGACCTGGCTGGTCGTGGTGAGCGGCTCCAGTGCGGACGGCTTACAAGGCAAGAGCTGGGTCGAGTGGACGACGTTGTGGACGTTTTTCAAATTGGGACTGACGGTGCTGTGGGGCGGATCGGTGTATGGTGCCATCCAGTTGTCCCGATTCACTCCGGGTGATGTCCCGGCCAAGACGAAGTTCTGGGCGGCGGACATTCTCTGCGTGGCTTTGGGCTTAGTCGTCGCTGCGTTGTGGGTGAAGGGAGATGCCGCGCGGCTGGACGACTCGTCGATGCGCATTTTGTGGCAATTGTTGAAAGCCACGTTTGCCGGCCTCGTGATGCTGGTCGGCTGCGTGATGGTCTTCAAGAAGCGAGCCGGCATCGTGTTGCTGCACGGCGGCATCGGGCTGATGATGCTTAGCGAATTGCTCGTCGGTCTCACGGCGGTCGAGGCTCAGATTTCCTTGGAGGAAGGGCAGACGTCGAACTTCGCCAGCGATCATCGGTCGTCCGAACTGGCGTTTGTCGAAGCCTCCGGGACAGATTCCGAAACGCATGTCGTCGTCCCCGGATCGCGACTGAAGAAAAGCATCGGCAAGGGCAAGATCACCAACGAACTGCTGCCATTCGATATCGAGGTGCTGAAGTATTACGGCAACGCCCGCATCCGGCCGCCGACGGACGAGCACAAGATTGAGGCGACGCACGGTATCGGAAAAAGGGAAGCGCTGGTGCCTGTAGGAGGTTCGACTGGCGTCGATACCGATGCCAAAGTGGACTTGCCGGGTGCTATCGTCCGCTTGGCGAAACGCGGAAGTGGCGAAGAGATTGGCACCTATCTGGTCAGCACGCTGCTCTCGATGGAGGAGCCGGTCGAAGTGGATGGCAAGAGGTACAACCTCTCGTTGCGGTTCCGCCGTGACTACAAGCCGTACACGGTCGAACTGATCGACGTGGATGGCACGAATTACGTCGGCACGAGCACTGCCCGGAATTATTCCTCGGACATTCGCGTGACGGATTACTCGCACCTGAAAGCGGACGGCTCGCCATCGGTCTTCGAGCATCACGTTTGGATGAACAATCCGCTGCGGTACGCGGGCGAAACTTTCTATCAAAGCGGCTACACGCAGGCGAACGCCAAGGAGTACTCAACGCTGCAAGTCGTCACGAACAGCGGCTGGATGATTCCGTATGTGGCGTGCATGATCGTGGCGGTCGGGATGATGTTTCAGTTTTCGGTGACGCTGCTGCGGTTCCTGGATCGTCGTGCTCGCGAGATCAAAGTCGTCCAGAAAACCACCGTCGAAGGAGCGGCTCGCTGGGTGCCCATCGTCACGGTCGCGTTCCTCGCGTTGTGGGTCTTCAGCAAGACGAAGACTCCGACGACGCCCGACAAGCAATTTGACTATGCGGCGGTGGGGCACTTGCCCGTCGTCGCGGATGGCCGGGTCAAGCCGCTCGACACTTATGCTCGCAACCTGCTGCGAGTCATCTCCGGTACCGAGACGTTCAAGTTCGAATACCAGGAAGACGGCAAGACCAAGACCCGTACCGAGCCGGCGATTCGCTGGTTGATGGACCTGGTCGCTCGGCCGAACGAGGCCAAGCATCACAAGGTCATCCGTATCGAGAATCTGGAAGTGCTCAAGGCTTTGAATCTGGAACCGCGCAAAGGCTATCGGTACTCGCTGGCGGAAATCACCGAGCAGCCGGACGAGAAAGACAAGATGCCCCGCGATCGGCGGCTGGTAAAGCTCGGCATGAAGACTGACGAGGCTCGCAAAAAGGGCGCTCTCAACATGAGCGTCGAAGATCGCAAGGCGATCGAGTTCGAGCGTAAGTTCGGCCTGTACGAGACGCTGACACGCTTTTCCGAGCCGCCGGAGATCGAAGCTCGCGCGCCGATGGAACGCTTGCAGCGAGCGGTCGGTTTTGAAGCGGCCTTGCGAGAAACCAAGCTCGCACGCGTCGTACCTCCGGCCAACGACACGAACGACTACTGGGACTTCCTCACACTGGCCGAACTGATGCAACCGCTCGACGACCAACCGGAACATCGCCTGATCGTGAAATTCGCCCTGACTCAAATCGGCGAAGTCCTCGCCGACGAAAACCAGCGGCTTTCGATGGATGAGAACGTGCAACTCACCGAGTCTCGGAACTGGCTGAAGCGACGTTACCCCGATGTCGAGAAGATGGATGTCAAAGACATGGACGCGCTGACCAAGGGAGGTGCTCGTAAATCTCATCCAGCAGTGGCCGCGTGGCGGGCGATTCTGACGGACTATGAAACGGGCAACGTGTCGGGCTTCAACGGTGCCGTGGCTGGTTATCGCGATTCATTGAAAACGGAGTCATTCGACGGCGTGGGGATGAGTCGCATCGACTTCGAGTGGTTCTTCAATTCGTTCCAGCCGTTCCTGCTGGCGTCGATGCTCTACTTCTTTGCCGGGCTGTTAGCGCTTGTCGCGATGCTCGGCTGGACCCGCACGCTCAATCGCACCGCGTTTGCGATCTGCCTATTCACAATTGGACTGCACACGTTCGCGATGATCGCTCGCATGGTGATTTCGGGGCGGCCGCCGGTAACGAACTTGTATACGACGGCGGTTTTCATTGGCTGGGGGATCGTCGCTCTGTGTCTCGCGATGGAGAAAATCTACAAGTCAGGGGTCGGCAATGTGGTCGCATCTGGTGCTGGTTTCGCCACGCTGTTGATCGCTCACTTCCTCAGCGGCGACGGCGATACGTTCAAAGTCTTGGTCGCGGTGCTCGATACCCAGTTCTGGCTGGCGACGCACGTCACCACGATCAACATGGGCTACGCGATGACGTTCCTGTCGGGGATCCTGGGGCTGCTCTATATCGCCTATCGGCAGCCGCTGGCGTTCGCTCTGGCAATGTCCGCCTTGGTGGCGATCGTCAGTTTTCAGCTTCCTGGCCCGATCGCCGAGATGTTCGAGACGCTGGCGGAAATCAGTATCTCTGCCGAATCGGTGCGATGGCTTGGCATCATCGGCGGGATGTGCGGGATCGGAGCGACCGCGTGGGCCTACATGCAGGCAGAGTATCGCGAGGCACAACCGCTGACTCCGGAACTGGAAAAGAACCTGTCGCGAATGATCTACGGGACACTCTGCTTCGGCATCTTCTTCAGCTTTGTGGGGACGGTGCTGGGCGGTTTGTGGGCCGACGACAGTTGGGGCCGCTTCTGGGGCTGGGATCCGAAAGAGAACGGCGCGCTGATCATCGTGCTGTGGAACGCGGTGGTCCTGCACGCTCGCTGGGGCGGCATGGTCAGCGGCCGCGGCATGGCGGTGCTGTCGGTCGCCGGCAACATCTTCACCGGCTGGTCCTGGTTCGGAGTGAATGAACTCGGCGTCGGCCTGCACAGCTACGGCTTCACCGAAGGAGTGCTGCTGGCACTGGGGCTCTTCGCACTCAGCCAACTGGTCATCATCGGGATTGGTTGCTTGCCGAAAAGTGGTGGCGGCAGCCAAGTCTTGGCAACAAATAGTTGACGGGGCATCGGCGATAGAGGCAGTTTGAAAACCAGTACGACGCGCAAGCAAGTGGTTGTGTTTTTCGGCGATATGACCGCTCGCTCGCGCGTCGTGCTATTTTCTACAACCGCTTGTAATCAATGAGCGAAGATTAGCGTCAATTAGCGGTAGCCCCATCCTCTTTGATGATGACCGCCGGCCCCTCTTTGGGTATTCGCACGGGGCTCCCTTCGGATTCCAACACGTTCAGCAGCGAGCGGGCTTCTTCGCGGACGTTGGCTTCGTCGTAACGATTGAGCCCGGCGCGGCGCAGCGTCAACTCGGCGGCTTTGCGGATTTCTTCGGCGAGTTGCCGCTCGGACAAGACTTGGCGAATGCGAGTCAGCGCCACGCGAGCGAGTTCCGAAGAGGCGCTGCTGTCGGTGCGGTAGGCGTTGACGACCTCCTGCATCTTCTCAACCGACAGGGCAAAGTCCTTACGTTGCTCGGCCAATTGCCCCTCGAAGAACGCCAGCATCTGGTCGTTGCTGATCTCCTTGCGGTATTTCTTCAACTGCACGGCGGCGACTTCGGGGTTGTTCATCTCCAGCGGGATCGCCACGGCGGACTGAGCCAGAATCTGGCGGCGGCGCGAATCGGTTTGTTGCTCGAACGACTTTCCGAGTTCCTGGCAGGCGTCCACGACACGGCCCCCTTTGCCGAGCGACCAACAGTGCCGCAACAGGATGGCCGTGTTCGCCGGGAACTGGGTGCGGATCGAATCGTATTGCTCCATCACCGCCGGCGAGGGCGGCAAGCGGTTGAGCACATTGGCGAACTCGACGGCCGCCGCTTCCGTGCGTCCCCGCCGCTTATACACCGTCGCCGCCGCCGAGATCGTTTCGGCCGGCTGCTTGGACAACAGCAACACGCGGACGCGCTGTTGCAATAACTCCACACGATCCGGTTCGTCACGCAGCAGAGTATCGACCAACTTGAGCGCGTCGTCGGGTTGCTCGAACCAGATCGCCATCTCCACCAGTTCGCGCTGGCATTCTGGGATTTCGGCGGCGAGCGACAAGGCGGTCTTCAAACTGGCTTGAGCCTTTTCCAACTGTACGCGAGCGGCTCGCAATTTGTTTTCGGATCGCTGCTTCACATGCTTGGCCTGATACGCGAAGACCGCATACAGCGAGACCGCAGCAGATGACGGATTCTCGTCGTGCAATTGCAGCAGCGAATCGATGGCCGATTCGTCGGCGTCAAACAACTTCAATCGCAGCGAGTAGCCTTTGTACTTGGGATTCTTCGGAGCGGCCGCGATCGCCAATTTCACCTCCGCCTTCGCCGCCGTGAGGCGATCGAGTTGCTCCAGCGCACAGGCTCGCAAGTAATGCCCTTCGACGGATTGATCGCCGGCACCTTCCGACAGTTTTTCGAGCGCGTTCTGCGGTCGCTCAAACTGCAAAGCCTTACGCGCGGCGAGCGCCGCCGGTGTCAGACGTTCGCCGCCGCAGCCGGTGAGCAGCGCGAACGTACCGCAGAGAAACAGAAGCATCAGAAATCGGTGCGTCACCATTATGTCTCACTTGTGTCAATTTGGAGTCGCGTCCGTCAGGAAGCGGTCGCAAGTCCTTGTACTTACCGCTCTCTGACGGGCGCGGCTCTGGTTCTGCGTCGGCTCGTGGGGTTTTAGAACGTCAGTCGAAAGTGAAATTCGTTGCCGCCGGATTGAACTTCGCGAGTCAGGTGCGTGGCCTTCATCGCTCCGCTGAGTCCGTCCGGCACGTCGCCGGCCGCGATGATGCGTTGAACCCGAATCGTGACTCGGTGACGGCCGATTTTGGCACCTGTGTGCTCATCGTCTAATCGCAGTCGGAACCGACCCGACTCGTCGGAGGTGGCCGTGGAGGCTCGCCCCGTGGACTGGCCGGTATTGCTCAAGGGCTCGAACATCACTTCCGCGACCGCCGGCTGTCCGCAGAACGTGACGTCGCCGCTCACTTCCGCCAACGACTTGTCGCGCTGACCGCAGGCCGACAACGCCAGCAGCGAACAGATCAGAACGCACGTCGTTGTTGGGGGAAGTTGGATCATTCGTCAATCCGTTACCGACCCCAAGTCTTGTTTCACGGCTAAGAATTGGGGTTCACTCAGTCAGCCGCAGGGCGCTAGTCCCGGTTTATCTGGTTCGAACCGGGGCTAGCGCCCTGCGGCTGATGGTCCGGACTCCTCCAATTCTTCGCTCGGACAAAGCACGATCCGGTCCTCGTAGGTCAAAACGCTTGCGAAGCGACCGTCTCTTGGCCGCCAATCGTTGAAAGCGCTTCAAAGACTCCCTGGTTGATGTTTTGATTCAGAAACCGCACGTTGCCGTCGGCGAAGACGAACTCGGCCCCGTTGACGTGCGAGGACTGAAACGAGAACAGCGGCCGTTCGCTCGTCGTGACACCCAGCACGAGCGGACGAGGATTCATCGGGAAGGCGACACCGGTCCCCGGCGGCGAGATTGGGCAATCGGGAAGCTGAATGTCGCGTGTCACCGCGAACGGATCGACCACCCACGTCGCTCCCGCCGGAGCAAAGTATGCGACCGCCGCCATCGCCCACGGGTACTCCACAGGCAGTGTCGGATAGGTGGAGTTCGGGCCGCTGTAGGTCAACAGCCCTCCCGACTTTTCGCCGAGCAAAAACGTCTGCGAAGTGCCGTCGCGAATATCTTGCGGACGGCAGGTGCTGTTGTACCCAAACGCGCCGCGAGTCCCGTTCGGTGCTTGCTGCCAGAAGTGCAACAATCCGCCCGGACAGGCCGCTTCGGGACCAGGAATCGCACGAATGATGTCCGCCCCATGGCTGAACGAGTAATCGGCCGGCGCGCCTTGCATCCACAGGCCGGGGTTCCCCAGTGCCGTCGTCGGATGCGATGTGCTCGGACAGATCAGCGTGGAAATCACCGTCGCGTTGAGCAGCCACATGGAATGGTCGGTGATGTCGGTCATGCTCGACAACCACGTCTTGCGGAAGTCGAATTTCTTGTGCAACGCCGGCTGATCGAGATACGGCAGCATCAAATGAAATCCCGACCAATGCGTGCGGTACTGCAACGCCGAACCGCCCGGCGGAGGGGGCGGATTGCCGTCCTCCTGCCGCACAAAGCTAGGGGGAAAGCAGCGATGCGTTCCCTCGTAGTTGACCAACGCCAGACCGATCTGCTTGAGATTGTTTTGGCACTGAGCCATCCGCGCCCGCTCACGCGCCTGCTGCACGGCCGGCAACAACAACGCCATCAAGACCGCGACGATCGCGATCACGACCAGCAGTTCAATCAGAGTAAAGCCGCGTCGGCCGCGAGCCGCCGAGTCCGGATGTTTTTGGTCGAAATCCCACATGGTGCAGGATTCTAGGAAACGCCTCGACAATCGGGCGATGCCAGTTTCGGGCCGGGCTGACACCGAGAACCTACCAACGGAAAGCAAAACCACTTGAAACGTCCGCGAAGTGATAGCGGGCCAAGCTCCTTGCGGACGCCTCAAGTGGAGAAGCGACTGAGCTCCATCGGAGCCGACCGTGCGTCGGGTCGGATCAGATGAAGTTCAACCAGTCGGCGGTGTAGTTAAACGCCGCGACGATTTCTTGTCGGCGGCCGACCATTCGATTGCGCCCGGAGCCTCCGACGAGAGTGTCGCGGGAACCTGCTCCGCCATCGACGGTGTCATCACCCTCTTCGCCCAGGGCGAGGTCGTTGCCGGCTCCTCCGTAGAGTTTGTCGTTGCCGTCGCCACCCAACAGGACGTCGTTGTCGTTGCCACCGTTCAGCCGATCGTGACCAGCACCGCCACTGAGCGAGTCGCTGCCGTCGTTGCCGAAGATCGCGTCGGCTCCATCGCGGCCGATCAGCACGTCGTTACCTCGTCCGCCGATCATCGAGTCGTCGCCCGCTCCACCGTCGATCGTGTCGTTGCCCCGGCCTCCGGTCAGTGAATCCGATCCCTCGCCACCGTTGAGTTGCAGCCCGGCTCGAACCGCACCCGCGACGACGACTTGGTCATTGCCGTCTTCTCCGTTGATGGTGATCGCCGCATTGAAAGACTGATCGACCGCGAGAAGCTGCACGCGGTCCTCTCCAGCTCCGGCGTTAATCACGATGGAAGTCAGTGGCGAATTCCGGGATCGGCCGATCGTCAGATTCAGGCGATCGCCAAGATCGGTTCCTTCAATCACCAGCGACGAGGCTGTGCTGAGCGATACGTTTTCAGTTTGATGGCCGCGTTCTCTCAGGGTCAGCGTGTTGTTTCGCAGCGTGGCGTTGACGGTGGCTTCGGCATCGAGCAACGACACGCGAACGGTGCCGTCCAGCACATTGACGGCGGCGAGCGCCAGCATCCCTTCCGCCTCATCGAGCGAATCAGGCAGGTCGAGATACTGCCAATCGGAGGCACCGTCGTCGGTCTCGGAGTACACCGGTTCGAGCGTCAGCGTGGCGATCGTTGCGTTCGCGGCGAAGTCCACCTGGCCGAGAATGTCATCCGGGCTGTTGATATTCGTGGCGATGACCGAGTTGCTGGAGATCGCATACAGCACCTCGCCGATGAACGCGCTGCGAACGATGTAGCCGTCATCTTCCACGGAGCCGGTTTCTTGGATGGCCGATTCGCCCGACTGTGTGACGTCGATGTGGAACACGACCAGTTCGTTGTGGTAGCCAAAGGACTCGTCATAGCCGGACGTGGGAATCGCCAGCGTGTTGCTGGAGGCGAACCAGCCGATCGCCTTCGCGTCCCATTCGGCCTGCGACCAAGTCCATTGAGGCAGAATATCCTCATCGACTTCAAACGGATTGGTGGGATCGCTGATGTCATACAGCGAGACCTTCGTGGATTGCGTCTCGAAGCTGCGGCCGATGGCGAGCAGATGGTTCTCATCAATGAGTTGCAGATAGCTGGAAGTGCCGGGGACTTTCAGCTCGCCACGAATGACCGGGGCCGTCGGATCGCTGAGATCAAACACGAACAGCGGATCGACCTGGCGGAACGTGACGACGAACGCTCGATCGCCGTCGTAGCGGGCGGAGTAAATCTGCTCGCCATTCGCGAAGCCGTTGACCGCGCCGACTTCCGTCAGTGTTCCGTTGATGTTCTCCAGGACCGTGAGATTGTTGGCCTGCGTGAAGACGCCAGTGTCGGCGTCGTAGTGCGACGTTGTCGTGGCGATTCGCAGCCGCCCGTCGTGCTCATCGGCGGAGAACTGATTGAGCAGCGTCCCTTCCACGACACCCGACGCGAGCAGTTGGATTTCGCGTCCACCGTTGGCCCAGGCGAATTGCACGACGCGCGTTTGTGTGCCGCCGTCGTTGTAGATTGGCGAAAAGACATACAAGTGGTCGCGATTCGCGTGAATGCCGTTCGTCCAATCGGTGACGACCGAACTGGAGCTGATCAGTCCCGGCTGCCCACCGCGTGTGTCGATCGAGACGACCGACAACAGGGAGTCCGACTCGGAATCGATCACGCGAGCGATCGCGGACATCTCGCTGATGACTCCGCTCGTCGCGAACCCGCTGGACGTCAGGCTTTGGTAATGCGGCAGAGCCTTGTCGATCAGCGAGTCGAGTTGTTCTCGGACGCGAGCGATATACGACTCGCGAGATTCATAGACCGGAACTTCGATCTGCTGAGTCTCGGCCGCGAAGCGATCGGACGGATCAACGACGGGCATGGCATCACAGGATTGAATAGACACGGACTCAGTGGGAATGACATCCATCAGAATCGTCGGCGTGTCGTAGAAATAGACCGGCACGTCGATTGTGGTCGTCCCATCCGTCTGCGGTGCCGGGAGCGAGAGGTCATGGCTGGTGATGGCATGCACCTGCCCATTGAAAGCTCGCGAATCGACATAATTGCCATCGAGCCGCGTTTGCTTCTCCAGAGTGGGACGAGAGCGATCGGTCACGTCGAAGGTGCTGACGACGGTCGTCGTCGATGACGGCGCGGCGAATCGACTCGCCATGATGCCGATGCCGCGAACTTCGTCCTCTTCGGACGTGGCCTCCACTTCACTGGTCTGTGCGACGAGACTCGGAAGAGTCGCATCCATCAGGGTTCGCGGTTCAAAAATCTCCGCGCCCCTTCCGTAGCTGTACTCCTGCGAAATCACGGTCAGTCGGTTGCCGTCGAGATACTCGGCAATCGCGTACCCCTCGAAGTGAACTCGCGACAGTTCTCGCATCTCGCCGGCCGGGTACGCTTGCAGGATCACCAAGTCATTGCCGTTGAGCACAAACAGATTCTGACCGTCGTTCTCAATCACATCCCCCTCATCGACCCCGTCAACTTGGACGTTGGTCTCGGAATGATCGGGAACCGCCGCCGGTGCATCGGCTTGAGCCAAGAATTCGCCGCCCCGGAAATAGACCGGCCCACGATGCCACCATTCGGGCTGACCGAAGAGACCCTCGTATCGGGCCAGCGCGCGGTTCAAAAGGTAGTCACCAAATTCCTCACGCGAGCCAAACTGGTTGATCGGTGCCTGAGGGAGCGCTCCACCCAAAGAGTAAAAGATGAGGTTTGGGTCTTCGCCATTCTCCGGTGAGCCGAAGGTGACGATCTCTTCGGACGTGGCCTCCACTTCACTGGTCTGTGCGACGAGACTCGGAAGAGTCGCATCCATCAGGGTTCGCGGTTCAAAAATCTCCGCCACGAGCACAGGGCGACGAACTTGGCGGCGAGACGACAAACGATTCAGCCAGGACGACAGCTTCATTGCTATGACTCCAAATCCAATTTGGGTGGCGAAGATTGCAAAGTCGGCAAGACCAACAGGCGGTCTCGCGATGTCTTCACGGAATTAATGGCTGGCCGAGCGGAATTCCGTAGAGGCCGTTTCAAAACTTGTAGGTCAGGCTTTCTAGCCTGACTCGAATCGGCAATACCGCGTCGATCGCTGGTCGGGTCAGCCTAGAAAGGCTGACCTACTTGTTTTTTGAAAACTCTGCTACGGAAGCCGCCGGGAGCGAACATCAATGGGTGACGCCGAAATGCGTCGTGCGATCGCAAGGGAGGCAAAAAAACCAATTGGCACGGAGTCAGACGTTTGTAAAGATCCTGCCCCAATCATTCTCGTGGCAACTCTTGGAGGCTGCGGATGCGAGATCCTTCCATGCAGAATCGAAGTCGAGTCGCCAGGTTTGCTTGGACGCGGCGGGTACACGATGTGCCGGCCGTTGTCGGGGCTGTGGCTGCGCTGGCGGGAGAGATTCTCGAAGACCGAACGCTCTTGTCTGGAGTGACGGAGTCCTCGAATGGCGAGGGTTCGTGGGCAGATCTGCTGGGTTCCGAAACCTCGCTGAGCTTTCTGGTGCCCTCTGATGCCGTGTTGGGATGGCTCGCGACGAATTCCGAGCAGGTGTTGCCTCCGCTCATTGGCAATTCGCAGCCAGAGGATGTTGTCTTCCCGACGATTCGGTTTCGCGTCGATGCTCAGTCCCAGTGGTGTGAGATCGTGAATCTGTCCGACGGGGGTCAGGCACTCGCTTTGAGCGGAATGGCGCTAGCCACCGGTGATTCGGGATCGACGATTTCCGGCGAATTACCGGCGGCTAGCGCCGTGTCGCTCACAGAGCGAATGACATTGCCCGGACAACCCCTGTTCGTGGCGGGTGGCTCGCAAGTTTTGGTCACAGTCGAGGCGGACGGCTTGGAGTCGCTCGACGGAGCGGCACGGTTCGTGAGTATCACCGGCCAATTCGTCGGCGCAATGGACCGTATCACGGAAGCGGCAACGCCTGGCGAGACGAGATTCGGTCTCGCGTCCGGCCTTGAATTGGATCAGTCCGATTTGAGCCTGCCGGTCAGCAATCCGTTGGCAACAGCGATGTATTCGATCGGACAGCCCAACATGGCTGCGGTGGGCGACGTGAGTGGGCCGTCACTGAAAACAATCGCCGTCGCAGGTTGGGTGAGCACGCTTCACAGCGTTGAGGCTTTCGCAATCAGCACGATGGAGCGCGTCGATCCGCCGGCCACCGACTTCGATGAGTTGGACGCCGTCGACGATCTGAAGACAACCACGTTGGGATCGTTCATTCCACCAGTCACGTTGCTCGCAATTTTTTCATCGGCCACGGAATCGCCCGGTGCTCCGTATGCTCAGGTTCCCGTGGGATCGGCGGCCCCGTTCGAGCCGGTGGTTTTGATTTCGTTGAACGGTATGTCGGAATCGGCCGCAGCTTTCGAGTCGGTGGCGATCGCCCTGTCGCCAGCGGATGGGCTTCAGGCGGCTGCCGCGCCGCTGCTGGCCGTGGTAGAGACGATGCTCGCGTCGCTCGACACGGTAGCTCACACGTTGCTCGCGCTGTTCACGGGATCGGGAGGCGGGACATCTCCGATCGCTCCGGTCGTCGAACCGATCGTGAGTTCGAGTCCTGTCATCATCGACTCGAAGCGACCCGGCTGGGCCTTGCATGATGGAGTTATTGAAGAGCTAGCGGCGTACTCGTTGGTGATCGCTCCCGATCAGCACTTCGACTTGAAGGAGTTTGGTCCCGCCTCCAGTGCGGCCGATCCGGTGATTCGCATTGAATTCGTGGTGCCGCCGCAACACGGACAAGTGTCGGCAGCGGCGATCCCCGGATCGTTTCAATACACGGCCGACCCCGGCTTCAGCGGTGCGGATACCACCCGGTTTCGAGTCACTCGCGCCAGCGGCCAAACGGTCGCCGGTGCTGTCACGTTCTTGGTCAGCGATCACGATTTCATGGGGCGGCCACCGGCTCCGGTTCGGCAAGTGGAGCTGCCGATTCTGGATCAGCAATTGTCTGATCTTTCTCCCTCGGCGATTGATGCGAGCTTCGGGTTATCGGACGGCGGAATGGACCTGCCATGAATTTTCCCACGACTCGATACACGTTGATTCATCGACTGGCGACCGGAGCGGCCGAAGAAGATTGGGCGCTGTTCCTGGCCGACTATTGGCGACCCTTGTGCCGCTTCGCGGCGCGATGGGGGCGGCTCAGTCTGGTCGATGCCGAAGATATCGCGTCGCTGACGTTGGAGGTGTTGATCCGCAACGGATTGCTCGAACGCTGGGTGGGCGATCGACGCGCTCGACTGCGTACGCTGCTGTGCGGCGTCGTGCGGCGAGCACTCTCGAATCATACACGCAAGAAGACTCGCGAAGGACACCATTTGCGCGAGTACCTCAAGGAGATGAGCCTGCTGGGGCGGATCGACGAACTCTGCGAGGAGTCCATTCCCGGTGATGAAGCGGATGCCTTCTATCAGGCGTGGGCCGAAGAGTTGTTGCAATCGGCGGTCGAATCGTTGCTCGATGACTATCACCGCGAGGGCCGAGGCGATTACTTCCGAGTGCTGTTCGGCCGAGTCTGCGAGGGACTGCCCGTCAAACAGATCGCGGAAGCGTTGAGCCTGAAGATCGACGATGTAGATAACTACTTCCGTCATGCTCGTAGCCGCTTGGAACATCGACTGCGAGAACTCGTGCGATGGCATGTGGTCCGGTACTCCGGGAAGGAAGTCGGCTCGGAGGAGTTCCTCCACGAATGGCATCGCCTGGGAGATTTTCTGGAGCGACACGGCGGACTCGAAGAGGCGCTGCGTCACTCCTACGCCGACTTCGATGCGGAATCGCTCCGGGAACGAGAAGTCGAATCGATGACCGCCGTCATGAAAAACGTCCGCGAGTACCTGGCCGAGCGATGCGCGGGTTAGGTGAGATGGAATTGGTAAGTGGCTGTGTCGAATGCTGATGTTTTGCCCTTCATTTTCCGCCAGCCGTCTTGTGGTGTTGAGAGAGAGCTGGCGGAAAATGAGAACTCATGGCCGGCAGGTTGGTGGAACCGAAACGGCGCTTAATTGAAGTGGATTCAAAACGATGAGCCAAGCCAATACCCACAACACCGAGCAGCAATCGCCTGGACGACCGACCGACCCAGTGGCCGCCGAGATTGTGTTGCGGGCGATGCTTGTCTTGGCGAACGAGCTGCATGAGTTACATCAATCCGGTCAGATTCATCGCGATGTTTCCCTGCCGAACGTGGCGTTTGATTGGGCAATCCCTCGCGCCTGGCTTACGGCAGCCTTGAACCCAGAACCGATTTCGTTCGGCGGATTGCTGGCGGACCACGAGCGATGTCCTCCGGAGATGCGTCGTTCGCATCCATGCCCGATTCCGCCGAGCATCGACGACGCGCGGCGAGTGCTGGCCACTCACGGGATTTTGACGGAGCCAGAACGCATTGATCTGTATCAGTTCGGCACGTTGCTCTGCCGAAAAATCACTGGCCGTTCGATTCAAGCCTATCTGAGCAGCCCCGGTGTTGTCTTTCGTATCCCGGCCGGAGTGCGGCGAATCATCGACGGCTGCATTGGCTACGACGAACTGCAATGTGTCGAATCGGCCAGCCAATTAATTGAGCTGATGAGCGAGGTTCTTGGTGCGTCCGCGAGTGGAGAAACCTCTGAGCCAGCGATTGATCGGCAGGTTGACACTCGTTTCGACACGCGAGCGGAGACTCGAATTCATACGCGGCGGCCTCCGTTTGAACGGCTGGGACACTTTGAGATTCAGGAAGAGATCGGCCACGGCGGCATGGGGACGGTGTATCGAGCGTTCGATCGCTCGTTGGATCGAGCGGTCGCCGTCAAAGTGTTGTCGCAGCGATTGGCCAGTGATCCAACCTTCGTGAAGCGATTTCAAGCCGAGGCCGCCGCCGCCGCGCGGCTGGCACATCCCAACGTCGTGCCGATTTTCTTCATCGGCGAGGACGCTGGCCGCCACTTCTACGCGATGCGATTTATCAACGGCGAATCGCTGGCCGATCGGCTGCATCGCGAGCCGTCGATCTCCGCCTCGGAGGTGTTGGTCATCTTGCAGCAAGTGCTGCTCGGACTGGCCGCCGCCCATCGCATGGGACTGGTTCATCGCGACATTAAGCCGGGAAATATTTTGATCGATCGCGAGAACGGCTTAGCCATGCTGACCGACTTCGGCCTGGCCCGCTCGATCAGCACGCCGCATGAGCAATCCGAAACTCACGTCGTGATGGGGACCGCCGAGTACATGTCGCCCGAACAAGCTCAGAGTGAGCCGGCCGATCCTCGCTCCGATTTGTATTCCGTCGGAGTGCTGCTGTATCAACTGCTGTCAGGCGACATGCCCTTTGACGCGGACACTCCTTCGAGCCACTTGATTCATCACGTCTGCACGGAGCCTCGGCCGCTGCACGATGTAGTTCCCGATGTCGATCCGCAACTCGAAGCGGTCGTCATGCGGTTGTTGCGAAAGCGCCCCGATGAGCGATACCCCTCGGTGGAAGAATTGCTGATCGACCTGGATGTCGTGATGGACTCGGACTTCGCCAGCTCGGCCGATTCGAGCCGTCCGCTGGTCAACCTGCGACCCGCGCGATCATCACGCATTCGCCGCCGAAACTCCGATGCGATCCGGCTTGCGAGCGCATCGGCGGTGACCACCGAGCCGGCGGGATCGCACACTAGCAGCGCGAGCCATGCCGCGACGAGCGTGTCATCGCAACCCGCCGCATCACGCGGTCGCCGAGCGATCGCATTGGCAATGGCCGGGACGCTCGTGGTTGTGTTTCTTTCGCTGATGAATGCTCGGTTTCCACGTCGTGCGGCCGCAACCACATTACAGGTTCATCAAGATGCCATTTCCGCGTTGGCGTTTTCGCCCGACGGCAACTGGTTGCTCTCCGGGGGCGGAGACTCGTCCTCGTTGAAGGCGGCCGGCGATACGTCGCTGCGATTGTGGAACGCTCACACGGGGCAATTGGTGACACAATCCGATCGCTTGCCGGTGCGACCGAGACAACTCCTGTTTCTGAATGATTCACGCCGAGCCGTTGTGCTGGCATCCGCTCGCGAAGAGACCGGCACGATGGTCGTCTGGGACACACACAACGGAGTGCTTGGTCCGATCGACTTCAGCGAACCGTTCGCAATGCACTTCGACGCCGCGTTGGTGCCGTCCGCCCATCGTGATCCTTCGCTGATCGCCGCTGGCCGTAACGGTCTGACTCGTGTCAGCGTCGAAGGTGTGGCCGCTCACCCCTCGCCCGCGAAGACATCGCTCGGCACGCTACCGATTCGCGCGTTTGCAGTCTGTCACACATCCTCCGGCCCGCAAACATTGCTCGCCGTGGAGGCCAGTATGAAAACGTCGGAAGTCGTATCGCTCGAATCTGACTCTGGCCGCGAACTGGCTCGTCTGCGCTGCGGTCCCGGAGTCATCACCGCGCTCGCCGCATCAAACGACGGTCGCTGGCTGGTGACTCGCACTACAGAAACGGTGCCGCATCCGAATTCCGAGCGATCGAACCAAACCACCGAACCGCAGGCCGCGTTCGATTTCGTTCGCGTTTGGGATTGGACGAAACAAACCGAACAATTTCGCTTCGGCCCCTACGCCCCCGGCTTGCGAGCACTGGCCGTCACCTCTGACGGCCACCGCGTATTGACCATCGCCGAACCGTCCATCGGACCACGCTCCGAACAGCCGCAAGAGGCAGTCTGGCTCGATCTGACCACCGGCCAGGAGATCTGCCGCTTCCGCACCAACAGCAAATCCTTGACGGCCGTGGCCCTGTCGCCGTCCGCCACGCGAGCCGCTCTGGCCGATGCCGATGGCCAAGTCGTGTTCTGCGACCTTCCGAAGTGATGCGGTTGTGAGCGGCACGGCGCTAGCCGCCGGTATTTCCGCTCGACCGACGGCTAGCGACGTGTCGCTCTCAGGCGAGACGACCGCGCGGCAATGCGGTAACGTATCCGTCTCGAAAGGAAGCACCGCACGCGATGTCACGGATTCATCAGCTCGATTCTTCGGTCGTCAACAAAATCGCCGCCGGCGAGGTCATCGAACGCCCCGCCAATGTCGTCAAAGAGTTGCTCGAAAACAGCCTCGACGCGCTCGCCTCGCGCATTGAGATCGACATCGAAGCGGGAGGAGGCGAACTCATCCGCATCGTCGATGACGGCGAGGGGATTCATCCCGACGACTTGCTGCTGGCCGTGACCGCTCATGCCACCAGCAAGATCGCGACAGCCGACGATCTCTTCCGCGTCCAAACGATGGGCTTCCGAGGCGAAGCGCTCGCGTCCATCGCCGAGGTCAGCCGGATGCGCATTCGCAGCCGGCAACCCGATTCCGCCACTGGATTCGAGATCGCTTCCGACTGCGGCCAGATCACCCCGCCGCAGCCTTGTGGTTGCCCGATTGGAACGCAGATCGAGGTCCGGCAACTCTTTGCCAACACGCCGGTGCGCCGAAAATTCTTGAAATCGACCGGCACCGAATTCGCGCACATCGCCGAACACTTCTCACGCATCGCACTCGCACAACCCAGACTGCATCTCGTGCTGAGGCACAATGGCAAAGTCGTATTCGAGTTGCCGGGCACGCAGCAGTTGCTCGACCGCATCCGTCTGTTGCTGGGCAACGAGCTGGCGGACAACCTGATCCCCGTCGAATCGGAATCGCAGGGAGTAAGGATGTGGGGCTACGTCGCCCATCCATCGGTCAGCAAGAGCACTCGCAAGAGCCAGAACCTGTTCCTCAACGGCCGCTGGATTCAGGACCGCTCGCTGCAACACGCGCTGACCGAAGCCTATCGCGGCCTGTTGATGATCGGCCGGCAGCCGATCGCTTTCCTGTTTCTGGAAGTCCCCGCCGACATCGTGGACGTCAACGTTCACCCGACGAAGACCGAGGTTCGATTTGCCGACAGCCAGGCACTCTTCCGCCAATTGCTGTCGATGCTCCGCACAAAGTTCCTGAGTTTGAATTTTGAATCGCCAATGAATTTGCCGAGTCACGGTGGGTTTTCACACGCTGGAGCTGCCCCCCGACCGCGCGGCGTCGAGCTTCAAGCTTGGTCGCCGGCAAGTGTTCCCGGCTCAGCAAGCGCTTCGCCAAATAGGTCGCTGTGGACCGACGCGCCCCGTCCGTTGGCGGAGTTGCCGCGTTTCGATGCGAGTCAGTCGCAAGCTGCGTCGGGTGAATCTGAGGATTCAGATTTCAAATCTCAAATCTCAGATTTCAAATCTCAAATCACGGAACCTGCGACGGACCTTGCGTCGTTTGCTGTGTCCGAGCCACAGGGGGCGGAACCAACTTCAGCACCGGAAAAAACTCACGTGAGCCACGGGGAACTGCGGGCGATGCAGATTCGCGACACCTACATCGTCGTCGAGACCGACGAAGGGCTGACGCTCATCGACCAGCACGCGCTGCACGAGCGAATCATGTACGAGTACTTGCGTCCGCGAGTGCTCGACAACGCGGTTGAGTCGCAGCGGATGCTCGTCCCCGAAACGGTTGAGTTGACTCCGAAGGAAACTGCACTGCTGTTGGAATATGCCGACGTGCTGAACCAGCTCGGACTTGGCGTGCAGGAATTCGGACGGCAGACGGTGCTGATCGACCGCTACCCGGTGATGCTCAAGAAGGCCAACTTGCCGCAGTTGGTCCGCGATCTGGCCGAACAACTCGATCAGCCGGAGAAACAGCCTGATCGCCGCGACTTGCTCGATTCGCTGCTGCACATGATGTCCTGCAAAGCCGCGATCAAAGCGGGACAGCGCCTCTCGCCGGAGGAGATCGACAGCCTGCTCGCCCAGCGGCACTTGATCGACGACGCCCACCACTGCCCACACGGCCGGCCAACGGCGCTGGTGCTGACAGAGAACGAACTCGAGCGCCAGTTCGGAAGGCTGGGCTGACGAACCTGATCGAGCCGAATAAACTCGTGCAGCAACCTCTGAGAGTCTTCTTTCCTAGCCCCAGTCTCTAACCCCCAGCCCCTTCCTATGATTTGTGTCAGTATCGGCCGCACGCGGCACAAGATGGTGACTCTGGAACATCAGGCTCTCGCCCAGAAAGGGGCCGAGCTGGTTGAGTACCGTTTGGACTATTTGTCTCACTTGCCAGACCTGGGACGACTGCTGCAGGACCGGCCGACGCCGATTGTCATCACGATCCGACGGGCCGAGGATAAAGGGCGCTGGCGAGACACCGAAGAGCAGCGGCAGACGTTGCTCCGGCAGGCGATCGTGCAAGGGGTCGAGTATGTCGATCTGGAGATGGACATCGCCCAGCAGATTCGCCGCTATGGCAAGACCAAGCGGATTATCAGCTTTCACAACTTCCGCGAGACACCTGAGGACTTGGCCGACATCCACGCCAAGATGACCAAGCTGGACCCGGACATCATCAAGCTTACGACGATGGCGAACTCGCCGGGCGACATGGTGCGGATACTGCAACTGGTCAAGCACAGCAGTGTGCCGACCGCCGGTTTTTGCATGGGCGACTTTGGCACGGCCAGCCGCATCCTGTGTGGCAAGTACGGCAGCCCGCTGACATATGCGACGTTTAACAAGGATCGCGAACTGGCTCCGGGGCAGTTGTCGTTCGATGAGATGAAGCATCTCTATCGCTTCGACCAGATCAACGCCGACACGCAGGTCTTCGGAGTGCTCGGCGATCCGCTGGCTCACAGCTACAGCCCGCTAATTCACAACGCGGCGTTTCAGCAGTTGGGAATGAATGCTGTCTACGTTCCCTTCAGAGTCCCCAAGGACAAGCTGCAAGCCACGCTGCGGGATTTCGATTGGCTCGATGTGAAGGGCTACAGCGTCACGATCCCGCACAAGGAAGATGTGATCGGCAAAGCGGACCTCAGCGACGAGGCGGTGCAATCCATCGGCGCGGCGAACACGCTGTGGAAGGACGCCGGCAATCAATGGCACGCGACGAACACCGACTACCTCGCCGCACTGCAGACGCTGGCGATCGGCCTGGACTCCGAGCCGGACAACCATTTCGTGCTGGCCGGCAAGCGCGTGATGATGCTGGGAGCCGGCGGCGTCGCGATGGCGATCGGAGCCGGGGTGGTCAAGAACGGCGGCATCCTGATGCTCGCCAGCCGCACGCATGCGCGAGCCAAAGAGCTCGCGGAACGACTCGACTGCCAGCATGTCCTCTGGGAAAACCGCGGTGCGCAGTACGCCGACGTGCTCATCAATTGCACGCCGGTTGGAATGCACCCCGACGTGGACAACTCCCCCTTCGCCGACAACTGGATGCGTGAAGGAATGCTCGTCTTCGACACGATCTACAATCCCGAAAACACGCTGTTGCTCAAACAGGCCAAGCTGCGCGAGGCCAAGACGATCTCCGGACTGGAAATGTTCATTCGCCAAGCCGCCGCGCAGTTTGAACTCTTCACCGGCCAACCCGCGCCCATCGAACACATGCGTGAAACCTTGCGGCAAGAACTCTCTCCCGTCCGATTGAAACCGTAGCACAGGCGGCTCGCCTGTGATTCTCACCCTTCAAGCAGGCGAGTCGCCTGCACTACGAGATTATGGTCATCACGCTGATCGGCTATCGCGGCACCGGCAAGAGCACACTCGCCGCTCCGTTGGCGCAGCGGTTGGGCTGGGAATGGCTCGATGCCGACGTTGAACTCGAACGCCGTGCCGGCCGGTCAATTCAACAGATCTTTGCGACCGACGGCGAACCAGAGTTTCGGCGGCTTGAACGCGAACTGCTCGCCGAGTTGTTACGCCGCGATCGCTTGGTCATCGCGGCCGGCGGTGGAGCGATCGGAAACGAGGCGACTCGCGCCGATCTGAAGGCTGCTGGTCCGGTGATCTGGTTGCAGGCATCGGCCGACACGATCGAACGCCGACTGGCAACCGATCCCACCACGGGACAGCGCCGACCGAATCTCACCAGCAGCGGAGGCCGAGCGGAGATCGAACGCCTACTCGCATTGCGCGAGCCGTGGTATCGCGAATGCGCGACGATCACGCTCGACACCGATACGGCAGGTACAGAACCGCTTGTCGAAGAGGCGATACGGCAACTCGCCACCAGCCTCAGTCGAGCGGGGGGCGTCAGCCCCCCGGTTGAACATCTCACAGACTCCGCTGCCACCGGGGGGCTGACGCCGCCCCGCTCGCCTGCGTCGCGTTGGGATGGAGGCGCGACGTGATTCCGTACGATCTGCCTCCGGCCTTCATGGTCGTCTTCATGTTTCTGTATGGCGCGGTGCTCGGCAGTTTCTTGACCGTCTGCGTGCATCGCTTTCCGCCACACGAGAGCGTCTTCGCCGCGTGGAAGGCGCTCACGAAACCGGTCTGGTCGTACTGCGACTGCTGCAAAACTCGACTGCCCGCGAAAGACAACGTGCCGATTATTGGCTGGCTGTGGCTCGGCGGCCGTTGCCGGTTCTGCAAACGAGGCATCCCCGGCAAGTATCCGCTGATCGAGTTGGCCAACGGCTTGCTGTTCGTGCTGGTCTATTGGATGGAAGTGCCGCAAGGCCGCTTCTCGCCGATCACCGACAGTTGCCTGACCTGTTCGCTCGGACCGTCGAATCCGGCCAACCTGCTGGGGCTATCCGGCATCGCGATGATCAATCTACGAGTCATCTATCATCTCGTGCTGATCGAGGCGCTCCTCGTCGCGTCGTTGATCGACTGGGATGAGATGATCATTCCCGATTCGGTGACGTTGCCGCCGATGGCGCTGGCGGTGATCGGAGCCGGATTGTTCGGCAAGTTCTGGCTGGTGCCGGTGTGGATTCAAGACCCCAGCTTGCTCCGTTCCGCGATCGCGTTCTTCACGGGTCACTGGCGACCGATTGGAACAGCGACGGCGGTCCCCGTGTGGATCACCGATCATCCGCAATGGCACGGACTCGCGGTCAGCATTGCGGGCCTGTTAATAGGCGGCGGCGCGATCTGGAGCATTCGCCTGATCGGCCACGCGGCCTTGCGGCGTGAGGCGATGGGCTTCGGCGATGTCGTGTTGATGGCGATGGTCGGAGCGTTTCTCGGCTGGCAGCCGACGATCGTTGCCATCTTCCTGGCGGCCAGCCTGTCGATTCCGTTGATCCTTTGCACGCGGCTCGCAGCCTGGGATCGAGAGATTCCGTTCGGACCGTTTCTGAGCATCGGCACGCTGGTCACGCTGCTCGGCTGGAAATGGATTTGGCCGCGCGTCGAAATGTATTTCTCGCTGGGCGTGTTGCTGCCGGTCGTGGTCCTGTTCTTCGCCGTCGGGCTGTTCGTGTTGCTGCTGCTGATTCGAATCATCAAGGGTTGGTTCGGATTCGCCTCGCATGCCGACTTCCTCTACGAGGAATGGACTTCCGCGGATCAACTCACACACTTCTCCGGCGAGGCGGTCGATCGGCAACAAGGCTCGTGGCGACGCGACTCGTGGCCGGGAGAGTCGTCCGGCCGTGGCCAATCGCAATGGGAACAGTGGCGGCGGCCACGATAGTCGTCGCCCTACTTGGCAAAGGCTAGAAGCCATTTCCAAACCTAGCACGACGCGCGAGCGAGTGGTTGTTCTTGCGACGTTTTGACCACTCACTCGCGCGTCGTGCGAGGTTCTGCAATGGCTTCTAGAATTAGAATGTTGGTTCCGGGAAAATAAGGATTGCCGATTAAGGATTGCAGAAGGAAGAAGTCTGATCCAATCCTTCGCGGTCTTCCTTCATGATTCTGCAATCCTTACTCGGCAATCCTTATTCTCCGGCGGTTCAGCCGCAGCTTGAAACAGGAACAAGTCATGTGGTCGATGGCATTGCATTCGGTCAGCTACGCCGGCGTCTGGCCGGGACAGGCTCGGTTGAGCCTCGATGACTTTCTGACCCGCGCGTGGTCGTTGGGTTATGAAGGTGTGATGCTCATGGCCAAGCGACCGCATCTGTCGGTGCTCGACTTTGAGAACGTCGCCACCGAACGCTTGCGCTGGCGGATCGACGAACTCGGCCTGAAGGTCGCGTGTCTCGCGGGGTACACCGACTTCACGATCGGTAGCGATCGGCCAGACATCCCGACGCGAGAGATGCAGGTGCTCTACATCACTCAATTGGCGCGACTGGCCGCGACGCTGGGATGCAAACTGGTCCGCGTCTTCACCGGCTACAGCCGAGCCAACGTCGGCTACGACCAAGCCTGGAATTGGTGCGTTGAGTCGCTCAAGGAATCGTCTCGCCGAGCCGCCGATTTCGGCGTGACGCTCGCATTGCAGAATCATCACGACACCGCTGCGCACTTCGAGAGCTTCGCTGATTTGCTTGACGACGTGGACGAACCGAATTGCCAGGCTGCGTTCGATGCGTGGTCGCCGGCACTGCATGGATCGGACTTGGTCACGGCGGTGAAGCGTTTGGGTTCGCGGATCGTTCACACGACCGTCGCCGATTACGTCCGCCGACCGCGATTCAGTTATGTGCCGAACCTCGTCAACTACGTCTCGGAACCAGACGCAATCCGCGCTGTTCCGATGGGGGAAGGCTTCATCAACTATCGCTCATTCTTCACTGCGCTGCGCGAAGTCGGCTATCAAGGATCGGTCGCCTACGAGATGTGTTCGCCACTGCAGGGCGGCGGCAGCGAGGAGAATCTCGATCTTTACGCCAAGCGATTCCTCGAATGGATGAGCCTCGCGTAAGCCGCATTCGGATTACGCAGGGTTGCTCGGTCGCGGAGCATCCGTCGCGATGCGACTCAAATTGGTACTGTGAGGAATTATAGAATTCTGGGCCCTTTCCAAGCGTCACTGATTCATCACCTCGAAGTGGAACAGGATTCGCTTTCCATGACGGACGCATTGCCCCACTTTCCCGTAGACCTGATTTTTGGAAATTGAATGACCCAGTCGCTCTCGTCCCCGCGAACGTCGAAGCAACCGATCCTGACTCTTCAGCAACACATCTTGCAGGAGCAGAAACGATTTCCTGGTGCTTCGGGAGAGTTTTCGTGGTTGCTGTCCGGGATCACGCTGGCCACGAAGATGATCCAAGCTCAGGTGCGCCGCGCGGGCCTGACGGACATCTTGGGAGCAGCCGGTGAAACCAACGTACAAGGTGAGCTTCAGCAGAAGCTCGACGTTTACGCCGACGAAGTGCTGATGCATTGCCTGGGAGTGCGCGAGAGCATCGGCGTGTTGGCATCTGAGGAAAATGAGCATCCCTTGATTTTGCGAGCCGGCTCGCCGGATGCGAAGTACGCGGTCGTATTCGATCCGCTCGATGGTTCCTCAAACATCGACGTGAATGGTGGTGTGGGAACGATCTTTTCGATCATGAAGCGACCGAATGATGAGTCGGCCAGCGACCCACTCAAGTGGCTGTTACAGCCAGGGACTCAGCAGGTGGCGGCCGGATATGTTGTCTACAGTTCATCGACCATGCTCGTTTACAGCGTCGGCAATGGAGCTCACGGCTTCACGCTAGACCCCGCGATCGGGGCCTACGTGCTCAGCCACGAAAACATTCGTATGCCGAAGGTCGGCAAGTACTACTCCGTCAACGAAGGAAACCGCGACAGCTTTCCGCCCGCTTACAGCAGGTTTCTCGATCGCCTTCGTAAGGGAGACTTTGGCCATCCGTATTCGTCTCGCTATATCGGATCGCTAGTTCCGGACTTTCATCGGACGATGTTGAAGGGAGGCATCTTTCTCTACCCGCCGACGGCTGATCATCCCCAGGGAAAACTCCGCTTGTTGTATGAAGCCAACCCAATTGCCTTCATCGCCGAGCAAGCTGGAGGCATCGCCACCAACGGCCAAGGCCGAATCCTCGATATTCATCCTGAAAGCATTCACCAGCGCACGCCGCTGATCGTCGGCAGCGAAACTGAAATGCGGGAGCTCGCCCGCTGCGTTGCCGAGCCGCGTTGACTTAGCCGGTCGTTCGCATTCCCGCAGCGACGCCTTGAACGGAGAGCCGTAACAATTCGCGGAGCCGTTGATGATCCTCTGCATCGGCTGCGCCGTTGAGTTTACGACGACGGCGAAGCAGTTCGATTTGGATCAGATTCAGCGGATCGACATAGGGATTGCGGACCTCGATAGAGCCTTGGAACCAGGGAGTCGTCGCTAGTAGTTCCGAACCACCGACGATGTCGAGAATCGCTTGGCGTGACCGATCCCGTTCGCTGGCGATAAGTCTCCAAATTGCGCCACGATGTTCCGCGTTGGTGCAGAGTTCCGAATAACGCTGCGCAACGTACATGTCCGCCTTGGCGAGTGCTGTCGCCGCGTTATCGATGGTGGCTTGGAAGAAGAGCCACTGAAGATACATCTCTATAATTATTTGCCAGGCGAAGCGGTCGTTGTATTTCACGTCGGACAACGCACTCCCCAAGCCGTACCACGCGGGAATCAAACAACGGTTCTGCGTCCAGGCGAAGACCCACGGGATGGCTCGCAGATCATTGAGCGTCCGCTTGCCCGTGCGACGTGAAGGTCGCGAGGCGATCGGTAAGTGTTCGATCTCTTCGATCGGTGTTACTTCACCGAAGAACTCGATAAAGCCCGGTGTGTCGACCAGATCGCGGTACGTGGTCAGCGAGTGTGCGGCGAGTGACTCCATCAATTCGCGCCATTCAGGGCGAACCGTCGGACGCGGGATGTTGCTGGCGACGAGCGTGGCCCATGTGACTTGTTCCAAATGTCGATACGCAACGTAAACGTCGTCGTAGCGTTCGGCGAGAACCTCTCCTTGTTCGGTCAGACGGAGCGAACCACCCAGCGCATCGGGCGGCAACGACAAAATGCCGCGTGCGGCCGGGCCGCCTCCGCGTCCGAGCGAACCACCTCGACCGTGAAAGAACGTCAGTCGAACTTCGCAGGCGGCAGCGATCTTGTGCAGCGCGTCTTGGGCTCGATCGAGTCCCCAGCAGGCCGCGAGATATCCGCCGTCCTTTGTGCTGTCCGAGTAGCCGACCATCACAATCTGGCGGTTGCCTTGCTCTCGCAGATGCTCGGCGTACAACGGTTGATCGAAAATCTCGGCCATGACCTCCGGAGCGGCTCTCAAGTCACCGATCTTCTCGAACAGCGGGACGATTCGGAGAGCATGCAGCGGCGGCGATGAACCGGTGCGGCGTTCGGCACACGCGCGTCGCCACAGCCACAACACGGTGAGCAAATCCGACGGCCAGCGCGTCATGCTCACGACATGGCCGCCCAAACAATCGGGGCCGAAGCGTTCGATGGCGACTCGCAACATCCGAAACAATCGGAGCGTGTCGCGCGTCAGCGGCGCGAGGTGCTCTTCATCAAACGGTTTCGCGATCCCCATCGTTTTCACGAGCACCGCCTGACGCTGCGGTTCGTCGAGCGATCCGAAGTCCGCGCAATCGCCGCTGAGCCGGAGAAGTTCGGTCATGACCTCGCGGTATCGAGTCGCATCCTGACGCACATCGAGTCGCGTCAGATTCAGGCCGAACACACGGGTCAAATCGAACCAACGTTGAGCCTCCATCGCAAACGCCGATTGGCCGTGTCGCCCCTTCAAGCCGAGGATCATCGCCTCGACGTCCTGTTCCAGTTCTTGACCGTCGCGATACGCTCCCTCGAGCATCGGTTCGGCCATCACCGCACATCGCGACTGTTGCAACCGCCATTCGATGAGCTTGATCCAGCGGCGATAGACTTCATGCGGAGCGACTCGGCCGAGCGTCGCGGCGAATTGTGGCCAACGTTGCTCGGCCTGTATGACCATCTTCGCCAGATCGTCGTCGGGCGACGCGTTCCGCGCCGAGACCGACAAAAAATCGTACAGTTTTTTGCACCATTCGAGATGCCGGTCGATCGCGGTATCTCGCAGCCAGACAAGCGTTCGTTCGGTGATATCCCAAGTCACATCCGGATGACCGTCGCGGTCTCCACCCATCCAAGATCCGAATCGGAGGAAACGTGGCAGCGCAAATTCGTGATCGGGAAACTCACACGCGAGTGCCTGACGCAGCGAGAGGTAAATTGCCGGGACAACCTCCCACAGTCGAGGCATGATCGACAGTCCGCGTTCGACTTCTTCGAGAACGGACGGTCGCATCGGACGCAAGAACTCGGTTTGCCAAAGGACGGTCAGGCCCGCTTTTAGCCGTGTCATCACGGCGGTTCGTTCTCGTGGCAAGAAGTCAGTGCGGTCGAGATCTTGCAAGCACTGCCGCATGCGACGCAGCTTTGCCCGAATCGAACGCCGTTTGGCTTCGCTGGGATGCGCGGTGAAAACCAACTCGACGTCGAGCTTCTCCAACGCCTGCTGAACTTGCTCGGCATTCAACCCCGCCGCTTTCAATTGCTGAATCGACGCCCCGATCGATTCGCTGATCGGATCGGGATGTTTGTCTTGCTCGCGCTGCCGCAGCACGCGGACTCGTTGCCGGTCCTCGGCGAGGTTGGCGAGGTCAAAAAAGATGCTCAGCGAACGAGCCACCAAGCGGGCCTGATCCTCGTTGAGTGCGGTGATCCGTTTCGAAAATTCCGCTTCGGCACCGGGGACGTTTGCTCGGCGGTCGCGGGCCAAGTGTCGAATTTCCGTGACCAATTAAACGGCTTCGGCTCCAGAATCTTCGGTGATGATTTCGCCCAGCATGTCTCCCAAGAGACGGACGTCGCGGCGGAGTTGATCGTTTTTGACCATGAGTTTGGAGCGCTTTCGGTGTGTTTACCTTGATGGGGAAGCTCACTCCTTCACACCGTGTGCCGAAGAAGAGTCATCTTTCGGAGGAGTCAGTCCCAGGCGAGCAAAGTTCCACGAACCGCAGGAATCTCGGAATATGTTTCGCGTTAGACCTCCGGTAACGTCTCCGACAAGCGTTCGAAGGCTCATTGGCGGAATGGCCCGCTGATGCTTTCGCACGCAGCGATTGCCCTACGTTGCTGCACTCAATGGCCGGTGTTGGCTTGAGCTTCGGTAGATTTTGAGATTACGGACTCGGCACGCGAATTGCCTCTTCCTCAGTTCGAACGGACGCCGTCGCGCGCGGTGAGTCGATGGGGCCGGGCATGATCCAACAAGAATTTCTGGATGTGAAAACGCTGGGGATATGCCGCATCGCGTCGCCAATGGCGGCGATGTTGGAGCAACGTGCTCCCAGCTTGCATTACGTCGATGAGACCGACGGTGTGCTGTTCGATAGCACTTTGTCGGCGCTTCGCGTACGTCAGGCGGAAGGGGTCGATCCTCCAACGTTCGAGCCGGCCGGGCCACGCAAGAAGATCTTCTTCGATCCGTCCAAGACGCGTGCCGGCATCGTCACCTGCGGCGGATTGTGTCCCGGAATCAACGATGTGATCCGCGGGCTGACACTGACGCTCAACTACGGTTATGGCGTTTCCAAAGTGTTCGGTTTCTGCCACGGCTATCGCGGATTCACGGCGAAGCATGGGCACCCCGTGCTGGAACTGACTCCGAAAAACGTCAGCGCCATCAACGAGAAGGGGGGCACGATGCTCGGCACCTCACGCGGCAGCGAGGACTCGAACGAGATCGCCGATTGCCTGGAGCGAATGAGCATTAACATGCTGTTCGTCATCGGTGGCGATGGCACGATTCGCGCAGCGATCGAGCTCAACGAAGTGCTTGCCGAGCGTGGATTGAAGATCGCTGTCGTTGGCATTCCCAAGACGATCGACAACGACATCATGTATATCGAACAGAGTTTCGGCTTTCAGACGGCGTTTTCGGAAGCGACGCGGTCGATTCGCAACGCTCATGCGGAGGCCAAGGCGTCTCCCAATGGAGTCGGGCTCGTGAAGCTGATGGGACGGCATTCTGGCTTCATCGCGTGCTACGCATCGCTGGCCGGTAACGATGCGAACTTTGTATTGATCCCGGAGGTTCCGTTTCAGTTGGATGGCCCGCAAGGTTTTCTCAGCAGCCTGCGCAAGCGAATTGTCGAGCGTCAGCACGCCGTTGTCGTCGTGGCGGAAGGAGCGGGGCAAGATCTAATGGAAGGGGCATCAGGCCGTGATGCGTCGGGAAACAAAAAGCTGCATGACGTCGGCAGCTTCCTCAAGCAACGCATACACGAGTATTGTCAGGCCGAAGGGACCGAGCTGAATCTGAAATACTTCGACCCCAGTTACGATATCCGCAGCGTTCCGGCCAACGCCTACGACAGCGTCTACAGCAATCGTTTGGCTCACTCCGCCGTCCATGCCGCCATGAGCGGCCGAACCGAAATGGTCGTCGGCCGCTGGAACAGCCGCTTCGTGCATGTCCCGATGCGACTGGCCATCCGCGAGCGATACTGCGTCGACCCCAACGGCGACCTGTGGATGAGCGTGTTGGAGGCGACTGGGCAATCACTCCAATACTGTTGAGCGACACACCGGCGTCAATGTCATTAAATTGCAATTCACCCTGTCATCCGGAGTCCTGCGCTTCTTGTCACAATTCTTGATGCCGACGCTCGTCAAACCGGCCCGGCGGTTGGCGGTCGCGCAGAGGATTACCCAGCCTGTATCGCGCAAAAGTTGCTGGGTTGGCGGGCATATGGCAGTCGTGTCCAGCGACCAGAGCGAGAATCGGGGCTGGTTTTCGTGGCCGCGTGCGGCCTGGAATAAGATTCGCTCCTTTCCCAGGTCGAAGTTTTCTGCGCTCTCCGTGTCTGAAAAATTGTTGGTCCTCGAATTAGACGAGCAGGTGGGGTATGTCGATCCGTGTCGGACTAAATCACAAAACCGAATACCGCTACGACCGGTTGGTCACGTTGCTGCCGCACGTCGTCCGATTGCGGCCGGCTCCGCATTGCCGCACGCCGATCCTGAGCTACTCGCTTCGCATTGAACCGGGGGAGCACTTTCTCAACTGGCAACAAGACCCGTACAGCAATTATCTCGCGAGGCTGGTGTTCCAGCAGGAGGCGCGGTCGCTGAAGGTGGAGGTCGATCTGGTTGTCGAGATGACGGCCATCAATCCGTTCGATTTCTTCATCGAACCGAGTGCCGAGAAGTTTCCGTTCGTGTACGACGCATCGCTCGCTCACGAGTTGGTGCCGTATCTCGCAACGCTGCCAGCCGGGCCGAAGCTCACGGCGTTGGTTGAGTCGCTGCAAAAAGAAGGCTGCCAGACCAACGATTTTCTCGTTGGGATCAATCAGCGGTTGCAGAGCGAAATTAAATATCTCATTCGCATGGAGCCGGGAGTGCAGACTCCCGAAGAGACGCTGACGCTCGGCTGCGGGTCATGTCGCGATTCGGCATGGCTGATGGTGCAGGTGCTTCGACGACTGGGACTCGCGACGAGATTTGTCTCTGGCTATCTGATTCAATTGGTCTCAGACGTGCCGGCGCTGGATGGTCCTTCGGGACCGACCGCAGACTTCTGTGACCTTCATGCGTGGGCCGAGGTCTACTTGCCGGGTGCCGGCTGGATCGGGCTCGATCCGACCTCCGGGTTGATGGCCAGTGAAGGTCACATCCCGCTGGCGTGTGCGGCCGATCCGACATCGGCGGCGGCGGTCACCGGTTCGTTCGCGTTTACACCGGACCCGTCAAAGGCCAACGGTGAGAAGGTTCACGAGGAGTTTTCGTTCGAGATGTCAGTCAAACGCGTCGTCGAACATACGCGGGTGACGAAGCCATACACCGAAGAACAATGGGAGACGATCAACGCTCTCGGTCGACGCATCGACGAAGAACTCGAAACGCTCGACGTACGACTGACAATGGGAGGCGAGCCGACGTTCGTGTCGATCGACGAGCGAGACGCTCCCGAATGGAACATGACCGCGCTCGGCCCCACCAAACGCAAGCAAGCGGGTGAGTTGTTGCTGAGGTTGCAAAAGAAGTTCGCGCCCGGTGCACTGCTGTTTTACGGACAAGGGAAATGGTATCCCGGCGAGCAACTCCCTCGCTGGGCGTTCGGCTGCTACTGGCGAGCTGATGGCGAGCCGCTGTGGGATGATCATTCGCTGCTCGCGGACATGAACCGCGATTACGGATTCTCGTCCGAGTCCGCTCGCGCGTTCATCACGCGGCTGGCCGAACGGCTCGGCGTCGATTCCGAGTTCTGTCTGCCAGGCTACGAAGATGCTTGGTATCACCTCTGGCGTGAGCGGCAGTTGCCGGTCAACGTCGATTCGCTGGAGAACAAGCTCGAAGATCCGCAGGAGCGTTTGCGGCTGTCGAAGATCTTTGAGCAAGGGTTAAAACACGTCGTTGGCTACACGCTGCCGTTGCGGCGTGAGGCGACCGGTTGGCAAAGCGGCAAGTGGTTCTTGCGTCGCGAGCACCTGTTCTTGATCCCCGGCGATTCGCCGATGGGATTTCGGCTGCCGCTCGATTCTCTACCGTGGGAGGCTCCGGAAGATCGGCGTCAGATTGTCGAGCAAAGCACGTTCGCGCTTCGCGAACCGTTGTCGTCCGAACGTAGCCACGTACGCCAGAACGTGGGGGTTCGAGATGCCCACCCACGGTCTGGCGACCGTGGCTACGAGAATTCAGTGCCGTCACCACTCGTGCGTACCGCATTGTGCGTTGAGCCGCGCGAGGGACGGCTGCACGTTTTCATGCCGCCCGCTGAGACGTTGGAAGATTACCTCGAACTGGTCGCGGCCATCGAAGCGACGGCGGCGGAACTCAAGATGCCAGTGTTGCTCGAAGGGTACAAGCCGCCGTCGGATCATCAGGTCAAGCATTTCCAGATCACTCCCGATCCCGGTGTGATCGAGGTCAACACGCAGCCGTCACACAACTGGCAAGAACTCGTGGACCTGACGAATACAGTTTACGAGGAGGCTCGGCTGACACGACTGAGCACCGAGAAGTTCATGCTCGATGGTCGGCACTGCGGCACGGGTGGCGGCAATCACATCGTCATCGGCGGGCCGACGCCGGCGGACAGTCCGGTCCTGCGGCGACCGGATCTGCTCCGTAGTTTGATTGCGTGCTGGCACAATCATCCGTCGTTGTCGTATTTGTTTTCGTCGCTGTTCGTCGGGCCGACGAGTCAGGCTCCGCGGATTGACGAGGCTCGCAACGACAGCCTGTATGAAATGGAGATCGCGTTCCGGCAGATTCCTGATGATGGTGGAGCTCCGCCGTGGCTGGTCGATCGAGTCTTCCGACATCTGTTGACCGACGTGACCGGCAACACGCATCGGGCCGAGTTCTGTATCGACAAGCTTTACACACCCGACAGCGACGATGGCCGGCGCGGGCTAGTCGAACTCCGAGCATTCGAGATGCCGCCGCACACGCGGATGAGTCTCGTTCAACAATTGTTGTTGCGAGCGTTGATCGCTCGGTTCTGGGAGACGCCGTACAAGCACAAGCTGGCTCGCTGGGGGACCGAGTTGCACGATCGGTTCCTCCTGCCGCACTTCATTGAGCAAGACCTCGGCGACTTGCTGCACGAGTTGGACGATGCCGGGTACCCCTTTGATCGTGCGTGGTTCAATGCGCACATTGAGTTTCGATGTCCGTTGCTCGGCAGCGTCGTTCATCACGGGGTCGAGTTGGTCCTGCGGCAGGCGATTGAGCCGTGGCATGTGCTCGGCGAGGAATCCGGTCCCGGCGGAACAGCGCGGTATGTCGATTCGTCGCTGGAGCGGATCGAGGTCAAAGTCCGCGGTCTGACGGACGCTCGGCACATCGTCACCTGCAACGGCCAGCGGGTGCCGCTCCGTTCGACAGGAACGATCGGCGAATATGTCGCCGGAATCCGTTATCGAGCCTGGCAGCCGCCGTCCTGTCTGCATCCGACGATTCCAGTTCACACGCCGTTGATCTTCGATGTGTATGACTCGTGGAATGGCCGTTCGATTGGCGGCTGCCAGTATCATGTGTCGCATCCTGGCGGCCGATCCTACGAGACATTCCCCATCAACGCCGCTGAAGCCGAGACGCGACGGCACTCGCGGTTCTTTCCGTTTGGGCACACGCCGAACGCCTGGAAAGCCGCGCCACTGGAGATTCAACCGGAGTTTCCGCTGACGCTCGACCTGCGCAAACCGCCCATTCCGCAAGTTGCCGCTACATCGTTGGCCGACTCGGTCTTCGCCGCGACATCGGCTGGGCAGCCTCCGTCGAAATCTTTTAGACTGGCTTCGTCCGTCGGCAAGTGAGTTCATCGAAAGTTGAAGTCGCTGGTTTTTCCGCCGATGGCCGTTGGCCGAAAGCCGTTGTCCGTTTTCAAACAAGGAAAAGGATCGCGGCCATCGGCCTGCCACGAACAAAAGCCAGTCGAGCCGGAGAGCTTTCTTGGTGACAACGGCCAATTGGGATCAGACAGCGATGCAGAGTACGCGCGGGACTCCGGCAACGAATTGGCTGGGATATGTCCCGGCGTTCGGCGCGTCCGATGAAGTCTTCGGAGCCAACGGCGAGGTGCATGCGCACTGGCAAGGCTTCCTCGACTCGCTCGAACTGCTCGGCTTGCCGGAGCTGACGCGGCGTTGGGAAGAGGCTCAGCATCTGATCCGCGAGAACGGCGTCACCTACAACGTCTATGGCGACCCACGCGGCATGGAGCGGCCGTGGCAGCTTGATCCGATCCCGTTACTGATTTCGTCGGAGGATGCGAAGTCGTTGGAAGAGGGGCTCATCCAGCGCGGCCGATTGCTGGAAGCGTTGGGGCAGGACCTTTATGGGCCTCAGCGTTGTGTGTCGTTGGGCTATTTGCCTCCGGAGGTCGTCTACCCGAACCCGGCGTTCTTGCGGTCGTGTCACGGGATTCGCTGGCCGAAGAATCGGCAACTGCATTTGTATGGGGCGAACATCGGCCGTTCGGCGGACGGTGGGTTCTGTGTGTTGGGGGATCGAACGCAGGCTCCGTCGGGGGCCGGTTACGCACTAGAGAATCGGCTCGTTCTGTCGCGTGTGTTGCCCGATGCGTTTCGCGACTGTCGTGTGCAGCGGTTGGCGTTTTTCTTTCGCACGTTGCAGGACACTCTTCGAGCGATCGCGCCGCACAATCGAGACAACCCACGGATCGTGTTGCTCACCCCCGGCCCGTACAACGAGACCTACTTCGAGCACGCTTATCTCGCGCGGTATCTCGGCTACACGCTGGTCGAAGGTGGCGACCTGACGGTGCGAGACAATCGCGTGTACTTGAAAGTGCTCGGAGCATTGCAGCCGGTCGATGTGATTCTGCGGCGGCTCGATGATGATTTTTGTGACCCGCTCGAACTGCGGCCCGATTCGTTTCTGGGCGTGCCCGGACTCGTGCAAGCGGTGCATGCGGGGAACGTCGCCGTCGCAAATGCGCTGGGGACAGGGCTTCTCGAAACGCCCGCACTGTTGGCGTTCTTGCCGGGGCTGTGCCGATTTCTGTTGCGTGAGGACTTAAAGCTGTCGTCCGTGCCGACGTGGTGGTGTGGTGAACCGCGTGCTCGTGATCATGTTCTCTCGCATCTGCGAGACATGGTCATCAAGCCGGCTTTGGCGAGCATCCGCATGGAGCCGATCTTCGGCGACGAACTGACTCGCGAGCAGCGCGAGGAACTCGCCGCCAGGATCAAATCGAGACCGCAAGATTTCGTCGGCGAACATCGGCTGCGACTTTCAACAGCACCGGTGTTCGCTGGCGATCAACTGCAACCGAGGCATCTCGTTCTGCGAACTTATCTCGCCGCTCACGAGGACTCGTTCGTCGCGATGCCCGGTGGACTGACCCGCGTGAGCGCATCGGCCGACACGATGGTCGTCTCGATGCAGCGCGGGGGCGGCAGCAAGGACACCTGGGTGTTGTCCGAAGGTCCGGTGCAACAGTTGACGTTGCTCGGCCCTGGCGGCGTGCCGTTGGAGATCACGCGCGGAGGGAGCGATCTCCCCAGCCGAGTGGCCGACAACCTGTATTGGCTCGGTCGGTATGTCGAACGAGCCGAAGGACTGACTCGCTTGCTGCGCGGCGTGCTCGTCCGGCTGACGGAAACTTCGGGTCTCGCGGAATCTCCCGAATTGCCGACGTTGCTGCGGACGGTCACGCTGATGAGCGACTGCTTCCCCGGCTTCATCGGCGACGGAGCGGAGTTGCATCTGCCTGCTCCGGGAGACGAATTGTCTGCGGTGATTCACGATACCCAGCGAGTTGGGAGTTTGTCCTCAACAGTCAACATGCTCTGGCAGCTTGCCGCGACGGTGCGCGATCGCATCTCGAACGATATGTGGCGTGTCCTGGGAGACCTATCGTCGCTGCGCGGCGATCAGCGTTTTGCTCACGCCAGCCCGACACGCGAGCGAGGGGCTGCCACGGAAAGCCACTCGCTGACGCGTCGTGCTGGTGACGGAGACGGTTCGATTCATCGCACGCTCAGCGATGAACTCGATCTGCTTGATCGCGTTGTTATCACGCTGGCCGCATTCGGCGGGCTGGCGGTTGAGAGCATGACACGCAGCGCCGGTTGGCGATTCCTCGACATGGGCCGCAAGCTCGAACGGGCGTTTCACACCATCACGTTGCTCCGCAGCACGCTGACGACATTGACCACACCGGAAGGCCCGCTACTGGAGGCGGTGTTGCAAGTTGCCGACAGTTCGATGACCTATCGCCGCCGCTATCAAGGAAGCGTCCAGACCGCTGCCGTCTTGGACTTGTTGTTGGCGGACGAAACGAATCCTCGATCGCTCGTCTTCCAGTTCGCCGCGCTGGCTGACGACGTCGAGTTCCTGCCGCGCGACACGAGCGTCCAACCCCGACGCACCCCCGAACAACGCTTGATGCTTTCCTCGCTGACGGAACTTCGACTCGCCGATGCCGAACAACTCGCACAGCCGGACGAGTCCGGAGATCGGCCGCTACTGCAGTCGCTGCTCAGCCGCCTGAATGCCAATCTGCCGGCACTGTCGGACGCGCTGACGCAGACGTATTTGAGCCATTTGCAAACATCACGACATTTAGGAACGAATCTGGAATAACCAACTGAGCGGCACGGCGCTAGCCGCCGGTTTTCCAACATCGGAATTCGCTCTCACTCCACCGGTGACTAGCGCCAGTCCGCTCAAAGTCAATGTTTCTCACCACCATGCTCTACCAAATTACTCACACCACGACCTACGAGTACTCCTCCTCAGTGACGTTGTGCCAGAACCTGGCGCATCTGACGCCGCGCGAGACGGCCGAGCAGCACTGTCGGCGGACGACGTTGTTGATTCAGCCGCAACCGGCCGTGCTGTCGTCACGCGCGGATTACTTTGGGAACTTGCTCACGTTCTTTGCGGTGCAGGAGCCGCATCGCACGCTGAGCATCACCGCCAGTCACGAGGTCGAAGTAATCCCGCGGGCCGCGATTGATCCGACGCAGACGCTCGGCTGGGAAGCGGTCCGCGACCGGCTGCGAACCAACCGCGATGCCGTCAGCCTGGAGGCGTATCAATTTGCGTTTCCATCACGGCATGTCCCGTTCAACGCCGAGCTTGCTGATTACGCCCGTCCCTCGTTCACTCCGGGCCGGCCGCTGCTGGAGGGAGTGCTGGAACTGACCGAGCGAATTCATCGGGACTTTGAGTACGACCCGAAGGCAACCACGATCGCGACGCCGGTCAGCGAAGTGTTCAAGCAACGACGCGGTGTCTGCCAGGACTTTTCGCATTTACAGATCGCCTGTCTGCGGTCGTTAGGTCTCGCCGCCAGGTATGTCAGCGGGTATCTCCGCACGATGCCTGCGCCTGGCAAGCCGCGACTTATCGGAGCCGACGCGACACACGCCTGGGTCTCGGTGTTTTGCCCCGACAGCGGTTGGCAGGAAGTCGATCCGACCAACAACGTGCAGCCGAGCGACAAGCATCTGGTTCTCGGCTGGGGCCGCGACTTTGAAGATGTCAGCCCGCTGAAAGGGGTAATCCTGGGAGGCGAGCAGCACTCCGTCGGCGTCTCGGTCGATGTGGCCGAGGTCGGCGAAACTGGGACCGCATAGCAAAGCAAAGCAAAGCAACACAGACACAAATCCTCAAGACGGAGCCGATCGGTCGTGGCCGATTGACTGTCCATTTCCAGAGAGTACCGTCTTGGACCGGTTCGGTTTCGGCAGCGGAGTAATGAATGGAATAGATATCTGCGTGGCCACGCAGTTTGCTGGCCAGCAAGCGATTGTAGACATGGCCGTTCCCGCCTCCGTCGGCGGCGACGAAACTCACCACGGCCGGCTAATTTGCCTTGATGGAAGTGTCACGCAGAATACGAAGAGATTTTGGGAGCTTGGCGCGACACGCATGTTCCGCCGTTGTTGGTCCGGGAGATTGCGAAGGTTTTGCCGTGAATGTTCAGCCCGCCGGGGG
>SXKJ01000511.1 GCA_005778115.1 Planctomyces sp. | reverse complement strand
GATTCGCCGCAACGGCCAAGTCGTCGCGACCGTGCCGGCTCGCGCGAACAACAGCTACGAACACGCCGACACGACTCCCGGCCAGTACGAAGTCGTCCTGCAAATGTTCAAGTACGAAGGCTACGCCAAAGACCCCGCCGGTAATTTTACGAAGAGCAAGCTCGTCGAGGTCTCCAATAAGGTCAGTTACACGGTCGAGTAGTGACCAGAAGGACGTTGATTCAACAGGGACCGCCGGTAGCATCGTTCTCGGAGTTCATTGGCGTGCCCTTTTTCTTTTACCAGTGGGACGACGAGAACGAGCAGCACGTTGCCGAGCACGGCATCACACCGGAGGAATTTGAAGAAGTCGTGTCTGATCCGGTCGAAACCAAAGAAAGCCGGTCGTCAGGACGGCCGATGGCTTTTGGTTACACAGCGAGTGGCAAGTATTTGGCGTGCGTTTACGAATTCTTGGATGACGTGACGGTTTACCCCGTCACCGCCTACGAAGTGGAGGACTGAGCCATGTCGGAACGTATTCGACGGCCGAAGGACGCCGCAGATTGGAAGCAACTCGACGCCGAACTGGCGAGCGAGAAGTATGAAGTCTTGGCGGCGGCTCGCGAGTCGAAAGCCGCTTACGACGCCATCGCCCCGGAACTCCGCGAAGTCTTGAAGCTGCTGAAAGCGGAACGGCAAACTCAAGGATTGAGCCTGGCCGAGATTGAATCGCGGAGCGGCTTGGCCAAATCGAAACTGTCCCATTTGGAAGACGATCCCGAATCCAACCCGACGCTTTCGACGTTGCGTCGATACGCCACAGCCCTCGGAAAGAAACTCTCGGTGCGCTTGACCGATCAAGTCGCGACGGCCTGATCGTGCGTCTTGTTTTCAAGATTTATGTGCCGGAAGAACTGGTGGATGATGATTCTCGATATCGACCCGAAAGTGGACTACGCCTTCAAGCGAGTCTATGGGCGTGAAGAGAATCGCGACGTCTTGGCGTCGATTTTGGAGGCCGTCTTGGAGGGAACTCCGTTCGGCTCGATCACGGATCTGGAGATTCTGAATCCGTTCAACGAACGGAATACTGCCGATGACAAGCTTTCCATTGTGGATGTTCGGGCGAGGCAGAAATCGGGCGAGGTCTTCAACGTCGAGATGCAGTTGCTTCCGAACAAGGCTCTGCCGCAGCGGCTGCTTTACTATTGGGCGGTCTCACATGCCGGGCAGTTGGTCAAAGGAAACGCATACTCCGAACTGAAGCCAACGATCGTGATCTGCTTCACCGATTTCGTGGAATTTCCTGAAGACTCGAATTGCCATTCGCGATTCCGAGTGATGAATCAACAGAGCCGGGTGTTTTGCCACGACCTGGAGATTCATTTGCTGGAGCTTCCGAAGTTCCAAGCGGATGAGAAAGCGGTGGCGACTCCGTTGGATCAGTGGTTATTCTTCCTGCGAGAAGCACAGAACTTGGATTTCGATCACCGACCGTCCTGTCTGACTTTGCCGACCATTCACAAAGCGATTGAGGAGTTGCAGATGATCAATCTCAACGAAGCCGACCACGAACTTTACCAGGACCGTTTGAAAGCCTCGCGCGACGAGCGGTTCCGACGCAACGACACACTCGCCGAAGGGGCGATGATCGGTCGCATCCAATTACTCGAATCACTGCTCGGCCGTGAGGAAACTCCGTTCGAGCAGCTGGATCAGAAACGCTGGATCGAATTGAAACAGCTCGAAGCGGACCTGAAAGCCGAACTGGCGAGTCGGTCGTGAGTCGTCGCGACCGTGCCGGCTCGCGCGAACAACAGCGACGAACACGCCGACACGACTCCCGGACAGTACGAAGTCGTCCTGCAAATGTTCAAGTACGAAGGCTACGCCAAAGACCCCGCCGGAAATTTTACGAAGAGCAAGCTCGTCGAGGCCTCCAATAAGGTCAGTTACACGGTTGGGTGACGAACGATGGAGACCATCTACCTCGAAACCACGATCGTCGGACATCTGGTGGGCCGCATTCGTCGTGACCCATTGATTGCGGCTCGACAGCAGGTGACGCGGGATTGGTGGCGTGACGAAGCCTTAAAGTACGCCGTTTTGATTTCCCAACTTGTTCTCGATGAATGTTCTGATGGAGACCCTGAGGCGGCGGCGGAACGACTGGAAGTGGTCAAGAATCTTGACCTCATCGAAGTTTCCGACGAAGTGGATGCGTTGGCTGCGGCCTTGATTGCTGGAAACGCGGTTCCGGCGTCCGAGCCTCGCGATGCATTTCACATCGCGATTTCTGCGGTCAATGGAATAAACTACTTGCTGACTTGGAACTTCAAGCACATTGCGAATGCGTCCCTGCGTGAGCGAATCGAACAAGTCTGCCGCGAGGCTGGTTTTGATCCGCCGGTGATTTGTACTCCCGAAGAATTGATGGGGAATGATGATGGTTCCGAATCCGATCACTGAGGAAATCCGCGAGATTCGTCACCGGTTGGCCGCTCAGTTCGACAACGACGTATTCCGTATCGGTGCCGAGACACGCCGCCGTCAGGCGACATCGGACCGCCGTGTCATTCGTCTACCAAGACGGACGCCAGCCGACAGAAAATCAAGCCAAGTAACCAAGATAGGTGTCATCGAAGCCAAACCGAGAGTTGGTTCTGGGATGATTTCGAGTTGAAAGCCGACTTAGGGTGTTCGACTCCGCTCATTTGTGCGCCGGAAGAGATGGTGGATGATGATTCCGAGGACAACGATTAGCGACCCGATCATCGACGAGAAGGGCAATGAATTTGGCCAGTAAGAGTTTAGCCCAAAAGAGCGTCACGCACTGAATTTGGCGATTGATTTGCACCAACGAGTAAAGCTCTTGGCAAATACTCGATCCGGCGGGGACGAAACATTCCGCGAACGTGTCGATGTAAATGGGGGACCGATCGCTATTCATTATGAGGCGCGTCCAGATCAATGCCATCGCGGTCTTACATTGAACGTAATGGGCGCTAGTTACGGACTGTGGTGCGAGTGCCGGGGGTGGATGCACATGAGAAAAGAAAATGACGTCATTTACTCACAGAGGCCCTGCTCAGACATTACAGATAAGTTCGAAGGCGACATCGATGCCTTTATCGCCGTCGCAACCGAGGTTCTGAAAATAAGCGTCTAAGGGGAGCCGATACCTTTCCCCCATTCAAGGAGATCGCCATGTTTCATCTGGGTCATGAACGAGTCCCAATGTGTTCTGGTCATGGACCCACGCGGCGCAGCTTCTTGCAAGCAGGGTCGGCGGGGTTGATGGGTTTGTCCCTGCCGGCGTGGATGTCGCTGGAGGCCAGCGGGGCGGTCGATCAGTCGCAGCAAAAGATTCGCAACTGCATCACCATTTTTTTGGTTGGTTCTCCGGGTCAGCACGATACCTGGGACATGAAGCCGGAAGCTCCGGCCGAGATTCGGGGCAAGTTCAAGCCGATCGACACCAACGTCCCCGGCATTCAAATCTGCGAGCACTTTCCGCTGATGGCTCGCATGATGGACAAGGTCGCGTTGATTCGCAGCCTGCATCACAAGACCGGAGCGTCTCACGAGAACGGCCAGCGGTGGATGATGACCGGTCACGACTTCAACGCCGACAGCATGAAGCCGTACAGCGGCTCGGTGATCTCGCGAGTCTTCGGCAACCGCGGCACGCTGCCGGCGTCGATCATCCTGCCGGGCAAGATCGGCAACACCGGAGCCGGACCGCTCCACGGGCAGACGGCCGCGTACATCGGCAGTGCTCATGAGCCGTTCTTCCTCGGAGCCGATCCCGCCCGGTCGGACTTCAAGGTCGTTGATCTGCAACCACCCGCCGGGCAGACCGAGTTCCGCATCAACGCTCGCAAGCAACTGCTGACGCAAATCGACGAGGTGCAACGCAAGGCCGAATCGAACTCGGCGATCGGCCGCGATGCGGCGTACGCTCGCGCGTTCAACCTGCTGACCTCCCCCGAAGCCAAGCAGGCGTTCGACCTCACTCAAGAGAACGCCAAGCTGCAAGACCGCTACGGCCGCAACACGCTCGGCCAGAGCTGCCTGATGGCTCGGCGATTGATCGAACGGGGTGCTCGCTACATCACGATCAACCACTTCGACACGGTCTTCAATCTCTCGTGCTGGGACATGCACGCCGACGGCGGCGGCTTGAACAACACGTATCTCGACTACGAACGAATGCTCTGCCCGCAATTCGACTGGGCCTTCACCGCGCTGATCGAAGACCTCGGCTATCGCGGCATGTTGAACGACACGGTCGTCTGCGTGCTGAGCGAATTTGGCCGCACCCCCGGCATCAACCCTCGCGGCGGCCGAGACCATCACCCCGGCGTCTGGACCAACTTCATGGCCGGCGGCCCGATCAAAGGCGGCCAAGTCATCGGATCGTCCGACAAGCAGGGAGCACGCCCGCAAAACAACCCGATCGAGCCACCCCAAATCCTCGCCTCGATCTACCACGCAATGGGCATCGACCTCGAAACCACCATGATGCCCGGCCCCGGCAACCGCCCGATCCGCTTGGTCGAAGCGGAACCGATCGACCAGTTGTTCGGGTAGAATGCATTTTCGAATCAATGGAATCAGGTGACCTATGAATGCTGAAGTTGCATCGTCGATCGACGAACTCGTGGAACAACGCCTCGCGACGGGACGATACCACTCGCGCGAAGATGTTCTGTTGAAAGCACTCCGACAGCTTGCCGATCACGAAGACTTGTTGGCGGACGTGGAAGCCAGCGAGGAAGACGAAGCGGCTGGACGTCTTGTCGATGCCGAAGACGTCTTTGCCGAGATGGAAGCGATGTACAACATCACTGGCTGAGCCATAAGTACCGCGTCATCCTCACGATTCGTACCAGGAACAATTTTGATGCGGCCTATTTGTGGTATCGAAGGCAGTCTTCGGAAGTTGCGGATCGCTGGTATCGCGGCCTGCGGGACGCCATGCGGCGGCTCAATCACACCCCAGAGCGTTTTCCACTGGCCGACGAAGACGACACGTTTCCCTACCCGCTTCGAGAAATGCTTTACGGACTCGGCCGCAAGAAAACACACCGAGTGTTGTTTGTGGTGAGGCCTAACGCAGTGGTGATCTATGCAATCCGGCACGTGGCTCAAGAGCAATTCAATCCCTATCCGTAGTCTGGCGTTATTGGCCGCCGTTCTTTGCGTTCCCGAATTGGTCTACGGTCGGCCGCCAGAGATTCGCAACGTCAACGTGCGCGGCTTTCAGATCGGCCAGCCGACGGTTGTGACGATTGATGGAGTTGATTTGTTGCCGGCTCCGAAGTTGTGGCTGAATGCGATCTCGGTCGAGGCCGCGATTGATGACAAGCAGAGCAACGCGAATCGCCTCGTGCTGACGGCGACATTGCCGAATGAAACAGCTCCCGGAGTCGCTCAACTGCGATTGGCGACGAATGACGGGGTCTCGAACAGTGTGACGGTCGCGCTCGATCGGCTGCCACAGTTGCCGATCTCGGAGACGATCGCCGCGCTGCCGGCCAGCTTGCACGGATCGGTGCCGGGGAGCGGAGTCTCGAAGACGACGTTCACCGGCAAGGCGGGCGAGGACGTGTTGATCGAGGTGGAAGCCAAACGGCTCGGCAGCAAGCTGCGGCCGGTCGTGCATCTGTTCGACGCTCAGCGAGTCCAAGTCGCGTGGGCGATGCCGTCGCGGACGTTGGCGGGAGATTGCCGTATCGCGACCAAGTTGCCGCGCGAGGGGCAGTACACGATTGAGATTCATGACCTGCAATATGCTCCGCCAGGAGTCAGCTTCTTCCGGCTGAAGGTCGGGCAGTGGCAGTTCGCCGATCTCGCGTTTCCGCCAGCGGTGACTCGCGGACAGGAGGTCGCGTTGGAGTTACTCGGTGCGGGGGGCAACGGAAAACTGCCGTTCAAAGCGCCGATGGATGGCGATGTGATTCCGACTCCGTTTGCGAATCCGCAACTGGCGAGTGGTTCGCCACCGAGCGTGTTGCTCAGTTCGTTGACGGAGTTGGTTGAGTCCACCGTGGCGACAGGCGGCTCGCCTGCCGCTTCTCAGGCCAGCAGCACAGGCGAGCCGCCCGTGCCCACGATTTCGGTGGCCATCAGCGGCCGGATTGATGCGCCGGGGCAGCTCGATCAGTACAAGTTCGCCGTCATGCCCGGGGCGAAGTTGACGATTGAAGTCTTTGCCGAACGGCTCGGCTCGCGCATCGACGCGGCCTTGGAGATTCGGAACAAGGATGGCGGCGTGCTCGCCAGTAATGATGACGGGCCGACGTCGATTGATCCGCGATTGGAATTCACCGTCCCGGCTGGCCTCGATACGCTGGTTGTCGCACTGCGTGACTCATTGGAGATTGCCAACGATCAGGCGATCTATCGGCTCGTCGTGACCTCGGCAGATAAGCCGCCGCTGGAAGTGATCGCCACGGCGAAGTCGGATGTCACCAATATCGCGTCCGGTGAGTCGCAGGTGTTTGAGGTGAATGTCTCGCGGCGTGGCTACGACGGCCCGCTGCAATTGTCGCTGGGCCAATTACCTCCGGGAGTCACCGCGACGGGAACCGACATCCCCGCCGGTGCGAGCGGCACGCTGTTGACGCTGACCGGTGCCGCAGACACCGCAAGTCAACTCGTGACGTCGTTGATGCTGAAGTCTCCCGACGGCGCGGTGTCGGCGAGAGTACGTACCGATTTGCTCCTCGATGACCGCACGCCGATTTGGTTGCGCGAGCAATTCGCGATCGCGACGACACCGAAATCCGCGACGCCGTTTCAAGTCGCATGGGCGGACGCTCAGCCGATGACGCAACTGATGTTGATGAGCAAGCCGGCGATCCCGGTGAAGTTCGTGCGTCCGTCGGGAATGCTGGGGCCGTTGCGGCTGACATTCATCACGTCGCAGCTTGAGCCGCGAGTCAATAACCAACCGAACCTCGTGCTCGCGCTGCGTCCCGAACGAGTCGTCGAAGTCCCCGTCGATCCGCCCGTGGCCGCTGCGATCAATGCGCTGAAGGCTCTCGAAACTCAATTGGCGGAAGCGACCAAGCAAGCGGGCGTTGCTCAGGGTGATGCCAAGGTCGCGGCCGATGCAAAGGTCGCCGATCTCACGACCAAGAAGACCGCCGCCGAAGCGGCCGTCCGTGACGCCGAAGCAAAGGCCGCGTCGGCCAGCGAACTCGCGCTCGTGATTCCGTCGGTTCTGCCGGAAAGCTCTTGCGACGTCGCGATCAAAGCCGAGCTGCTCAATCCCGAACGAAACGTCGTCTTGCGAACGGCGTACTCGACGGTGCGTCGATTGCCGGTCCTCAATCCAATCGCGGTGAAGCTGAGCGGCCCGACAACGATCGAACAAACGCTCGACCCCAAAGCGGGAGCGGTCGTGAAGTTCACCGGCAAAATCGAACGCCTCGCCGGATTCAAGGGAGATGTGAATCTGACGCTGACTGGCCAGCCAGGCGGAGTCGCGATCACGAACGCGGCGGCCAAAGCGGATCAAACGGACTTCGCACTCGAACTGCGATTCCCAGTCAATTTCGTGGCCGGTGAAGTCAAAGGGATCAAACTGATCGCCACCGGGCCAGCCGACCCGCTTTCGGGCAACCAGACGATTCGGACGGAGGTTGAGTTGATCGTGAAGTTGTTACCAAATTCGTAGTTTCGTCTTCAGGTAGCTCCCCGTAGGATTAACGCTGAGTCGGTGAGACGACCTCATTTACAAGGACACGACCTGTCAAATCGATGCCGACAATCATTCGACAAGATGGGTTCCGCGTGATGATCTAGCCCGACGATCACGAACCTCCGCATGTGCATTGCTACCGAGGGGACTCGGTGATCACAGTCTGGCTGGGGGAGGCGACGGCATCGGTTCGAGAGGCGTCGGCGGAAGCGAAATCATCCGATCAGCGCGATGCGCTACGAATCGTCAACCAACATCGGCGGCGACTGTTATCCGAATGGAGAAAGTATCATGGCTAAGCTCAAACAGGACGCGCTGGTCGATTTGGGTGGGGCAACGTATTCTCAGGACGAGTTGCGCACGATGTTTCGTGAGGCGAAGCAGCGCGGCCGAGAATCACTCCGTCGCAATCCGGTCGCAGTCGCGGTTTGCTACAACCATCGCACGCGGAGGGTGGTCCTCTCACTCTCCAATCGAACGGAGCTGGCGGTTCCTGTCGAACTTCTGCAAGGACTGCAATCGGCGACCCCAGCTCAATTAAAAGATGTGGTGGTGATGCCCGCCGGAACCGCCATCGAGTGGCCTCAGTTGGACCAGCAGTTTTCTGTGTCGGGACTGTTGGCCGGAATCTTCGGTGGCAAGTCATGGATGCGCCAGCTTGACCGAGACAAACATCGGCTTGCGGCGAAGCCCGGTGCGGTTTTGCCAGCCTCTGCAGCAGTTCGTTCGCCAACTAACAGTCGCTCAGCCTGATCCTCTCGCCGTGCATCTTTGAGGTTGTTTATGAAAAGCCGATTCTCTGAGCCAACGATGGTTCTGTTGTTCGTGATGTTCGTCCTGGCCGTAACTGTCGTAGCGTCAGCCGAGCAACCACCAGTGTCTGGTCACATCCAAGCCGTCCCGCCCACGCTGAAACTGATTCATCACCGCCACGAGCATTCGTTGACGGTCAGCGGCCGAACGGCGGACGGCTTTGCGGTTGATCTGACTCAGCAAGCCACACTGACCAGTGCCGATCCAACCATCGCGACGATCGAGAACGGTTGGGTTAAGCCGTTGAAGTCGGGGCAGACGCAAGTCACGGTCCAAGCCGCCGGTCAGACCGTGCAAGTGCCGGTCAACGTTGAGCTGTCGGCGTCTGAGAAGCCCTACAGCTTTCGGCATGAAGTCATGCCGGTCTTGTCCAAAGGTGGCTGCAATATGGGAGCGTGCCACGGTTATTCGCTCGGCAAGAATGGATTCAAGCTGTCGCTGCGTGGGGGCGAGGCGACTCAGGATTATCAGGCGGTGTTCGGCGATCAGTTTGGACGTCGAGTCAATCTGCTCAAGCCGAGCGAGAGCCTCTTGCTGAGCAAGCCGATCGGCGACGTGCCGCATCGCGGAGGGATTCGGATCGCGAAAGGTTCGTTGTCACAGAAGATTCTGCAAACGTGGATTGAGCAAGGGGCGAAGAGCGATCTCGACGACAAGGCCGAAGTCGAATTCGTCCGTGTCTTTCCGGAGCGATTCGTGCTCGAACCGGGCATGTCGCATCGCTTGCAGTTGGTCGCACATTACACCGACGGAACGACGCGAGACGTCACCAAGCTGGCGATCTTCAACGTCAATACCGAAGGGGTCGCGGATGTCACCGACGTCGGTTATGTGACCGCTCGTGAGGTGGGCGAGTCGGCAGTTGTCGCTCGGTTCGAGAGAAAATTCGCAGCGGCGCGGTTGATCGTGCTGCAACGCAAGCCGGACTTCAAACCGACTCCCGTGCCGACCGACCACTTTGTCGATCAGCATGTCGTCGCGAAGCTCAACGACTTGAAGATCACTCCGTCGGAATTGGCGAGCGACGAAGAGTTCCTGCGGCGCGTGTCGCTCGACCTGATCGGTTTGCAGCCGACGGCCGAAGACGTTCGCAAGTTTCTCGCCGATGCCGATCCGGCGAAGCGGACGAAGGCGATTGATGCGCTCTTTGCTCGGCCGGAGTTCGTTGATCACTGGTCGTTGAAGTGGGGAGACTTGTTGCAGAACTCGCGCGTGCGAGTCAGCGAGCCGGCGATGTACGGCTTCCGCGAATGGATTCGGAGCGCTGTCGCGTCGAACATGCCGCTGGATGAGATGACTCGGCAACTGCTCACCAGCAAAGGGGGAGCCGCCGACAATCCGGCCGGGGCGTACTTCCTCATCAGCAAGGACACGAACGACACGCTCGAACGAGTGGCCGAGGTCTTCTGCGGCGTCCGCATGTTGTGCGCTCGTTGTCACACACATCCGTTCGAGAATTGGACGCAGGAGGATTACTACGGCCTCAATAGCTTCTTCAATCAAGTGACGGCGAAGAATGACCCGCGGATGGTCGGTGTCCCGAACGCCCGCGCGGTGAGTCTGAATCTCGCCACCGGTTTCGCCACGAATCCACGTTCCGGCCAAGCTCAACCTCCGCGATTCCTTGGCGGAATTCAGCCGCCCGTTTCGCCCGGCACTGATCGCCGAGTGCAATTCGCGACGTGGTTGACCGCTTCCGACAATCCGATGTTCGCGCGAAGCCTCGCCAATCGCTTCTGGAGCTATTTCTTTTCGCGCGGCATTGTCGATCCGGTCGATGACCTGCGGACAACGAACCCGCCGATCAATCCGGAACTGCTTGAAGTGTTGACCAAAGACTTCATCGAGCACCGCTTTGACGTGAGGCACCTGATGCGCCGCATCGTCACGTCGCAGACGTATCAACGCAGCAGCCTCGCGAACGACAGCAATCGCCACGACACGCTAAACTTCTCGCACGCGCTGCCACGACGGATTCCGGCAGAAGCGCTGCTCGATTCGCTCGTCCAGGCGACCGGTGTCCGCGAGAACTTCGGCGGAGCACCGGCGGGCTTCTCGGCGGCTCAGCTTCCCGACGCCGAGATCAACAGCGATTTCCTCGCCCTGTTCGGAAAGCCTCAGCGAGCCGACGCCTGCGAATGCGAACGTGACGGCGACAGCAACATGCTTCAAGCCCTGCACCTGATCAACGGCCAGTCGATTCTTCGCCGAGTCACCGACCCCAACGGCCGAGTTGCTCAACTGCTGAAGCAGGCTCCGCCCCTCTCTGAGGACCAGTTGATTGAAGATCTCTACCTGTGGTCTCTCGCCCGCCGACCGACCGCGAAGGAAATCGAAGTCGCCAAGAAACACTTCGCGAGCTACGGCGACCAACAACGCCCCGACGCGACTCAAGACTTGATGTGGAGCCTGCTCAACAGCCGCGACTTCTTGTTGGTCCGATAAATCTGTTGGCCGCTTTCGCCTGAATCCGTTATGTTTCAATCGTTGTGGAGCGTGGATGTCTGCCTCCACTGATTCACGGGTTCTGCGTCATGTGAAGCGGAACCATTCCCCACGTTTTGCGAAGAGGAAAAATCATGGGCAAAGGAAACAACAGCCAAAAGAACGACAAGAAGAACAAGAAGCCGAAGAAGGACGCTAAGGCCGCAGCGAAGCCGGCTGGCGGGAAGTAGTCCGCTGAACGACGAAAAGAAGCCCGACTGATTCAAAAAGCCGGGCTTCTTTCGTTTCAGTTCTCGCGGCGCAAGCGCCAAGGGACTTCGAGGCCGTGGCGTTCCATCAGAGCCGCGTTGCCGAGAATGTCAGCGGTCGGGCCGGCGGCGCGAAGTTGCCCGGCGTCGAGCAATAAGACTCGGTGGCAGAGATCGACGACAACGTCGAGGTCATGCGTAGCGATGATCTGGCTGCCCGGAAACTTCTTGAGGATTCCGATCAATGTGCGGCGTGCGCGCGGATCGAGACTGCTGAAGGGTTCGTCGAGCGCAAGCACGCTCGGCTGACAGGCAAAGACTCCGGCGAGGCAGACGCGTTTTCGCTCGCCCAAGCTCAGTCGCAATGTGCTGCGCGGTTCGTAGCCGGCGAGTCCGACAGACGTAAGGCTGTCGCGCACGCGTTGTCGGGCTTCGTCTTCCGACAGGCCAAGATTCAATGGTCCGAAGGCGACGTCCTCGAAGACGGTTGGGCAGAAGAGTTGATCGTCGGGGTCTTGAAAGAGGAAGCCGACTCGGCGACGGACTTCGGCGATGGTTTGCCGGGCAACGGGCAGATTGTCGATAACGACGTGGGACACGTTGGAAACGTGTCCTACTTCATTCGGGAGTTGGCTCGGCAACAGCCCATTGAGATGTTGCAGCAGAGTGGACTTGCCCGCACCGCTGGGTCCGACGAGACCGATGATCTCACCGGGTGCGATCGTGAAGCTGATGTCGGTGAGGACGTCTGGGCCGCCGGGATAGCGGAACGACAAGCGTTCAACACGCACGGTGGATGATTCGGAGGAGATCTTCGCTTCTGTCACGGGCGATCCTCCCGTGGTTGCTCGATCCAGCGTGAGCGACCATCCCAGCCACGTGCGAGCATCGCGCCGTGAATTCGGTCAGCACGGTCGAGCGCGCGGATCAGTAAGCGGCCGACGAGATGCGCGGCCGAACGCCAGGTCGCCCACAACGATGGCTTGCGAAAGAGGCGTGCGGCGCGAGCGGTTCGCATTCGATCCAATTCGTCCCAGAGCACGAACAGAAAGCGATACATCAGCGAAAGAATCGCCAGCAGTACATCGGGGATACGCAACCGGCGCAATGTCGCGAGCAGTTGATCGAATGGCATCACGTTGACCAGCCACAGTGCCGTGCTGAACGAGAGCGTGCCGCGTACGACGATCGTCACGAACAGCAACCAGCCTTTCTGGCCGGCCTGCGAGAGGGGCAAGCTGATCGCCATTAAGAACAACGGAGGCCAGAAGAAGAGCAATCGCCGTGCGACATAAGCCAGCGGAATTCTCGCCAACGTGTGCGCGAAGAAAATGCCGCAGGTCACGATCCCAATCAACGGATGCGCGACCGGCACGCACGTCGCCGCGAGGATCATTGCGATCGCCGACAAGAGTTTCGCGAGTGGCGGCCAACGATGACACATCGACTGGCCTCGGCCAAAGCGGTCGAGATAGTCACTCACCGGCGGCCTCGCTGTTCAAGGCCTGTGTTGCAGCAGGCATGGCCCTGCCTAACAACCACGCGAGGACGAACACCGCCAGCGTCCCACCAATGCCGGCGATCGACACGGCGAGTGTCTGCCAGGCGGCGATGGGGACCGGGACTTTGTCGTAGTCTTTCAACATCCCCGGTACGCGGCCGGTGAGATTGAATTCTGAGATGCCCAATTGACCGAGTGCCGCTTCCAGGCCGTCGGCGGAGCTCGATGCAAAGGGAGACAGAAACGCGGCGATCGCGAGAGCGATGATGAGTCCGGCCGCGAGTGTTCTCGTGATTGCCACGGTCGTCGTATTAACAGGATTCACCCGATCGATGTTTGGCGAACTGGCGGGCGTTAGCCTCCGGACTTCTTGCGAGTTTCGTGGTCCGTCCGGGGGCTGACGCCCCTCGGCTCGCCATTCGATTAACTCCGGCCGTTGATTGATGACGAAGCTGATCGCGACGCCGGTGATCAGTGCTTCGCCGAGTCCGATCAGGGAATGGAAGCTGACCATCAGCGTGAAAAACTTCGAGACGTCGATCTCGCTGGGCGACCAAGACAGTCGGAATTCCAAACACAACAGAGTGGCTGCCGCCATCACGCTGACCCAGGCGGCGATCACCGAACCGATGACGATCCCCTTGCGGCTGTCGCCGATGAAGCATTGGACGAACAACCGCACCGCGTGTCCGCCCCAGGAACCGATCACCGCCATGTGCAGCACGTTGGCACCCAGCGAGAACAATCCTCCGTCAGAGAACAGTGCCCATTGCACGAACAGCACCAACGTCATCGCGACGCACCCGGCCCACGGACCAACGACCGTCGCGGCGAGCACTCCGCCCAGCAAGTGGCCGCTGACCGGGGCTCCGATCGGGAAATTGACCATCTGCCCGGCGAAGACCAGTGCGGCCATCATGCCCGTCAGCGGAATTGTGCGGTCGCCGACCGATTGCTTGAGCCGTCGCACGCTGTAGCTGACCGCTCCCAGCGCGATCGCACCGGTGGCGGCACAGACCACCGGACTGAGTACGCCGTCTTGGATGTGCATGAAAATCGCCTCGCTTTGATGCTCACTGGCCGAGCGGGTGAATTTGATCGTCGGACACAGCAAAAGCCAAACACCCGCCCCATCGCTCTTCAACGCATTCGTCGGTTCCGAAGAATCGTGAGACGCCAAGGTTAGAAGCGGCTGCAAAACTTAGCACGACACGCAAGCGAGTGGTCAAATCGTCGGAAAATCAACCACTTGCTCGCGCGTCGTGCTGGTTTTGAAACTGCCTCTACGTTGATGCGATCGGATCGATGGAGCCATTCGGCTCGACATGCAGTGCCTGGTCGATTTCGCGGCGAGAGCTGAAGTAGTACCCCGCACCGATCAACGAGATCGCAATGGTGACGGCGCGATAGGCCAAGACTGTCAGGAAGCCGGTGCCGGCTGCCGCGCCGTTGAGTTCGTAAAGCGAGTCGATGGCTCCTTCTAAGAGTCCGATCCCGCCCGGCGACAGCGGCACGATCCCGGCCAGTTCTCCCGCCGGGATGAAGAATAAGTGCTGAGCGTACGTCGGTAGAAACTTAGTGCCGCTGATTGCTCGCGCGCTGAAGTAGAATGAGGAAATCGTGCCGAGGTGTCCCAACAGACTGATCCCCAACGCCAGGAACAGGACACGCCTTTGCGATTGATACAGCCGCACGCCGTCGACCAATTCGGCGATCAGATGGCCGATGACCGGCAACCGGGCGATCCACCCCCAGACTCGCGATTGAGTCACTGCCGGGATCATCATCAGGCCAAGTCCGATCAGACCCGCGACACTGCCGACGGCCAAGAGTCCGACGATCGCCTGCACTTCGGCGCGCTGCTGAATGGCGTCCCACTGGCACCACGCCGCACAAGCTCCGATCAGGAACAGCGCGAGCAACCCCAAAATCCGATCGAGCAGCACTGTGGCGACGGCGGTTGTTCGGCGATCGGGTTGTTCCTTGGCCAGCAACACGGCTTTGACCAGATCGCCTCCGACGGAACCGGGACCGACAAAGTTGAAGAGATAACCAATGAACCCCAACCGCATCGCATCGCGGACGGTGAACTTGAGCCGCTGAGCGGCCACCAGACAGTACCAGCGCAGAAACGTCAGCAGAATCGCGCCGCCGCACAGAGCAACGGCGGTCAACAAGCTCAGCCAATCCACGGTCTGCCAGGTCAACTCACGAGTGATCTTCGACAGCCCGGGACCGTGATGCCGAAACAGGAGCGCCAAAAACGTCGACGCCACGAGCCACTTGGCCCAGACCCAATGTCGCCGCCATCCGGCCGGTTTAGTGATGCTCGATTCCGTCACGACGAGATTCGCTTCTAAGGAAATAGAACGGACGCCGACGTCCGCAGATCACGTTGGCGAGCGGGGCGGCGTCAGCCCCCCCGGTGCGTTCGCAGCAGGACCGGGGGCTAACGCCGCCCCACTCGCTAGTCTCACTAAAGTACGCGCGAGGTATAGGAACGGCGGCGGTTTCGTCGCAATTCCGAAATCTCGTTGTCGGTGCGATGTGATTCCTTGGAGCGATCTGCGCGACCGTCATCATCGCGCCGCGCTGCCGACTCGGTGTGTGGCTTTTTGGAAACGCCTCACGATTTTTGGGCTATATTCCGACGGTGACGGTTCGGAAGGCGAATTCCGAAGCGGAGCTGGCTGTGTTCTCCCTGAAATGGCTGATTTCGTCGGCGCGATTGGCAAAAAATACCCGTGCGCTTTGGTCGGCAATTCCAGGGAAACTCACCGCTCGCCGCCTAACTCCGTCGATGAAACAACGTCGTTTGTAACCAGAAGGCTGCTGCAGCGATCACTCCCCGTCGGCCTGCATCACACCCATGACGCTCACTCAATCCCGCATTACCGCTTGGATCGCCTGCTTCTGTGTGGCTCTGGCAACGTTGATCTGGCTGCCGAAATTGCTCGGCGCGGAACCCGCGCCTCAGCCGCGCCGGATCAATCGTCCGCACGCGGTGTTGCTCAACATTCAGGCGCTGCCTGAGGAAGTCATTCATCAAGAAGTCTCCACTCCCAGCGAGTTGGAGGCGCTGATTCCTTTCGATGGCGAACGGGCCAAGGAGGTCGAGGCTCCCGAAGCCGCGCCATTGCCGTCGCTCGAAGCCGATGAGGATTTGGAAGAGGACGCCCCGGCTCCGCGCCTGAATTTGAAACTGACACCGGTGGAGTTGTTGCCGCTCGAAGAGGCGTTGCCTGGTCAGCCCACTCCTGTGCGACCGCAATCCTCCCTGAAGATCGTTCCGCAATTGGAGGCGTTGCCTTCCGAGGGAGTGACGGTACCTCAAGCCGCACCGGTCGTTGGGCCGGCCGTGAAGTACTGGATTGTCAGCTCTCGCTGTTGCCCTCAGAAACAACACAAGTGCGGAGTCGATTGCCGCTTCGTCTGTCACGCGATCACCGAGGACTGCCAGAACGTTCCCGTCGAATACGAGCAGATGCTGGCCTCGCAAATCCCCGGCGCACCAACCTGCGTGCTGGTTCATGGCAGCTTCACGCGATTGCAAGATGTCTGGCCGGACGCGGACTGCACCTACAACTGGTTGCGGAATGCCTGCCCGCAAACGCCCATCAACTTCATTTACTACACGTGGCCGAGCGAAGGACCGTTCGCCATTCTGCCGCACAATTACCTGACGACACCCGTGCCAAACTTGGATTTCGGCATTCTGGGACATCGCGCCGAATTGAATGGGTTTTATGTGGCCGACCTCATTGGCGCGTTGCCCCCGACGACTACGGTCAGCCTGATCGGGCATAGCTTGGGAGCACGCGCCGTCGCCTCCGCCCTGCATCTATTGGGTGGCGGGTCCGTGCGTGGGAGAACTCGTTGGAATCCGACGGATGCCGGACATCGCATCCGCGTGGTGCTTGCCGCTGCGGCTATCGAGCATGACTGGTTGAACCCGGGAGAACGCTTCGGCTGCGCGCTGGCTCGTGCCGAGTGTTTGTTGAACTTGCGGAACGAATGCGATCTGGCGTTGTCGATCTACCCGCTGCGACGGCCGTTCTCCAGCCGTGCGTTGGCTCGCACGGGGTTCACTCGCAAAGATCATCGCGAACTGGGCGAGCGGCTGGTTCAAGTTTCGGAAGTCGATGTCACGCCGTTAATCGGCAAGGCACACGGTTGGCCGAGCTATTGTGGCCAACCATCGATCGCGAGTGTCATCGCGCCCTACGTCTTCTTTGAGTCAGCCGGTGATCCCTCACTGGGTCAACCGTAAAACATTTTGGCGAGCGGGGCGGCGTCAGCCCCCCGGCGCATTCGCCGCAAGATCGGGGGGCTGACGCCACCCCGCTCGCCAGATTCGATTTGCGAATCCGCCGCGGCGAATTCGTCTGGACACTTCGACGCCCTCCGGGCTGTAATCCCCGCCCTTCGCCGGCCGCCGGATGCGCGCTGAGATTGTCATACCAAGGATGGTTCTGCCGTGAATCAATTTGCTCGACTGCTGCCGTATGTGTGGCGACACCGCTCGAAGGTGTACTTGTCGATGTTCTTTGCGCTGGTCGTCGCCTTATTGTGGGCCGCGACCCTCTCGATGACGTTTCTGGTCGTCAAAGTGCTGCTGCAAGGCCAGAGCTTGCAGTCTTATCTGAATGGCGAAATCCAATCGGCCGAACTGGAGATCAACAAGCGCGAACAGGAACTGCGCGAGCTGGATCAAGCGTTGGCGGAATTGGCATTCAGTGACGCGTCGATCGACGCGGCTCCGGGTGCGCCGAAATCAAAGAAGGAAGTCAAACTGCTCCAGCAGCAGGACCAAAGACGTCGCCAATTGAGCGTCGCGTCGCACCGATTTGTCGTCGGCCAATGGATTCAGCGACACATGACCGGATGGATTCCGGAAGATCAATTCAACACCTATGCGCTGATTTTAGGTGTGTTGGTCGTTGCGACGGCCATCAAAGGGACGGCGATGTTCATCCAGGACATGCTGGTCGGCAGCGTTGTCGAACTCTCCGTGATGTCGTTGCGAAAGGATTGCTTCCGGCACTCCCTCGAACTGGATCATCAGACGATGTCGCTGCATGGCACTGCCGACCTGATGTCGCGCTTCACGAACGACATCAACATCGCATCGGATGGATTGAATCTGCTGGGTGGCCGCATCGTTCGTGAGCCTCTCAAAGCGGCGACCTGCATCCTGGCGGCGTTCTATGTGAACTGGCAATTGACGGCGCTGTCGCTGGTCTGCGTGCCGTTGATGGCGGCCACGTTTCATCGCTACGGCCAACTTTTGAAGCGGGCCAGTCACCACACGATGGAGCGGATGTCGCGAATCTATAAATCGTTGGAAGAGACCTTTGACGGCATGAAGATCGTGATCGCGTTCAACGGAGCGCGGCGGCACCGGTTGCGGTTCCATCACGAAAACAAAGACTACTATCAGACCGCGATGAAAGTCGTTCGCATCGATTCGCTCACCGGGCCCACGATTGAGCTGCTGCTGACTGTGGCGGTTTGCATTTCGTTGCTGCCGGGCGCGTTCCTCGTGCTGCGGCATAAGGATTCCATCTGGGGTATCAAGTTGGCCGACGGCCCGTTGCAAATTGAAGATTTGTCGGTGCTGTATGTGTTGCTGGCCGGCACGCTCGATCCGATTCGGAAGCTGTCTTCCATTTATTCCAGGTTGAAGCGGTCCTCCGCCGCGATCGAACGAGTGTTTGAGGTCATGGATTGGAAGCCAGCCTTGAAACAGGCATTGCCGGTGGAACCGCTCCCGCGACACTCGCAGTCGATCCAGTTCAAGAAGATCTATTTCAAGTACGCCTCAACGGCGGAAGTCATCGAGCGTCCCGATGCTCTGACCAATGTGAACTTGAAGATCGCGGCCGGCGAAGTGGTCGTCGTGGTCGGCGAGAACGGCAGCGGCAAATCGACTTTAGTGAATCTGTTGCCGAGGTATTACGACCCCGACCGTGGCTCCGTCCAAATCGACGGCATCGACATCCGCCATGTGCGGCTGAGAGATCTCCGCAGCCAGATCGGTGTGGTCACCCAAGAAACGCTGCTGTTCGACGACACGATTTACGACAACATCCGCTACGGCAAATCGGACGCGACTCATGCCGAGGTGCTCGCTGCCGCAGAGAAGGCGCACGTCACGCAATTGTTAGATCAACTTCCCGAAGGCTTTGAAACGCGCGTCGGTCCGCGAGGCAATCGGTTATCTGGTGGTCAGCGACAGCGCGTCGCGCTGGCTCGGGCGCTGTTACGCGATCCGACAATTTTGATTCTCGATGAAGCGACCTCGGCCGTGGACGCGCAAAGCGAGTCGCTGATTCATCAGTGTCTCGGCGATTTCGTGAAGGGCCGGACCGTGTTCCTGATCACGCACTCGGTGACTCCGCAAATCTTGGAGTTTGCCACGCGGATCGTCGTCATGGAGCAGGGACAGCTTCTCGCCACCGGTTCGCACGAGGAACTTTTGCAGTCGTGCCCGGCGTATCAACGTCTCTATCGCGCTCAATCCAGCGGCCGCAGCAGCGACAGCCTGGCCGAGTTCCGCATCGATACTCCTGACACCGCTTCTGAAGGCGAAACCTCGGAAACGGCCGCACCACCGCACGTCATCAAATTTGCGCCGACAAGCGGCGAAATTGTCGCCAACGATGCACGCCGCAAAGCGAATTGAGCCGCAGGGCGCTAGCCCCGGTTGATCTCGTTCGAACCGGGGTTAGCGCCCTGCGGCTGATTTTCCACGAGCACTCAGCCGCTCGCACACCATTTGTAACTCGGTGCGGAGTGACTCGTGATCCGCTAGCTCCAGCGGCATTCCGTAACGCGCCGCCGCGTAATGCTGATACCACTCGGCCGCTTCGCGCAGATGCGGTTGTCGAGCTGCGGCCGCTCGCAGTCGCTCGGCAAACTGATGCAACGTTTCGTGTGCCGCTCGTTCGAGATCCAAACGCCGCAAGCGACGGTCTAACTCTTCGAGTAACCGGCGCAATTCCATCAACGCCGGTTCCAAACGAACCACTTGAACCGCTCGGCGAACAATGCGGATCTGGCGGACAATTAAGAACAGCAGGCCGCCCGTCAGAATCCAGCCGGGAACCGTGGTCAGCAGAACCATCACCAGCAGCTTCCCAGCCAAGAGCTTTCCCTTCCAGCTATCACTGGCGAGCGCGCTGCGAATCATCTGACTGCGCAGAGTCAGATCGTCCCAAAACTGCCATACGCCCACGGACTCGGTCGTATGTGGGACGAAGTCCGAGGGAGTCGCGTCCACGATGACCCAACCTTGGTCTGGCAAGTACGCTTCCACCCAGGCATGCGCGTCGCGCTGCCGCACGACCCAGTATTTGCCAATCCGATTGAATTCGGCACCGGCGTATCCGGTGACATATCGGGTGGGAATGCCTCCCATTCGTAAGAGCACGGCGGTGCCACTGGCGAAGAATTCGCAATGCGCGGCCGGCTTCTCCAACAGGAAATACGTCAGCGGATCGCGACGCGGCGGAATCTTGATGTTGATGTCGTACTGATATGTCGCGAAGTACCTTCGCACCGCCGTGATCTTTTCGAGTGGCGTCTGACAATCCGCAAACAGGCGTTCTTTCAAATCCGTCACGCCCGAGTCCATCGTGTTAGGCAGTTGTTTCAAGCGCTCTTCGGCCTCGTCTGTTCGCGAAGCCGGTAATTCCAGCGGTTGTCCGAATTCCCAATTCGCTGGCTGCACGATCGGTTCGAGCGGATTCGCCGCCGGTTGTTCAGGAACCCAGGCTACGAAAGTGGCCCCTGGCGCGAGACTGTCCGCGGAGACGATGCTGTGCCGATCGAAGTACAAGATTTCTGTCTGCGCTTCTAAACGTGATGTCTCGAGTGGCAGAAACGAAAAGCGTTCCACGGGCGGAGCACGCCAGAGACTCATCGGCCGCAAATCGCCGGCGAGTTTCGGCCGCACCAAAAACTGCGGCTGCTGCGGAATGTTTGTCGGGAGTGGCGGCTCCCACCGATTGCCGTTGGGTAATGGTCGCCGACCTTGCACGGGTGGCAGCCAGTCGCCCTGCAATTCCCATCCATGCGATGCGAACTTGTCGAAGACTGCTCCCCGCAGATAGCCCGGCGGCTGGTCCGAAACCACTCGCAACGCGATCTCGTCACTGACCGCAGATCGCAGCAATTGCACCGATCCCAACGGTGCTTGTCCGGAGAAACCGATGAAATGATCCTTCCGCTCCATGGGCCCACGCGGACCGGACGCGCGCAACAGGATCTGTTCAAGATCCGCCCAACGTGACAACAACCAGGAATTGCCGGCGCGCGCGGTCACCACGCAAGTCAGAATCACACCGACCGTCAACGTTGGCCGCACCCAGCGCGCATGGTTCGACGGAGGTTCCTGCCGGCGACGGGCCACCGAGTAATACAGGCACGACAATCCCACCATCGCCAGCGTCCCGTTCTGATACATCCGCCGCATGCGTCCATAACGAGACAGGCCCACGTCTCCCAGGCAAATGAAAACCAGCACCGCCAACAGCGGCAGATACACCGGCAGCGGACGATCCGGCCGACGTGCCCATAACCGCGTCACCTGCGCCAACAAAAAAAACTGCGCCGCCGCGTGCATCAGCGGATACATCACGAAGCCCGTGACCGTCGGCGGCTCATACGGTGCTAGGTTCCACTTCAGAGTGCAGAACCCCGCGACCACCAAGTCGAGCCATGGAAGATAGCCCGATGACAACTCCCAGCGACGACGCCACCACACCGCCGGCAAGCTGATCAGCACCACCACGACAGGAAACAAAATCGTTTCAGAGAAATACCAAAACATCCCCGCTTGCAGCAGGATCAACAACCAGGCGATCCAGGCCTGTCGGTGCATGAGTTGAGCCTTTGAGACGTGCGGCTGAAACGGAAGTGCGAGACTACGGAACGACGCCGATATTCTGCCGACTCCATCGCCACCCGGCGACTCCAGCGCCCTCATATGGCCGAGTCACTTCGCAACTCGGCGGCAGGGTCACGGAGTGCCCCGGCTACAAAGAAAGAAGCCCGACTCTTGAAGAAGAGTCGGGCTTCGTGTGGTTGGATCATTTTCCATCGAACGAATTACTCGCCCGAACGTCGAAACCGAGACAGCATGGTTGTCAGGCGGGATTTGGTCATCCCGGCGGATTTCTCATCCGCTGGCGGAGCCGGAGCGGCTGGTTCTACCGGGGCTGGAGCGGCCGGTTCCGGAACGAGCTTCTTCGGAGCTGGCGTCGATTCCGGAGCAGGAGGACATCCCACTGGTCCGGCCGGCCGAGTCGGCATCGCTTGCGGCATCGGCATGCGCGTTTGTTGGCCCAATGGCTCGACCCAGTACTGCACGTTCCCGGATTGATGGTGATGAATCGGGGTGTAACAACTCTGCCAGCGACCGTGATAACCATGATGCGGTTCACGCACGTGAAACTGTGAGGGAACCGGCGGCGGAGGCAGTCGATTCGGAGCCGGTTGCCAATACGGAACTTGTTGGTAGGTGTAGCCGAGCTGCGTGGTGTCGTTCGGCGCATACACTTGCGGATAGCTGCGGTACTTACCGGGGGCCGGCGTGCTGGTGCCGTACCAGTGCTCCGGCCAGTAGCGGTAATAGGTCACTCCCCGACGAATGGCCGGGACTTTCACCGGAGCGTTCCAGCCGTAATCCGGCGGGCAGATGTAGTAGTTGCAGCAGAGCGCCCACTTCTCGATCGCCTTCAGGCAGCATTCGCTTCCGCAGCCCGTGCGGCAGTATCCCGGACAAGAGGGACATGACTGCGGACATGTCGGGCAGGCTTGCTGTGGACAGGTCGGACACATCTCGTTCGCGAGACTTTGTGATCCGGTCGCCATCGCCAGCAGACACAGTCCGGCGGCACTCAATCCCTTGAGCAAAACATTGTTCATGACAAATCCCTTGAATCGGGGAAGTACCCGCCGGACGTAGCCGCGTTCGCCAGAACGCGGGATTTCGTGTTGACGGCCCGCACTCTGGCGAGTGCGGCTTCAGTTGAAGATTTACATTTACCAGTGTCGTCTTCCATGCGGGGGGACGACGTTGGAGATCGGCGTCAATCGGCTCGACGGAATTCCGTTGGAGTAATTCATCGTGTGCCGCACGGTCGGTGCGAGTGGCACCGCGATCGGCACGCCATAACCCTGAGCCGCCCAGAGTTGGCTGTCTCGCGGATCGGAGTAGTTCGGGCTCGCCGCATAGACCATGTCGTAGCAGCCGAACGGTGGAGCTCCTTCGCCGCCATTTCCCATCGGAGTGAAGTACGCCAGCTTGCCGTGAATGTGAGCTCGCAGGATGCCGTGCTGTTGATGATTGCGAGCGTTGAACAACGCCCACTGATTGCTCCACCAACCGCAGCAACGCGAACAATTCGTCTGGCCGTCCTGAGGACATAGGCCGCTCCCCATTTCGTCGGTCAGATCGGTCTGAGGGCTCCAATCGGGTGAACGCTGTGCCCAACCGACGGCGTGATTGCGCATCGAATGGCCCGCATCGGACCACGTCTGGCCGGCATCGCGAAACGTGTAAAGGTCCACGGGCTGTGAAGGCCGACTTCTGCGAGCCGCTCGACATGACGGGCAACCACATGGTCCCCAGCCACCGTTCGGCACGCAGCCTTGCGGACCGCACGCGGTCGCAACGCACGTCATGCCGCCGCTCGTGCAGGCTCCGTTCGCGCATCCCGGAACCTTCGCCACTCCGCAACCTTCGCTGCTTTGGAATGAGACCGGAGAGACCTGCTTGGTGCGCGGAACGTTTGGCGACTGATGATTCGCCGATTCCACGTCCTCGGCCAACGTGCAGAGACTTAACGCGTGCAGCGCCGAGCCGGCGATCAACATTCGCACGCCGGCGCAAATCCATTGTTTCAAGACCATGATGTCTGCTCCCACTTCCGTGTGAGTTATCTGAACGAGAACGATGACTGCTGTTGTAGGACGGGCACTCTTGCCCGTCGTGTTCTGAAAGATGGGCAAGAGAGCCCGTCCTACGGGGTGTTACCACTTCCTTCCAAAGCTGACCGGCGGGTGGAAGCCCGAAAACCACCGATAGCTGCTGCGATAGTTGACCGTCACTTCCGTCCCTTGCAGCTCCCAAGTGTCGTGAGACTCCATGCCGAACGGAGTCCACCACCACTTGCCGTGAACCTTGTAGTAGAAGGGCGGGTACAGCGACTTGTACTTGTGCGGATAAAGCATCTCGTGAGGCGCGAACGCCTGGTTCGTGTAGGTCGTGCCGCCGACATAGGTCGGGACGTTTGGCACCGGGCACGGATACATCGGCGCGTGCATCTGTGGATATTGCTGCCGAGGTGGCGGCATCATCATCGCGCCGGGCGGCATCTGCCCCGGCATCATCTGCGGACCCATCGCGCCTTGTTGTGCGAACGAGTCGCCCGACAGCGATGCGACCAACACCGCAGCTCCCAACGCCATGAGAATTGTTTTGACCATGTTCGCCCCTCTCAACGTCCGTGTTGCTTCCGTCGGCCGACGACGAGCGGATTAACTCTCCGCCCGACCTCCCGTGTGGTCATCCCTGACCCAGGCTGGCGGCGACTTCGTGTGACGGTTGTTCCAATCGGTCACGAGCAACCTGCCGCATCGGTTCTAACGGTTCTACCAACCGTCTTGGCCGACAACGCCTTCCGTCGCTCGGCATAGGCGTCACTCGACGAACGACCCGCAGATTCCGATGAGTCGCCGAACCTTGCAAAGTCGAGCCGACCGCTAGATTCTGCCACCCTTTGGTCGCCGCAGATTGCCTAGCTCAACTCTGCGCGAGGAGTTAGCACGACGCGCAAGCGAGTGGTCCGCCCCGAGATCACTCGCTTGCGCGTCGTGCGAATTCCAACACACCCCGACAACTATTACCCACCCCGCTCGCCTGTATGCTGCCAACCCATGACAAAGCGCGATTGAAGGATTCACCGTGCCCCGAAACGACGATGACGTGATCACTCAGGACAACGGCGACGGAGCGGCCGACGGCGGCCAATTGCAGTACGTCTCGATCAGCCAGGAGACGCGCCGCCGTTATCTGAATTATGCGATGAGCGTCATCATGTCCCGCGCGTTGCCCGACGAGCGCGATGGCCTCAAGCCGGTGCAGCGCCGCATTCTCTATGTCATGTTCGAGGAACTGCGACTTCTCGCGGCCACCAAACCCCGCAAGTGCGCCGGAATCGTCGGCGAGACGCTCGCCAACTATCACCCGCATGGCGATGTCGCGGTCTACGAAGCGCTCGTCCGCATGGCTCAGGACTTCACCATGCGATACCCGCTGGTGAACGGTCAGGGAAACTTCGGCTCGATCATGGGCCTGCCCCCCGCCCATCAGAGGTACACGGAGGCTCGGCTGACGGCGATCAGCGAGCAGTTGATGAACGAGCTGAAGTTCGAGACCGTCGACATGCGGCCGAACTACGACGCTCGCAAAAATGAACCGGTCGTCCTCCCCGCCCGCTATCCGAACCTGCTGGCCAACGGAGTCAGCGGCATTGCCGTCGGCATGGCCACGAACAT
>SXKJ01000510.1 GCA_005778115.1 Planctomyces sp. | reverse complement strand
CCTGGAAGGCTTACATGCGCCGTGCAACCAACACGATCAATTACTCGCGCGAGCTTCCGCTTGCGCAAGGGATTCGGTTTGATGTTTGAAATCAGGCGAGCAGGGCGGCGTCAGCCTCCCGGTGTTTTCGACCGCAGACCGGGGGGCTGACGCCGCCCCGCTCGCCAAGTCAGATCGATCAATCGACAAACTGAAACTCGTTCGACAGCAACAACACTTGCGCAAGTTGCTCCCACGGCGTCAGCGAGGATTCAACCGGCCGACCGGTTGGAGTCTTTGGGAAATCGCGAGCGCTGTCCCACATCGTCGAGAGTTTCCTCTCGATGGCTGTCAGCTTCGGAGCCCATTGGAAGGAATCAGAGTTCTCGTTTGCTCGGCAAGTGACGATGAAGTCGAGCGACTCGCCACGCCGCAGGTTGGTCGTGAGCACGTTGGTCTCAACGGATTGATTCACGGCCACCCACCGCTCTTTCTCGCCGAGCTGATTTGACCAGACCACCGCCTGCACGCCGTCACCTTCCTTCTGCTCGTGCTTGAGCGAGCCCGTGATGACCACCGACACGTCGCGCGGAGCAGTCCAGCGCAACACGGCCGCATGCTGAGCATTACCTGGATGACCTCCGCTGGGATTCCACAACACCCAGCCCAACGTCGGGTCGGGAAGATTCGGCCCCCCCTGCCATCGATTGCCGTTCCAATGTGGCAGCACAGAAAAACTCTTCAGCGTCTTTGCGTCGGAGTCATATTCGCCGTATCCGTATTGCCAGACCGGAGCGGGTGGTGTTTCGAGTTCCGCATCGGCGAGGAATTGTTCCGCTAGTCTGACCTCGTCGGTAGTTGGCTCGCGGCCATAGGCGAGGCGATACAAGTGGGGCAGGTTGGAAACCTGTCCCACTGATTGGGCGGCGAGCGCTCGCGATAGCTCGACGAGAAACGGACTGTTCCTCAAGAACAACGTCTGCTGCGGAACCGACGTCACGAATCGGGATGGCGTGTGCGTGTCGGGACTGGCGAAATCGAAGTTACGAAACGTCAGCGGCAGGTTCTGGCGATCAATGAAACCGTAGATCGTGCGTCGCGGAGAGAACGGCGCTTTGAGGATGTCGGTCGCTGGCCCGCCCAGCGAACTGTCCAGCCGGCCGCTCGCGAAGAGCAGCGAATCGCGCAGTGATTCCCAATCCATTCGCTGGCGATTCATGTGCGAGAGTAGACGGTTCTCGGTGTCGATCTCAAAGACACGAGATTCCGCGTCGCTGCTCTGTCGATAGGTCGCCGACAACATGATCTCGCGATGCAGCCACTTCAGCGACCAGCCATGAGCGATCAACTCGGAGGCGAGCCAGTCGAGCATTTCTGGATGGCTCGGCGGATCGGCTCGCAGACCGAAGTCGCTAGGGGTCTTAACGAGCGGAGCACCGAAGTGATGCAGCCAGACGCGATTGACGATGACTCGCGCAGTCAACGGGTTCGTCGACGAGGCGATCGCCTGCGCGAGTTCCAATCGGCCGCTGCGATTCGCGAACGGCTTGCGGTCCGCACCGGCAACGACGGCCAGAAACTGCCGAGGCACCAGAGGTCCGTGATTGCCCTGCTGCCCGCGCAGAAAAATGTACGGATCGAAGGGTTTCTCCTCTTCCGTGAGCGCCATCGCCATCAGAGTTTTGGCTTCCTCCGGCTTCGGCTCGCGCGAACTGCGAAGGACGCCGTACAGCGAGTAATAGTCGGCGGCGGGAATCGGGTCGTACTTGTGATCGTGGCAGCGAGCACAGCCGACCGTCAGCGCCATTGTGCCTCGGCAGACGACGTCGATGCGGTCGTCGATAATGTCGTTGATGTTGTTCAGGAATCGCCGGCCGAGCGTCAAGAAGCCCAGCGCCGGCAAGTTGGCACCTCGTTCCGGTTCCGGCAATAAGTCGGCGGCAAGCTGCCGGATCAGGAATTGATCGTAAGGGACATCCTCGTTCAGCGAGCGGACGACCCAATCACGATACGTGTAGGCCAACGGATAGTTGCGGTCCTCGGTGAAGACATAGCCCTTGGTGTCTGCGTAACGGGACACGTCGAGCCAGTATCGTCCCCAACGCTCGCCGTATCGGGGAGAGGCCAGCAAGCGGTCGATCAGGCGGTCGACGGCATCGGGAGATTGATCGTTCTCAAACTCGACGATTTCGTCCCAAGCCGGGGGCAAGCCGTGCAGATCAAAGCTGGCTCGGCGAATCAGCGTGCGGCGGTCGGTGGGCGGTGACGGCGTGAGCTTCGCATCGTCCAGCTTTTGTTGAATGAACGAGTCGATCGGGGATTTGAGGTTTGAGGTTTGGGATAACGGCCCTCGGCCATCAGCCATCGGCTTTCGGCCGGGCAGAGTGCTTGGTGTCGCGATCGGTTGGAATGCCCAGTGACGTTTCGCTTCGAAGCCGCCGGTACGACCTGCTGGCCAAGGTGCGCCGGCAGAGATCCACGCCTCGAATGCCGCAATGGTTTCATCCGGCAGGCGCTTGTCCGGCGGCATCTTCAGATCGTCATCGGCGTGCCGGATCGCTTTGAGCAACAAACTCTCGGCTGGCTTGTTTGGCACGAGGGCCGGAGAGGTATCGCCCCCTTTGAGGAGCGCTTCTCGCGAATCGACTCGGAGGCTGCCGCTGTCTTTGTCACCGCCGTGGCACTTGAAGCAGACATCAACGAGGACCGGTCGGATCTTCGTCTCAAAGAATTCCACAGCGGCGGGGGGATCGGCCGCCGCAGTGATTTGTCGTCCGATCGTCAGCAGCAGGCTCGCGGCGACGAAACAGGAACAACTGATTGACCGATTGGTGGGCATGGCAGCGGGTGCGACGAAGCGACGAAAGTAAGTCCGAGTGCATCGGGCAGTCTACAGTGTGGCACGACGCTCCGCGTCGTGAATTGCGACGCGGAGCGTCGCACCACACTCGCGGCAGCAACAAAAAACCGGCGAGGCCCGTTTGTGGGCCTCGCCGGTCGTGTGCGACGTTTTGACCGCCTCACGGCGGCACGGCTACCGATCTTTGCGGTGCCGGATTTTGGCGCGCATGCGTCGCTTGGTACTGCCGATTTTGCGACGGCCGCGGCCAGTTCTCTTCACTCCCATGTGAGCACTCCAACTGTTCTTTAAGGTTCGATGAGTTGTCTAAATCACTGTCTTGTCCGTGAAGCGGAGGAGGACTCTAACAGCCTCTCGATTGCTCGGCAACCGCCCGTTTGCCGGGTCAATCGTTGTTTCGGATCGCAGATTCCGCCATCATGACCTCGGAATCCATCCACTCGATCAGAGAGTTTCCGTTATGGCAGTCCGAGGCATTCGCGGAGCCACGAGTGTGGCCGCCGATCTCAAAGAAGAAGTCCTGAACGCGACGCGTGAGTTGCTCGTCGAGTTGCTCCGCGCCAACGGCTTGGAAAACAGCTTTGAGGACATCGCCTCGGCCGTCTTCACCACGACGCGAGACCTGACCTCCGCCTTCCCCGCCGAGGCGGCGCGGGTGCTGGGCATGAGTGCCGTACCGCTGCTGTGTGCCACGGAAATCCCCGTCACCGACAGTCTGCCTCGCTGCATTCGAGTGTTGTTGCATGTGAATACCGACAAGACTCAAGGCGAGATGACCCATGTCTATCTCCGCGACGCGAAACGCCTGCGGCCCGATGTGAAGAGTGCTCAGTAGCCCCGTAGGGTGGGTCGAGTCATCGAGACCCACCAAAAAGTTCGCAGTTCGTGGTGCGTCTCGATGACTCGACCCACCCTACTTTGGAGCTTCCCATGTCGCGACAGGTGGTTCGCTGCACTGGTCTCGCCGTGCTGTGTGTTCTCTTCGCCGTTGGATGGGAGGCCGTTCGAGCCGAGCCCTTACCGTCTTCGTTGTCGCTCAAGTTGCGGTTCCGCAAAGAGACGGCACCTGGTAGCGGTCGCTGGCACACGCTCAATCAACCTGCCGAATGGGACGCGAAGAAGACCGCCGTCGTCATCTGCGACATGTGGGATAAGCACTGGTGCCAGATGGCGACAAAGCGTGTCGGCGAAATGGCTCCGCGCATGAACGAGTTCGTCAAAGAGGCTCGGCGACGTGGGGCGTTGGTCATTCACTGTCCCAGCGACACGATGGATTTCTACAAAGACACGCCGCAACGGAAACTGGCGCAGGCCGCGCCGGTCGTGGCTCCCAAGACCGAGTTACAGCGTTGGTGCCGTATCGACTTGGCGAAAGAAGCTCCGCTGCCAATCGACGATGCCGATGGCGGCTGCGACACGGTGCCACCCGATCCAAACTTCAAGGCGTGGTCGCGGCAGATTGCGACCATCGAAGTCCACGACGGCGATGCGATCACCGACAGTGCCGAGGCGTATCACCTGATGCGGCAGCGCGGCATTGAGAACGTGCTTGTGATGGGCGTGCATACCAACATGTGCGTGCTCGGCCGGCCGTTCTCGATTCGGCAGTTGGTGCAACAAGGTCTGAACGTCGCGCTGGTTCGAGACATGACCGATACGATGTACAACCCCGCGAAGCGACCGTTCGGCAGTCACTTCACCGGCACCGATCTTGTGGTCGAGCACATCGAAAAATACTGGTGTCCGACCCTCACCAGCGGCGATCTACTCGACGGCAATGAGTTTCGCTTCCCTGCTGACAAGCGTCCGCACGTCGTCGCGATTGCCTCCGAGGAAGAGTACGAGACGAATGAAACGTTGTCGGTGTTTGCCGCGAAGTATCTCAGCCAAGACTTCCGCGTGAGCTTCGTCTTCGGCGGAGCAGACGCGACCGACAATCGCGGCAAGGTGGTTGAGCCGCGTCCGACCCCCGCACCCAACGGTACGCTGTTGCCGGCTCTCGTTTCCCGTCCGACCTCGACGGACAAGAACGATCTGCTCGGCCTGGAGGTGCTCGACACCGCCGACATCGCGCTGATCAGTGCGCGACGGAGACCGCTGCCGACCGATCAACTCGAACGAATCAAGAAATTCGTCGCTTCCGGCAAGCCGATGGTCGGCATTCGCACGGCGAGCCATCCATTTCATCTGCGCGACAAGAAGCCCCCGGAAGGCCGAGCCGACTGGCCGACATTCGATGCCGACGTCTGGGGCGGGCATTACACGAACCATCACGGCAACGCAAAAGAAGGCCCAAGCAACCTCGTAACGATCGCGGGAACTTCCGGTTCGCATCCCATCCTGGCCGGCTTTCCCACAGCCGAGTTTCCGAGCGGCGGTTCCCTCTACATGACCTCGCCGCTGGCCGAGGGGACCAAGGTGCTGTTGATGGGCCGCTTCGGCGAGGCGAAACCGGAACCGGTCGCGTGGACATTTACTCGCAAAGACGGCGGTCGCTCGTTCTATACATCGCTGGGCCACAAGTCCGATTTCGATCAACCCACATTCTGCCACCTGCTGCGAAATGGATTACTGTGGGCAGTGACGAAAGACGCGAAGTGAGTGCCCGTCCTACGCCCTCAAACACGGCGTCGCAGTTCATGCACATGTTGCTCGGTCAGAGGAATCACCGTCTGATCCGTCGGCAGCACCGGGATCAACCGAGACACGATCGCCGAGGACAACTCTCGCAGTCCTGTGCGCTGCAATGGCGAGACGCGGATTGCATCGCGCGGCATAGATTTACCCCAAGCATCCGGCAGGTCAGCCTTGTGTGCGACGACGATGGCATCGGGCCACTCGGCCAGCAACCGCCAGTCGTCGTCCTGCGGCGGTTCGCTGATGTCGATGAGCAGCAACCGCGCATCGGCCGACGCGAAGGCTTCTCGCGCACGCGCGATCCCGGCGGCTTCGAGTTCGTTTGTTGACCCGCGTTGTCCGGCCGTGTCGCTCAATCGAATCGCCCATCCGTCGAGTGCGGTTTCCGCGGTGACGACGTCGCGGGTTGTTCCTGGTTCGTCGAAGACAATCGACCGCTCAAATCCGACCAGTGCGTTGATGAGGCTCGACTTGCCGACATTTGGCCGCCCCGCCAGGACGACATCCCACGGCTGAGTCAAATGCCGGCCGAAGTTCGCCCACGCCAAGATCTCGTTGGCCCGTGCGGCGGCTTGTGCTTGTTGTCCATCCGCAACAAGTGCGGTCAGTTCCGCCAGCACACGCTGCATGCGTCCGGCTTGAAACGCGATCCAACCGGCGGCTCGTAGCGTGGTCGCGCGCGACAGAGCATTGGCGTGCTCGCTATCGGTCTCGCACTGCGACTGCCAATTGACGATTTCACAGCCGAGGCTCTTCAAGTCGGTCAGAATTCTCCGCACGGCCGCGTCGCCGCCGTGACAGTGAATCTCGTAAGACTGCGCCCCTGTGCGGCAGACGACGACATCCTCGGCGGGATCGCGTCCCCAACAGCCGAAATGAATTTGCTGCTCCGTCATCTCTAGCAGCGATCGGCCGCTCGCCGCTCGGAAGTGATCCGTTAGCTGTTCGGGAAACATCGTGATGTCGCCGCGCAGACCAATCGTCGCGACGGCACCTCGGCCCGATGGAGTCCACACGGCGGCAGTTAGTAATGTCGAAGACATGCCCGAATGCTGGATGGTCCGGGCTGAGATTTCAAATCCGATCGGTGACTGGCCAGATCGTCTCCGAAAACGCCATGATGTTGTGGGCTTGTGATTTCGACTTTCGACACAGGAAGGTGACTCATGCAAACGCGGACTTTGTGGCTGAGTGCTTGGGCGGTTTGTTGTTGTTTCGTGTTCTCGGCGATTGGCCAGGCGGAGAATTGGCCGGGCTGGCGCGGGCCGCGCGGCGATGGCTCCAGTGAAGAAGCCAAAGTCCCCGTCTCTTGGAGCGAATCCGAGCACATCGCTTGGAAGATCAATCTCCCTTATGGCGGACACTCGTCGCCTGTCGTGTTCGGCAACCGCGTGTTTCTGGTCGGGGCCAACACCGAGGAACCGCCGAACCGCGTGCTGATGTGTTTCGATTTCGCGACCGGCAAGGCGTTGTGGGAACAGGTCGTCGTCAAATCGCCGTTGGAGAAGAAGCATCGGCTCAACAGTTGGGCCAGCGGCACGCCGGTCACGGATGGCGAGAAGGTCTACGTTTCATTTCTCGACGAGAAAGACCTGCTGGTCGCTGCGTATGACTTCAATGGTAAAGAGCAATGGCAGGTCCGGCCGGGAGTCTTCAAGTCGGTGCATGGGTTCTGTTCGTGCCCGATCATTTTTGAGGACAAGCTGATCGTCAACGGCGATCACGACGGCGAGTCCTACATCGCGGGCCTGAAGCGTTCGACCGGCGAGACCGTGTGGAAGACTCCGCGCGAATACAAGACGCGCAGCTACTGCACGCCGATCATTCGCGAGATCGACGGTCGCACGCAGATGATGCTTTCGGGGAGCAAGTGTGTCGCCAGCTACGATCCGCGCACCGGAAAGCAGTTGTGGATGCTCGACGGCCCGACGGAACAGTTCGTGGCGTCGCTGGTCTACAACAAAGGGCTGATCTTCATGACCGGCGGCTTCCCGGATCATCACGTGATGGCGATCGACCCGCGTGGCAGCGGCAAGATTACGAATGAATCGCACGTGAAGTGGCACTACACGAAGAAGGACAGCTATGTCCCGTCACCGATCGCGTGCGGTGATTATTTCTTGATCGTCTCGGACGACGGCTTTGGCACCTGCTACCACTCCGAGTCAGGTAGGATCGAATGGCAAACGCGATTGGGGACGCACTATTCGGCGTCGCTCGTGACAGCGAATGGCTTGGTCTATTTCCTGGACGACCACGGCCTGATGAAAGTCATCAAGCCGGGACCGACACTTGAAGTGGTCGCCGAGAATCAACTCAACGAGGACACGTTTGCCTCACCGGCCATCAGCCAAGGGCGGATGCTGATTCGCGGCACGGACTCGCTGTACTGCATCGAGTAGCCCCGCTCGCCTGAGGATTATTATGGATTGGGGTTTCCTCTCCGAATTCGCCTCGAATCATGTCGGCGTGCAGGGCCTGCCAGTGCTGATGTTGGCCGGCATTGTGCTCATGATTCTAAAGCCATCGGAGGTGACGGCGCTGCTACGGCTCGTGACGATCTTCGCGGGCTGTGCCAGCGTGGCCTTCGTGGCCGCGTGGCGGAGCGGAAGCCCTGGCGTGTCGCCGGAAGCCAGCCACCTCGATCATTGGGAAGAGTATGTCTTCCTGGCGACCACTTTCGCCGAAGGGCTCGTTGTTGTGCGGCTAGCTGCCGTCGTCCTATTTCGGTTCGCGCTTCCCGCCTTTAAGTATCAACCACCCAAAATCATTCAGGATCTCGTGCAAGCGGGGCTGTTCATCGCGTGGGCTGCGCTCTGGATGAAGTGGCACAACTTCGGACTGACGGGGCTGCTGACGACGTCGGCGGTCATGACGGCCGTGCTGGCGTTCTCGTTGCAAGACACGCTGGGCAACCTGCTGGGCGGGATCGCTCTGCAAGCGGAGCAGTCGATTGGTGTCGGCGACTGGGTCAAGATCGGCGACGTGGCGGGGCGGGTGGTTGAGGTCACTTGGCGCTGCACCGTCATCGAAACTCGCGACTGGGAGACGGTGATCGTTCCGAATGGCTCGTTGCTGAAGCGTGAGTTCACGGTTGTCGGTCGTCGCGTGGGGCAACCGTCGCAGTGGCGGCGTTGGCTGTGGTTCAACGTCGATTACCGATACTCGCCAACGCAGGTGATCGAGACGATCAACGATGCCATGCGACACTCCGAGATTCGCAACGTGGCGGCTCACCCAGTTGGGCACTGCCTGTTCATGGAATTTGGGGAGAGCTTCGGACGCTACGCCGTCCGGTACTGGGTCACCAATCTGGGCGCGGACGCGCCCACCGATTCCGAGGTGCGGCAACTGATCTATCTGGCACTCAAGCGCGCTGGCATTCCTCTGTCGATCCCGGCACAGGCAGTCTTTCAGACGATCGAGTCCGCGAAACGCACCGAATCAAAACATCGCCGCCTGCGGGCCGAGCGGCTGCAAGTCTTCCAGCAGTTCGATCTGTTCCAGAACCTCTCCCAAGAACAGCTTGAACCCTACGCCGAACATCTCATTCATGCCCCATTCGCGCCGGGAGAAACGCTGACGGAACAGGGACGTGCAGCACATTGGCTGTATCTCATTCGCGATGGCAAAGTGAACGTGTTCGTCGAGAAAGACGGCGTCACACGACAGGTTGGAGAGCTGGGAGCCGGCAGTTACTTCGGAGAGATCGCGCTGATGAGCGGCGAACCTCGCACCGCCACAGTCGTCGCGGAGACACACGTCGAAGCCTACCGACTGGACCGCGAGTCATTCCGCGAGTTGATCGCCTCGCAACCGGACGTCGCCGAACAAGTGGCGGCAAGCATCGCAGAACGTCAGAGCCGCACCACGGCTGCGCTGGCTCAAAACGTGACGACGTCGCAGTCCAAAGACAACACGACGAACCTGCTGCAGATGATTCGCTCGTTCTTCCGGCTGCCGGATTGAGACCCTATCCGGCTCTCGGCTATTCGTGTTGAATACGAATTCGTGAGCCGCAAGGCGCTAGCCGCGGGTCGAGGAAAAGAACCTGCGGCTAGCGCCTTGCGGCTCACATGGCACCGAAATCAACACGAATGGCGGAGAGCCCCCCTATCCGCAGTTCGGCTTTGCCATCCGTAGGAAATCTGATTTTGCCGGCGGATGGTAAAGCCGGCCTGCGGATGAAGACCTCAACCCTGACGGATTCACTTCAAAACATGGTGGAGGATCGCGCGGGTGACGTATCAATTCCGAATGGCATCACTTCGCCGTCAAAGTTTTCAAGCGGCTCACGGCACCGCGCATTTCGCCGAGAGCACCGGGATCGGTTTCCTTGTCCAACGCCGCCTGCAGCGCCGGGAGCGATGCAGGATCTCCGGTATTGCCGAGCGCGCGAGCCACATAACCTCGGCGATGAGCGTCGGTTTCGAGCTTGAGCACCTCAACGATTTCCGGAGCCGCCGCTTTGGCGGGGAGACCGATCATTCCCAGAGCATGTGCGGCTTTCATGCGCACCAAGGCCGCTTCGTCGTGCAGATACTTTCGGAGCGAGACGATCTGCTTTTCCAATTCGACATCCAGCATCGCCAACGCACCATGCGCGACGACGCGCGTGACCGGATCGGCGTCCTCTTGCGTCGCGGCACGCAACGGAGCAACGAGCCTCGCTTCCTTCGGGGCGGCTTTTCCGATTCGGCCCAGAGCCCGTGCGGCAGTTTCACGCGCCTCTTTGTGAGTATCGCCCTTGAGCTGCGCGATGAGTTGCGGAACGGCTGGCACCGCCTCGGCCCCCAGATTGCCGATCGCCGTTGCCGCCGTGGACCGAATGGGACCATCTTTGTCATCGAGCGCGGCACGCATCTCGGCCAGCAGCTTTGGCGAGATGTCCGAATGGATCAGCGCTCCGATCGCCGCTTGCCGGACGGCTACGTCGGCGCTCTTCAGATCCGCTCTCACTTTGGCAATTCGCTCGTCCGCCGATTTGGCCGGGTCAGCCGCCGAAGCGAATGCGGCACCGAGTACGATCGCCAGAAATGCTGCGAGAATCGTCGACTTCCGGTGAACCGTCATGTGGGCATCCCTTATTGGGTGAGGAGCAGTCGGCTGACAACAGACGGGCAAACTGTAATGTCACTCTGCCTGCCGTTAAAACAACTCGGTCGCAGTCCCGATCCCTTCGCGAGCATTCACGTTCCTTAATAAGGCAAGCCAGCAAAATGCCCACACCCGCGCCCGGCCAGCCACTTGTCGATCTGGAAGTCAAAGACGTCCGCGTCATCTTCAGACCGATCTGGGAAGACCTGGTCGAAGACGTCGGCTACGAGAACCTGCGATTTCCCAAAGAGATCATCCTGCTGGGAGGAGCACCGGGAGCCGGCAAAGGAACACAGACTCGATTCATCATGGCGGCTCGCGGGCTGACCTGTCCGCCGATCGTGATCAGCGATCTGCTCACCACGCCCGAAGCGGAGAAGATCAAAGCTCAAGGGGCGATGGTCGGCGACAAGGAAGTGATCGGGTTGCTGCTCCGCAAACTGCTCGAACCACAGTTTCGCGACGGCGTGGTGCTGGATGGGTTTCCGAGAACTCAGGTGCAGGTGGAGTGTCTCAAGCTGCTTGTCGACAACATCAACCAGCTTCACAACGAGCACGCCAACACGCCGCTGGCGATTCATTTCCGCCGCCCGACAATTCACGCGATGGTGTTGTTCGTCAGCGAGAACACCAGCATCGCCCGTCAGCTCAACCGCGGCCGCGAGATCGCCGAGCACAATCGCAAAGTGACGGAGACCGGTGTCGGCAAACTCATCGAGCAACGATCAACGGACATGTCCGAAGAAACCGTCCGCCGCCGGTATCGCGTCTTTAAGGAGCAGACCTGGAGCGCGCTGACTTCGCTCAAGCAGCTTTATCACTACCACTTCATCAACGCCGAGGGGCCGATCGAGGAAGTCGAAGAGAACATCCTCAAAGAGTTGCAGTATCAAAGCTCGCTAGAGCTGGACCCGCGAACCTTTGAGCGGCTGCGAACTCTGCCGTTGGCCGACGAAATCACATTGCACGCCCGGCAAGAATTGGTACGACGGCTCGATGGCTATGAACTGGATCACACCGAATTGCTGAAGCGGGTCGTGGTGCTCATCAAGACCAAGTTCATCCCGATCATCCAACGCCATGCACTGTCGGGACGCGCGCATGTCAATTCCGAAGACCCAATTTTTGAAGACCCGATGGCGATCGCGATGCTGATCGACATCTTCTCCGAACGAGGCTTCCACGCGGTCGTCGACAAGCACATCCGCGAAGTCCCCGACCGTGTCGATCTAGAAACCGGTTTGATTCATTCGCGAACGAAAGTGATCTATCGGATTCAAATCCATTTCAAAGGCTCGAAGATCCGGCGCGGATAACGAGAAGACAGGCGAGCGGGGCGGCGTCAGCCCCCCGGTTGAGTTGCGAATCTCCAACCCGTGCTCGCGAATTCACCGGGGGGCTGGCGCCGCCCCGCTCACCAATTGGATTTCCGCTCAATCCAGAAATCGAAAGTCCACGCTGGCGAAGAGCGCCTGGAAGAGTCGTTCCCAGGCGATCGGGCTGGGAGTCGTGTTCTCCGCGCTGGGCGAAACGACTCGCAGTGCGAGATTGCGTTCGCGCGGAGTCGGCTCGCGGCCGACGGTTGTGCGGTAGGCGGCGATGACCCGCTGCTCGTCGGTCAGTTCAGATTGCGAGAGCAACTCACGAGCGGCGTCACGCGATTGATCCAGGACGAATGGCGAGTTCATCAGATACAGCGCCTGCGTTGGCACGGTCGTGATGTTGCGGCGGCCGATGGACAGGTTCGGGTCAGCGAAATCGAACGCCTCGAAGAGTTCCAGCAAGCGATTCCGCAAGATGGGGGTGTAAACACTGCGGCGTGTCTCATCGAAGACGTAGGTCATTTCGCCGATGTTGGCGTTCGGACCGTCTTGCTTGGGATTGCGCAGCGTGCGGCCGAACATCGTGCGGTCGAGCGAGTCGCTGGTCAGCAGCATGGCATCGCGAATCGCCTCGGCCGAATGCCGGCGACGGTTTTGTCGCCAGAGCAAGCGGTTTTCGGGATCTCTTTCGTAGGGTGGGTCGAGTCTTCGAGACCCACCATGAATTGTCGCACCGGATTGGTGGGTCTCGATGACTCGACCCACCCTACTTTTTAGTCCATACGTCCGCGATAACACGATCTCACGCGCCAGCGACTTCACCGACCAGCCGTCATTCATCAACCGCATCGCGAGATGATCGAGCAATTCCGGGTGCGACGGCGTTTCGCCGGTCGAGCCGAAGTTATCCACGGTGCGGACCAATCCCACGCCGAACAGGTGATGCCAAACTCGATTGGCCAGCACGCGGGCCGTCAGTGGGTTCGTGGAACTGGTCATCCACGCAGCCAGTTCGCGGCGTCCGCTTTCTTTGGCAGGGGGCAACGCTGGCGATCCGTAGCTGGCGACTTGCAGGAAACCACGCGGGACTTTGTCTCCCTTCGAGTGAACGTTGCCCCGAATGCGAATCTGGGTTTCTTCGATCTGCTTGGCCTCTTCGAGTGATATCGCCATCGGACGATACGGGGCGCGGTCGTTGAGTTCTTTGAGTTGCTTTTCTAGGTCTTTGAGGTCGGGAAGTTTGTCCTTGGTGTTTTGTTTTTGGTCCTTTGTTTTTGCAGCCTGCTTGTCATTGCCTCGCCCCTCATCGGCCGGCAGTAGTTGCAGGGCATCGACGATGACGTGGCCGTCGGTTCCTTCGTTGCTGATGAGGACATACCACTGGCCCGACTCGTCGAAACGATACTTGCCCAGCGACACGAAGCGATGGTCAATCGGCGGCGGCGTGTGCTGGTTGATCTTGATGTCGTGCTCGCCGTCGAGATCCAGAATCTCAATCGGCACGTTGGTCGCGCGACTGTCTCCGGCGTTGTAGGCCAGACGGACTTCATAGACGCCGGCCTTGGGGACGGCTGGACTGAACGTCAGCGTCTTTTGGCCTTTGTCTTTGTTGCCGTCGTGCGAGTAGCCCTCGCCGATGTAGTGCTTGCTGAATTGCGAATTCGTCCAGTCGCCCACCTTCTTGGCATCGGAATCATCCAGCATGATGCCGGCGAAAGCCTTGAGTTCAATCGGCCCGCGCGGCGTGCCCGGTAGATCGTCGTCATCGTCGGCCGCGTTCTTCTTGTTGACTGAGGCCAGGCGTTTCTCTTCCGCCTTCGCGGCGTCGATCTGCTTCTTAAGATCAGCCACCGCCAGTTCGTGCTGTTTGACTGCGGCGGCCAACTCAGAGGACATTGGCAGCGGGCGTTCGAGCCACTTCGAAACGTTATCGTGGATCAGCAGGTGTGAGCTGCGGAAGATCCCGGCCAGCGCGTAGTAGTCGCGCTGCGGGATCGGATCGAACTTGTGGTCGTGACATCTCGCACAACCGATGGTCATGCCGAGCACCGCTTTGCCGAGCGTGTCGATCTGTTCGTCCACGACATCGAATTCGAGAGCCTGCTTGTCTTGCTCTTCGTAGTTCGTCGGGCCGAGCGCCAGCAGTGCTGTCGCGACGAGGTGCTCTTCTTGCTGCCGGGGCGAATCGAACGGCAACAGATCGCCCGCGAGTTGTTCGAGCAGGAATCGGTCGAACGGCTTATCGTCGTTGAACGAGCGGATCACGTAATCGCGATACCGCCACGCTTCCGCGAGGATCATGGATCGACCGCCGCCGCTCGATTCCGCGAAGCGGGCGATGTCGAGCCAGTGCCGGCCCCAACGCTCACCGAAGTGCGGCGAGGCGAGCAGTCGATCGACGACTTCTTCGCGCGCGGTCACCGAGGGATCGGTGACGAATTCATCGATCTCAGCCGGAGTCGGCGGCAGTCCGATCAAGTCGAAGGTGACGCGCCTCAACCAGGTCGCGCGATCGGCGTCGCTGATTGGCCGGATGCCGACCGATTCCTGTTTGGCAAGAATGAAGCGGTCGATGTCGGAACTTGGCCAAGCCTTGTCCTTCACGGACGGAATTGCGGGCTGGGCAATCGGACGGAAGCACCAAAATTCTTTTCCGGATTTGATATCAATCTCTCGGCGAGCGATCGCTTTCGCGGGAACGGTACGCGGGTCGGGAGCACCTTGCTCAATCCATCTCACGAAGTCGGCGACGACTTCCTCCGGCAGCTTGCCTTTGGGGGGCATTTCCAGGCCGTCTTCGTGTTTCAGCGCTTTGATGAGCAGGCTGTCGAGCGGTTTGGTCGGCAGCAATGCCGGCCCCGAATCGCCGCCCCGTTTCCAACCATCGCGGCTGTCGAGCAGCAGCCCTCCCTTCACGGCCTTCGCGTCGGCCGAGTGGCACTCATAGCAATGCTGTACAAGGACTGGTCGAATCTTCTTCTCGAAGAAGTCGATGCCGGCCGGATCGTCTGCGGCCGAAATGACCGTGGTCAGCAGGCCCATCACGATTGAGACCACACAGAAGGTTCGCATCCGCATCATCATGGAATTTGCCACCGTCTTGAGGAGTTCAGAAGTGACGGCATGATAGCGGACGCGGGTCACGGATTTCACGGATCAATCTCGGTGTTCTGCCAACTCACTTCGCCGCGAGCCGGTGAGTGGGCTATACCACTCACATGGCGAGCGACGACGACAAGAAGTTGGGAAAATACCTGCTGAAGTCCAAGCTGGGACAGGGCGGCATGGGGGTTGTCTATTTGGCGACGGACACACGTCTGCTGCGAGATGTGGCCATCAAAGTGCTGCCCAAGGCGATGTCCTCGAACGCCGACGCCGTGAAACGTTTTTTGCGAGAGGCTCGGGTTGCGGCGCGGCTGAATCATCCAAACGTGGTGGCGGTGCATGATGTCGACCAGCAGCGCGGGCTGTGTTTTCTGGTGATGGAGTTAGTCAAAGGCCACACGGCAGCTGAGTTGCTGGCTCAAGGAGGACTCTCGTGGCCCGAGGCGATGCGGCTGACCGCCGACGCATGTCGCGGGTTGATGGCGGCTCACGAGGCGGGGCTAGTACATCGGGACATCAAGCCATCAAACATCATGCGGACCAACGACGGGCTGGTGAAGCTGGCAGATTTCGGTCTCGCGGAGGTAAAGGACGATTCGGGACCGGCGAAAAACCCGCTGACGCAATCGGGGACGATCCTCGGCACGCCTCATTACATGAGTCCCGAACAGTGTCGCGGCGAGCCGGTCGACGCTCGCAGCGATCTCTATTCGCTGGGGGCGACGTACTTCACGCTGCTGACAGGACAAGCTCCGTTCGACGACGCGAATCCGTTGCAGGTAATGTTCTCGCATTGCTCGAAGCCGACGCCCGACCCACGCACACTGCGAATCGATCTGCCGTCCGCGTGTGCCGAGATCGTGCTCAAGGCGATGGCCAAGAACCGCAGCGAGCGATTCACGTCGGCGAAAGAGATGCTGATGTCTCTGACGGAGTTGCTCGCGACAGCGGTTCCCACCGAGACGACGTTCGTGTCGCCGGTGACGATGTCCGTATCCGCCAGTTCGGCCACGGCCACGATCCTGCCAGTCGCGTTGTCGGTCACGCGCGTGTTCGGCGAGCGACCGGTCATCGTTGAAAAAACGATAAGCCACGCCTCGACGGTCAGACTGTCTCCATGGCGAACCTGGTCGGCGAATCGTCGAGCGCTGACGTTGTCGATTGTCAGCGGAGTGCTGTTGTTAGCCAGTGTCGCGTTGTGGAAATGGCCTGAGAAACGTGATTCCATCCGCGATGAGGCAGCCGACTCGCCCGTCGGATCGACGCCCGACACCGAGGTTGCCAAGGGGCCGCGTGCGACTTCGCTGGATTTGTTGGTGAGCTTTCCCGGCATCACGTCGGAGGTGCGTGGTGTCGCGTTTTCGCACGATGCGAAGTCGGTCTTCACCGGTTCACGCGACGGCGTTGTACGGCAATGGAGCGTCGCGGATCGCAAACTGACGCGCGAGTTTCCCCCAAACGCGAAAGCCATTCACGCGGTTGCGGCGAGCCGGCGTAGGCTCGTGGCGGGCGGCGACGATCGTCGCGTGTGACTCTACTCGATGAGTGCTCCCGAACAGCCACCGGTCAAATTGGCTGAGTTGCCTGACGAAATCCAGTCGTTGGCGATCAGTCCGAACGGCGAACGACTGGCGGTCGGAACGACCAACTCCATCGAACTGTTTGAGCTGAGCGACACCGGTGGCCGGCTGCTGCGGCAGGTGGCGACGTCGAACGACTCGACCGAGTTTGTCGCTCGGCAGATTTACTGTGTCGCCTTTTCGTCGGACAGCCGTTGGCTTACGGCGACCAGTTGGGAGAGGCAAATAGCAGTCTGGGACACGAGCAATGGAACCATTCGAGCGACTCGCAAGGTCTTGGTTCACGAGCTGATGGCAGTCGCGTTCGTACCGGGGCGTGAGCGGTTGATCTTCGGAGCCAGAAACGTCGAAGGTTTGTTCGTTTGGGATTTCAACTCGCCAAACTCGGAGATTCGCGAGCTGACGTCCACTCTCAAACGCAACATCCGGTCGCTCGCCGTGACGCCGCACGAGGTGGCGTTCGTCAACGGCGAATGGGACGGCATCATCCGCATCTACGACACGAGCCGCGACACACAGCTCGGCACGGCTCAGCAATCGACGCGCGCGGGAGTCACCGACCTGGTGATGTCGCACGACGGACGCTTGCTCGCGACCTGCGGCGGGGACGAAGGGAAATCGAATGGCTATCTGCACGTCTGGAGCATCGAACCGAAGAAGGGCGAGTAGGATGGCACATGACTAACACGACTCCGAAATCGGTGCTCGAACAAATTTCGACCTGCTGGCCGATGATTCACAATCCGGTGCAGTTTGTGATGCGTTACGCACGAGCGATTCAAAAATACGTTGCCGCGATCGTCCGCGACCCACACGATGCGGAAGAGGTGGCTCAGGATTTCCTGGTGCGCGTCTTCGATAAAGGGTTCTGTCCGGAGAACGTCTCGCGCGGGCGGTTCCGTGACTATCTGAAGTCGGCCGTACGGTACGTCGCGATCAGTCATCTGCGCAAACGCCGCTCGTCCGAGTTGTCTGAGGAGATGCTGGCGTCGATCGTGCAGCCCGATTCGGACGCCGATCTCGCCTGGTCCAGCGAATGGCACGACTGCCTGCTGGAACGCGTCTGGCAATCGTTGGAACTGTACCAGCAGCAGACCGCTGACAATTTGTTTTATTCCGTCTTACGGCAGCACACGGAGAATCCGGCTGCGGGTTCTGACGAACACGCGGCTCGGCTCTCCGAGCAACTCGGGCGTCCCGTACGCGCTGACGCCTTCCGCCAGCAACTCCACCGAGCACGCAAACACTTCGCCAAACTGATCGTGGCCGAGGTTCGACAGACTCTTCAAGAACCAACGGGGGAGACGATCGAGCTCGAACTGATCGATCTCGATTTGATGCCCTACGTCCGAGAATTCCTGAAATCTAATTAGAGTTCCTCGACGATGAGCGACGCAGATTCTCAGACGATTCGTGCCTGGACCATCCAGCCGTGGATTGTCTGGGAGCGGCTTGAAACTCGCGGATCGCTGACGGTTGACCCTCAATTCGCTGGCAATTTGCATGAATGCTACGAGTGGCTTCGGGGACAGTTGCTCCAACGGATTCCTGGTTACTCCGGGCACTACCCCTGGTGGGCTTACCGCACTCGCCCAGACTTACGGCGTGCGCGACACACTCGCTGCCGCGATCAACGGTTTGTGCTAATCGAAATGGAATTGCCACGCGAGCAGGTTCTAGAGTTTCCGTTTTGGGCGTGGGACTGCATCTTTTACGGCCGGTTCCTTTCCACGAACCAGCGCGAATCCGCAGACTGGGAACGTCGCTTGCGCGAAGCCGTTCCCGATGAGGACACCAATCCGCTGCCCGAGCCGTGGCTGTCAGAACTTCGTAGTAGTTGGCTGCGATTGTTCGATTCTGAGCTGCCCACTCAAGGATGGTTGAGCGGCTCGGCTCTGCCGCAGAGCGATCGCGAAGTGGTGCTCGAGGTGCTCGACCGGCGATTCGTTCGCCGAGTGACTCCGTTTCTCGGAGCAAGGTCCCCCAAGAATTGCGAAGCCCTCTGAGCAAGATCTGCGGCCACGAACGGCTCGTCCTGCTCGATGCGCTGCGGCAAACCGTGAATTCGACACGCTCTGCGTCACAGCTCCGATGGACGGGCGACTGGGGTGACGAAGGCGGTCGGTTTGGCCGCCAAAACAAAGCACCTCAAGAGGGGAAGACATCATGTTGCTGGCGACGAAACTGACTGATTGGCTGGGACTTTCGGCATCGGTGCGTTCGCCTCGCCAGACGCGCGGGACGCGAATCGCTCGGTCGGAGACGCTCGAAGATCGGCGGCTGCTGTCGGCCGAGTATTTCGTCGCGAACAGCGGTGACGATTGGGGAACGGGGGCCGTCGGCGATCCGTTCAAGACCGTCCGCCGAGCACTCGATGCGGCCGAGGCGGGTGACACGATCACGCTGCGAAACGGTGTCTACGAGGGTGGGTTCCAGATCGACATCGACAACCTGACGATGCGGTCGATGCCGGGCGAGTGGGCCGTCATCGAATCGCCGCTGACGCAGTTCACCGACGGGCGACAGAACTCGGTCATCCGCTACAGCTTCGATGTCGAGGGTGGGCGGCTGGAGAATCTGGAAATTACCGGCGGCTACTACTACGGCGTCATGTTCTGGGATTGGTGGGACTCCAACTTCGATGCCGGTTCGACCCACATGGGGCCAGCGGCGTGACGCTCGACGGCGTGAAGGTTCACGACACGGGCGTCGATGGCATCAAGATCACACCCGCCGCCAACGACATCACGATCCTCAACAGCGAGATCTACAACACGGGCCGTCGCTCGCCGTCGTCTGCCGACGGCATCGACAACAACAACGGCGACCGCATGATCGCTCGCGGCAATTACATTCATGACGTGCCGGGCATCGGCATCCTCACGTCGGGCGGAACCGATGATTCGCTGATCGAGCAGAATTTCATTGAAGACACCGGCGGGGCGGGGATCGTCAACGGTTTCTACTCCGAGCTGGAATGGATCGAGCCGGACGCGAATCCTGGCCACTTCGCGAGCATCGACACGATCGTCCGCAACAACATCGTCGTCGATGCAGGGCAGGCGGGGATCGGCATCTACGGGGCACTTAACGCGCAGGTCTACAACAACACGCTGGTCAACGCGGCGGATGACGCGCAGGCCCCGATTCAGTTCGGCGGCTACGAGATGTGGGTCTCGAACACGGCTCCGTCCTACGAGCACATCGCGTCCGTCAATCCGAGCGTGCTCAACAACATCATCGTCACCAACCCGGAGAACCTGACGCGGATGGTCGACATTCGCGAAGGCTCAATCACCGGCCCGTTGACGCTGGACTTCAACCAGTACTACGGCACGAGCACTCGCGGCGTGCTGTTCATCGACCACAATCTGACCGGCGACGGCACGCCCGAACAAACGCTGTCGCAGTGGCAGCAAAACTATGGCTATGACACGCACAGCTTCATCGCCGACCCGCAACTCGACGCGAGTTGGCATCTGACCGCGAGCAGTCCGGCAATCGGTAAGGCAATCGCGCTGGCCGGATTGACGGATGATTTTGATGGCAATTCTCGTGCAAGCGACCCACCGACCGAAGCAGATCCACCGCAACCGGACCTTGGCGCGGACGAATTCGCTGCCGGAGCAAACCTCGCGTTGCCACCCGCGCCGTTTGGTGCGCCGTCAATTGAGATCGCGGAACGCGGCTACCACGACTACGAAGCGAACACGATCAACGTGAAGGTTGTGCGACATGGCTCGGCGAATGACACGGTGACGGTGCAGTACCGAACGCTCGACGGCAGCGCCGTAGGTCAGCCTTTCCAGGCTGACCCACCAGGCGAGCATTCGGCTGATCCGCCGGGCGTGCATACGGCCGACTTCGTACACGTCGCCGGCACACTGACGTTTGCACCGGGAGAAACCGAAAAGGTCGTCGCCATCCGACTACTCAGTGATGACCTTGCCGAGGGGGACGAGCACTTCCTGTTCACGCTCAGCGATCCGACGACCGACGGCAGCTTTCCCGTACGACTCGGCCATCAATCCACGGCCAGCATGACGATTGACGATGAAGACACGCCGATCACGTTGCACTACGCAACGAAGTTTGTCAGCGGTGACGGCAGCGACACGAACGGCGACGGCAGCGAAGCGAATCCGTGGAAGTCGCTGCAACACGCGGCGGACAACGTCGGCCCCGGCGACTACGTCATCGTCAAGCCGGGCAAGTACTGGGGCTTCAACATGACGACCGACGGCAAGCCCGATGCGCGGATCACGTTCCACGCTCTCGCTGGTGTCGAAATCGACGAGGCGTTCCCCGGCCAGCAGGACGGCATCAATCTCGAAGGGGCCGACTTCGTCACGATCGAGGGCTTCTACGTCCACGACATGCCACGAGCGGGCATTCGCTCGGTCAACAACGACGGCGTGATCGTGCGAGGCAATCATTCGGACCACAACACGATGTGGGGTATTCTCACTGGCTGGTCGGAAAACGTGATCGTCGAGAACAACGTCGCTTCGCAGTCACAGGTCGAGCACGGCATCTACATCAGCAACTCGGCTGACGGCGCGATCATTCGCAACAACGTTGTCTGGGGCAACAACGACAGCGGCATCCAGTTCAACGTCGATCGCTACCTGCCGGGTGACGGCGTCCACTCGAATAACTTGATCGAAGGCAACGTCATCTTCGAGAACGGCAAAGGTGGCGGAGCGGCTCTGAACTTCGACGGCGTGCAAGACAGCGTCATCCAGAACAATCTGCTCTACAACAACCACGCGACGGGCATCGTCTTGTACGTCGGCTTCGCGGCCGATTCCTCGACGAACAACCTCGTCACAAACAACACGGTCGTGATGGCCGAGGACGCTCGCTGGGCACTGCTGATGACCGACGGCAGCAGCGGCAACGTCGTAACGAACAACATCCTGCTCAACAAGAATCCGAACCGCGGTTCGATGACGGTCGAGCACAACAGCCTTCCAGCAAAGTCCGACAACAACATCGTCCAAGACTTGTTCCAGATGGACGGCGTGAACGGCAACTTCGCCGCGTGGCAAGCGTTCTCCGGCGGGCTGGATGCAAACTCGATCGTTGCCGATCCGCCGAGTGAACTCGACAGCCTGTTCGTGAACCCGGCCGCGAACGATTACCACCTCAAGCCCGGCAGCGCGGCCATCGACGTGGGTGATCCAACAGGTGCTCCCGCGACCGACATCTTCGGTCACGCTCGCCCGACGGGAGCCGGCGTGGACATCGGAGCCTACGAGGCCGGCACGTTCGTGCCCGCCGTGCAGTTTGAGTGGTCCAACGTCATCGGCTACGAGTTCATCGGCATGGCCGAAGTGGCGGTGACTCGCACGGGGGACACCGAAGGGACACTCGCGGTCGAAATCCATCACTCGCAAGGCACTGCTCGCGGCGACGATTACCGAGCGACTCACGGCTACCTCGTCTTCCAGCCCGGCGAGATGCGAAAAACCTTCCGAGTCTTCAACAACGACGATGCGACAATTGAGCAGCACGAAACGGTGAATCTCGAATTGAAAGTCGTCGGCGATCCGACGGGGCTCTTCCCGACCGATCAGGTGGGCAACCCGACCGGACTGATCCCAACCGATCCGTTCGGTGATCCCCCCGGTGAATTCCCAACCGATCAAGCCACGCTGCACATCGTCAGCGACGACGCTTGGAAGCCCGGCGCGTTCCAGTTCGACTCGAAGAGCGTCACGTTCAACGAGACCGATGGAACGGCAACCGTCACCGTTCACCGAGTCGGCGGGAGCAGCGGCGACGTCAGCCTGAACTTCGCGACCGATCTCTTCACGCCGCCGAAGCAGGCGACATGGATCAAGAAGCACACCGACCTGCTCTATCCGACGGATCGCGACACGGCCGCAATGGCCGGAACCGATTACCTCGCGACACACGGCACGCTGAACTTCGCCGACGGCGAGATATCGAAGACGATCACCGTCCCGCTGGTCAACGACGATTGGTACGAAGGGGGCGAGGCGTTCGTGCTCAAGCTCAGCGATCCAACAAACGGCGGCACGCTCGGCTCGCAGAGCGAAATCAAAGTCCGCATCGAGAGCGAAGACGCGAAGCTGCCCGGAACGTTCGTGTTCGCGAGTGCGGCGTACTCAGTCGTCGAAGGGACGCCGTTCGTGAATGTGACCGTCAACCGCTTGAACGGCGGAAACGTTGAGGCCAGCGTTCGACTGTACGAAACCGGCGCGGGGAACGGCTCGACAACGGCGTCTGCTTGGAGCCCGACCGATTACAGCGGCGTGCCGAGCATGCTGACGTTCGCTCCGGGCGAGCTGTCAAAGACGATCAGCATTCCGATCGTCGATGACACGAGCACCGAGATCGACGAAGTCTTCTCGCTGCGTCTCCACAGCCCCACCAATGACGCCACCGTCGGCGATCCTGCGACGACGCTCGTCACAATTCAAGACAACGAATCGACCTTCTACTTCAAGGGAGCGACCGCTTCGGCGTACTCGTTCGAGTCAGTCGAAGGGGCCGGCAAGATGCCGATCACCGTTGTGCGACAGGGTTCGCTGGCGACTCCCGCGTCGGTGACGATCAGCACCAGCGACGGCTCGGCCACCGGCGGAGTTGATTACACGCCAACCACCGTCACGCTGAACTTCGCCGCTGGCGAAGCGAGCAAAACCTTCGATGTCCCCGTTACGAACGACACGTTGATGGAGCCGAAAGAATCGTTCTACGTCAGCATGTCGAACGTCGTCGGTGCTCAGCAGGGAAGCTGGAGTTGGTCCGCGAATATCGTCGATGACGACGTCGCCGCTACGCCAGGCAAGTTCGAGTTCTCCGCCGCGACGTACTCCGTCGCCGAGAATGGCGGCACTCTGAACGTCACGATCACGCGAGTCGGCGGCAGCGCCGGCACCGTGACCGTCCAATACCGCACGCTCGACGGAGCCACCGGAATGCCGACCGATCAAAAGGCCTACGCCGGTAGCGACTACTCGTCGAAGAACGGCACGGTCACGTTCGCTCCTGGCGAGATCAGCAAGGTCGTCAGCATCCCGATCACGAACGACACCCGCGTCGAAAAGAACGAGTACTTCACCGTCGAACTCCGCAACCCGGCTGGCGGTGCGACTCTCGGAACCGTCGCAAAAGCGGTTGTGACGATCGTCGAGGACGACAGCGCGATCGAGTTCGGGACGAGCAACTACGTCGTCAACGAGAGCGCCGGTTACATCACGATCACACTCGTCCGCAAAGGAAGCACCACCGGAACCGCGACCGTCGATCTGAACATCGGCAGCGGTTCAGCAACGGCTGGCCAAGACTTCGTAAAGCCAGCCTCGCCGACCGTCACCTTCGCCGATGGCGAGTCCACGAAGACGATCCAAATCTAATTGATCGACGACGTCTTCAAAGAGGCCGACGAGACGTTCTACCTCAGCCTGAGCAACGCCACGAACGCGAAGCTCGGCAGCTACCTCTACGGCAACGTAAAGATTCTGGCGAACGACTGATCGCATTCGCCAATCCTGTCGTGAAGTCCCTGCTTTCCACCCAACCTGATTTCTCGGAGGGTCAATGATGAACCGTTTCAGCAACATTTCACTTGCTCTCGTTGCCTATGCCGTCTGCCTCGGATTTGGAGGAACGCTCTTGGGGGGCGAGAAGTCTTCTCCATCGGATGACAGTCTCAATCAAAAGCTCACCCAGGTGCTGCAAGAGGCGGGGTTCACCGGACTGATCGAATCGACTCTCGAACAGCGGTTGGGCCGTGCGGTTGACGAGAACCTCGCGGACCTCGGTCGGAATCTGTTCTTCGACAAGATTCTGGGCTTAAACGGCGACAACGCCTGTGCCGGGTGTCATTCGCCCACACGCGGATTTGGCGACACACAATCCATCGCCATCGGGATCGACAACAACAATCTCGTTGGGCCGAATCGTCAAGGACCGCGCAATCAGAGACGGACGCCGACCGTCGTCAACACGGCGTTCTACCCCAATCAGATGTGGAATTCGCGGTTCGTCGCTCTGTCGGGCGATCCATTCGAAAACTCGCTGGGATTCCTGTTTCCCGCGCCGGAGGCCGACTCGTTGTCGTACCTACCGAATCTGCTGACCGCTCAGGCCTTCATTCCGCCGACCGAGCGAATCGAGATGGCCGGCTTCGACTTCCCCGGCACGAGCCACGACATCCGTGCCGAAGTGGTACGACGACTCAACGAGTCTAAACCGTATCGGAAGCTGTTTCGCAAGCGATTTCAGGAAGTCAAAGACGAAGGAGCAATCACCTATGACATGCTCGCCGCAGCGATCGCCGAGTTTCAGATTTCGCTGACGCTCGCCAACGCACCGATCGACGAGTTCGCTCGCGGCGATCACGGTGCCCTGACACGGAACGAGAAGAAAGGAGCATTGCTGTTCTTCGGAAAAGCCAAATGCGTCTCGTGTCACGCGGTGTCCGGTTTGTCCAACGAGATGTTCAGCGATTTCACGCCTCATGTCATCGGAGTTCCTCAGATCGTCCCCGCCAACACAAACGCAACATTTGATGGTCCCGGTCAAATCGAAGACTTCGGCCTGGAACAATTCACGGGGAATTCCGCCGACCGTTACAAGTTTCGCACGTCACCGATTCGCAACGTCGCCTTGCAACCGACATTCTTTCACAACGGAGCCTTCACGACTCTGGAAGATGCGGTCCGTCATCATCTCAATGTCCGCAAGTCCGCGAAAAACTATTCTCCTGTTGGAAAAGTGGCCGCTGACTTGTCCGGTCCCACTGCCCCGATTGAGCCTGTCTTGGATCTTCTGGACGAGAAACTCCAAAAGCCCATCAAGCTCAGTGATGCGGAATTCGAACAGTTAGTTGCTTTCGTTCGCGGTGGCCTGCTTGATCCGCGAGCGCTGTTCCTCTCAGACCTGATCCCCAACAAGCTCGTGAGTGGACAGGATCCCTTGGAATTTGAATGACCGCAACTCCCTGCTGCGGCTGGTGTTTTCCAACCAAAAAGCTCGTCTCCTGGACTTAGTCACCCTCGCATCGCTCTGGCTCTGGAAGTCTGAAAACCGACGTGTCATGCTGACGTGAGCAAACAGCAACACTCGGACGGACAACTGCGAGACCAGCGATGACATCGGAACGGGCGGTCGGGATTGATCTGGGGACGACATTTTCCGCCGTCGCCTTTTTGGATGACGACGGGCGGCCGGTGACGGTGCGAAATGCCGAGGGAGATTTGATTACTCCCAGCGTCGTGTTTCTCGACAAGAGTGGCTGCATCGTCGGCAAGGAAGCGGTGAACGCGGCTGAATTCGATCCGCAGCGAGTCGCGCGGTTCATGAAGCGGGACATGGGCGAGTCGCTCTTCAGCAAGACGTTGCGAGGCGAGCAACTCCCACCCGAAGTCTTGCAAGCGGTCGTGCTGCGAAAGCTGCGGATGGATGCCGAGTTGCAACTCGGACCGATCAAGAAGGCCGTCATCACGGTGCCGGCATTCTTCAACGAACCGTGTCGCAAGGCCACGATGGATGCCGGCCGGCTGGCGGGGATCGAGGTGCTCGACATCATCAACGAGCCGACCGCCGCTGCGATCTGCTACGGCATTCAACAAGGCTTCATCAACCGCGAGGGAGCCGCTGCACAGCGCGAAGTCGTGTTGATCTACGACCTCGGCGGCGGCACGTTTGACGTCACGCTGATGGAGATCAACGGCACCAAGTATCGCGCGCTGGCCACCGGCGGTGACGTGTATCTGGGTGGAGCCGATTGGGATCAGCGATTGATGGACTATCTCGCTGAGGAGTTCCAAAAGCTGTGCGGCAGTGATCCGCGACAAGATCCCGCCAGTGCTGAGGCACTCTTGCATCGAGCGATTGAAACGAAACATGCACTGTCGGCGCGCGAAGAGATGTCCGTGTTCGTCAGCATGAATAGCCAGCGAGCTCGAATCACGGTCACGCGCGCGAAGTTCGAGGAACTGACCGCCGACTTGCTCGACCGCACGTTGCTGACCGTTCGCAAGATGATTCGCGATGCCGAGACGGCGCTGGCTCGCAACGAGACCGGGGATGCACCGATTGATCTCAACGTGACGCGAATGCTGTTGGTCGGCGGGTCCACCCGTATGCCAGCCGTCATCCGGATGCTGGAGAAGGAATGCGAACTCATCCCGGATCGTTCGTTGTCGCCGGATGAGGCGGTCGCGCATGGAGCGGCGGTGTATGCCGGGCTGCTGTTGAAACAAGGAGCAGTGCGGCTCAAAGGAATTTCGTTGACCAACGTCAGCTCGCATGACTTGGGCGTGCTGGGCATCGAGAAGGAAACGGGCCGTCCGCGTCGCAGCCGGATGATTCGCGCCAACATGCCGCTGCCGGTTTCGGTCACGAAGACATTTCCGCTTAGCCGTGACGGACAGACCAGCGTGCGCATCGACGTCATCGAAGGCGGGGACGACACCGGGAACAACTCGACCGCTATCGGCCGCTGCACGGTGCAAGGCTTGCCGACCGGCCTGCCGGCTCAGACGCCGGTCGCCGTCACGTTTAAGTACGCCCGCAATGGCCGCCTGACTGTGAAGGCTAGTCTGCCGACAATCGGCCGCGACGCGAACCTCGTCATCGACCGCGCGGCGGGATTGAACGAGGCGGACTTTGAACTCTGGCAACGTCGGCTCGACGAAGGACTGACTGATGCGTCCGTCCCGCAGCCCGCAGCGCCGGCGGCAGTCGCTCCTCCCGCGCCAGTTCCCATTGCTGTGCCTGCTCCGGTTGCAGTTCCTGCTTCCAAGCCGGTCGCTGCTGCCGCGCCGATTGTCGCCGCTGTCGTACCCAAGGTCGTCGCAGAGGCAGCGCCTCCTCCGCCCGAACCGCTGCCGTTCAGCTTTGTTGTGCCTGAGCCAACCGACAGCCCGACTGACAACCCGTTTAATTTCCTGGATGTCGCTCAAGAAGAACCTGCCTCCGCTTCCGCGGAAACCGTGCTGGAACTCTCCGCCGTGGAAGACACCGAGGAGGCTTCGGAAGAGGCTCCAGAAATGATTCCCGAGGCGACAACCGAAGTCGCGGCAACGGATGAAGATCCCTTCCTGTCGTTCGAGCCAGCCACGGAATCGACGGACGAGTCCTCCGCACTCGATGAAGACGATGACCTCAGCGCCGGCTTTGAAAAGCTGTTTGGCTAACACGCATCACAGAAACCTCGAACCCACACTCACGAGTACTTCATGAGCGCCGATTTTGATCCCTATTACCTGTGGCTCGGCATTCCACCGCACGAGCAGCCGCCGAATCACTATCGGCTCTTGGGGGTCGCCCTATTCGAGTCGAATGCGTCGGTGATCGACTCGGCCGCGAGCCGGCAATCCACCTACTTGCATTCAGTCGCGGCGGGACCGCAACGACAAGCCTCGCAAAAGCTGCTCACCGAAATTGCTGCGGCTCGAAGAACGTTGCTCAACGCCGAGTCGAAGCAGGTCTATGACGCAGAACTGAAAGCTCGAATCGACTCGACGACTCCCAAGCCGACCGCCCTTCCAGTCGCGCGACCGATCGCGGTGGCGATTCCGGTGGCAGTTCCCATCGCCGCGCCGGCGGCGGCTCCGGTCGCCGCGCCGGTTGTTGTTCCAGTAGCCGCGCCGATCGCCGCTCCAGTCGCCGTCCCTGTTGCGGCCCCCGTGGTCGTACCAGTCGTTGCTCAAGTGGCCGCGCCGATGGCTCCACCCGTTGCTGCTCCGGTTGTCCCTCCAATGGCCGATCCATTCGCGGAGCTGGCAGCGCCCGTCGAACCCGAACCGATGGCGGATCTGTTTGGCAATTTCGACGAAGAACCAGCCCCTCCCGTTGAACCGCCCCCATCTCCCGCTCCGACGGTTTCACCAACCCCGCCCCCTCCGCCTACCGCGAGTCCCACGGCGGCCCGCACCTCCAAGAAACTGATTTGGATCGCTGGCGGGGGCATCGGGCTGTTGGTCTTAATCCTGGGGTTCGTGTTCCGACCGAAAGGGAGTCGCGACGACGCTCCGGCACCTTCTCCCAAGAAATCAACCGCCAAAAAGAAGAAGACACCAACACCAGACGAGGCTCCGCCGGAGAAGCCCGCACCCAGCGCGGTCGCGGCAGCCAACTTTCCCAGAAACATTCGCTTCATCCGTATCGAACTCCCCCGCAAAGGTGTGGTGGCGATCGCTGAAGTCGAAACGCTCTACGACAACCGCAACGTCGCAAGCTACGGAGCGACCGCCGAGCAATCCTCGACCGAAGGACCGGCCGTGGCGGGACGCGCCGTGGATGGCAAGACGTCCGGCAAGGCCGGCGACAATTCGCTCTCGCGAACCAAAGAGTCGGACATGCCGTGGTGGAAGGTCGATTTGGGAGGAGCCTATCCGCTCGAAAAAATCGTGATCCACAATGCCACGGACCCCGGAATGAGCGAGCGAATGGCCGGCTTCACTCTTCTTTTGACCGATAATGTCGGCCGCACGATCGTCGAGCTGAAAGACCAACCCGCTCCGAATCCCCGATCGGAATTCGTCGTAAGCACCCTGCCGCTGGCCGTCGCGCCCCCCGCACCCGCGAAGCCGAAGCCACGCAAAAAGCAGTAGAGTGGACGAACGATGTATTACTTCGTCGGGCGTGCAATTGCAGATTTTGAATCTCAGTCGTGGAACGACTGAGCTACGTAGGCGAGTCGTTCCACGACTCGCATCCCGAACTCTGCAGTCATCCAAACGCTCTTCAATCACTGACCACATTGAGAAGCGAGCAGTTCGGCGGGCGAGGTTCTCGCCAATCAATCGGTGACTTGGCTAATATCCGCCCCCTTTGCTTTCCCGGAGACTTCATGACTCAACGTCGAATCTTGGTGACCGCCGCGCTGCCGTACGCGAACGGGCACATCCACATCGGCCATCTGGTCGAATACATCCAGACGGACATTTGGGTCCGGTTCCAAAAGCTGCGCGGCCACAAGTGCGTCTTCATCTGCGCCGACGATACGCACGGCACCGCGATCATGATTCGTGCTCGGCAGGAAGGCCGCAGCGAAGAAGCGTTGATCGCGGATATGCGCGAGGCTCACATCCGCGACTTCGCCGGCTTCGATATCGAATTCGACAACTACGGCAGTACCAATAGCGAGGCGAACCGCGAACTCTGCCACGAGATCTGGGCCGCACTTCGCAAAAACGGGTACATCACCGAGCAATCCGTGACGCAGCTCTACGATCCGAAGGCCGGCACATTCCTGGCCGATCGCTTCGTCAAAGGGACATGCCCGAAGTGTCAGGCCGAAAATCAATACGGCGACAACTGCGAGAAGTGCGGTTCGACGTACTCGCCCGCGGATCTCATCAACCCGACCAGCACTCTGTCCGGTGCGACGCCCGAACTCCGCTCGGCTAATCACCTGTTTGTCAGCATCGAGAAGCTGCACGGGTTCCTCGAAGAGTGGACACAATCCGGCGAACATTTGCAGAGCGAAGTGGCCAACTACCTCAAGGGACACTTTCTCGGCGAGCCGCTGCGAGATTGGGATGTCTCCCGTCCCGCTCCCTACTTCGGCTTCGAGATCTCAGACAGTCCCGGCAACTTCTGGTACGTCTGGTTCGACGCGCCGATTGGCTACATGGCCTCGACGAAGGAGTGGTGCCAGAAGCACGGCGAGAACTTCGACGACTGGTGGCGAGACGACAAATCTCAATTTTCAGATTTGAAATCTGAGATTCATCACTTCATCGGCAAAGACATCACTTACTTCCACACGTTGTTCTGGCCGGCGATGCTCAAGGCGTCCGGCTTCAATCTGCCGGCGAAGGTTCACATCCACGGCTTCTTGACCGTCGGTGGCGAGAAGATGTCGAAGTCCAAAGGGACGTTCGTGCAAGCGGCGACGTACCTGAAGCATCTCGATCCAGCGTACCTGCGGTACTACTACGCCTCGAAGCTCGGCCCGCGGTTGGATGACCTCGATCTGAGTCTCGACGAGTTCGTGGACAAGGCCAATAAGCAACTCGTCGGCGGCGTCGTGAACATCGCCTCGCGGACAGCGAAGTTTCTCGGAGGCAAATCGCTTTGCGAGACGTATCCGGCGGACGGCGGTTTGTTCCTGTTCGCGGCGGCCGCGCACGAGTCCATTGCCGAGGCTTATGAACGCTGCGATTACCAAGCGGTGATTCGCACCTGCAAAGAACTCTGCGATCGAGCCAACACCTTTCTCGATGAGAAAGCTCCCTGGACGTTGGCCAAACAGCCGGACAAGGCCGAAGAGGTCCGGCAAATTTGTTCGATCGGATTGAACCTCTTTCGGCAGATCGTTGTTTATCTCGCCCCCGTGCTACCGCGATTGGTGCAACAGGCGGGTGAATTGCTCGGTGCTCCCATCACGCGTTGGGAGGATGCTCAGTCGCCCTTGACTGGGACTCCCGTCGCGAATTTCCAACACATGCTCAAACGAGTGGAACTCAAACAGGTGCAATCCATGATCGACGACAGCAAACCAGCCGAACTCCTGACCTGGGTCGAACCGCCGGAAACGTCAGCTCCTGCCGCTCAATCTCCAGACGGTCCCGAAGCCTTGGAGAAGGAACCGCTCGTCGCCGACCTGTGCTCGATCGACGATTTCACGAAGATCGACCTGCGCGTCGCGCGAGTCGTCTCGGCTTCGCACGTCGAAGGAGCCGACAAGCTGGTGCAACTGACGCTGAGCCTGGGTGGCGAACTCCGCCGCAATGTCTTCGCCGGCATCAAAAGCGCGTACACGCCGGAACTACTCGTCGGCCGTTTGGTGATCGTCGTCGCCAACCTCGCTCCGCGCAAAATGCGTTTCGGAGTCAGCGAGGGGATGGTCTGTGCGGCGGGTGGAGGGGGCCAAGAGATCTTCCTGCTCTCGCCAGACAGCGGAGCGGTTCCTGGCCAGCGAGTGCATTGATCGAGCTTTTGGCCAAACATTTTCGCGAACACAACGAATCCTAGGCGAGCGGGGCGGCGTCAGCCCCCGGTTTGCTTGGCACCAACCGGG
>SXKJ01000509.1 GCA_005778115.1 Planctomyces sp. | reverse complement strand
TCCTCGGCATGCCGCTCGACTTGCAGTACACGAATCAAGCGGGGCGTCCAACCAACATGCTCGACAACGGCAAACCAATCGCCGAGCTGTTTTGAACGAACGCCAGCGGGCGTCTCGTTCTGAAAGAGAAGTCGGGATGACAGGATTTGAACCTGCGACTTCCTGGTCCCAAACCAGGCGCTCTAGCCAGGCTGAGCTACATCCCGAGATATGCGAATGTGGAAAGTGCGGCGGAGTCTAGGTGGGGCGTATGTGACCGTCAACGAGCCGTTTCACGTGGAACGAACATCGTCACGCGGCTCGACGAAGCACTCGCAGCACACGCTCAAAGTCGTCGTTCGAGCCGAACGTGATCAGGATCTGGCCGGACTCTTTGCCGCGCAGTTTGATCTCGACCGGGACTCCCAATAGATCGCGCAGTTGTCCTTGCAGAGATAAAACGTGCTGGGTCGCCGCCGGCTTTGCCTTGTGTTGCGGATCGAAGGCGACGGTCTCGGTGCTGGATTTTGTTTCGGCGAGCAACTCGCGCACGGCCGCCTCCGTCGCACGTACGGAGAGGGATTCCGATTCGATGCGCTGACACAGACCGATCTGCTGCTCGGCCGGTAATGACAGAAGCGCTCGCGCGTGACCGCCAGTGATCTTGTCGGAACGGAGTGATTGCTTGACCGGCTCGGCGAGGTCGAGCAGGCGGAGCAGATTCGAGACGGTCGAGCGATCGAGGCTGAGTTGCTTCGACAACTCTTCGATCGTCCGGCCGAATTGCTGGAGGTAGTTGGCGAACGCTTGGGCCTTTTCCAGGACGTTCAAATCTTTTCGCTTGAGGTTCTCTTCCAGCGCGACTTCGCAGACTTGCTGCTCTTCGAGTTCGAGGATTCGGCAAGGGACCGTTGCTAGTCCCGCCTGCTTGGCCGCCATCAATCGCCGCTCGCCAGCGATCAGTTGCCAGCCGCCGTTCGGCAACGCTCGGACCAGTAGCGGCTGAAGTACGCCGTGCTGCTGGATGCTGTCGCTGAGTTCGCGGAGGGACGATGCTTCAAATTCGGTGCGCGGCTGATATGGGTTTCGCTCGATGGAATTGACCGGCATCTGCCGCAGTTCGCCCTGCGGAGCGGTTGACTCACCGCTGCCGGTTGAGACCGGCATATCCGTCGCTGCGACGTCATCGCCGAGTAGCGCATTCAAACCGCGTCCGAGTCGTCGCCGAATCTGTACTTGTTCATCCATGCCGTCCATGGCTGGTTCCTCTCGTTCGTAGTTCCGCCTTTAGGCGGTTGTCTTGCAGAGCTATTCGGAGCCGCCTGAAGGCGGAACTACGAACTTCCCAAAGCGGGCGGGATTGTTACCCGGCTTCGGGCGAATGAGGCAAGACGTGTTCCACGTGGAACGGTCTCCACTCACTCCGGGACTCGCACACGATAGAGTCGCACTTCGCACTTTCGCCGTTCAGCGTCGAGTAGCGATGGCGAGACCTGGTCAAGCAACACAAAGTCGCTCGCGGCATACGGCCAACTTTGGACCGAACGAATACTCGCCGCGTACTTCGCGAACTCATCCGCGAATTCTTGATTGCGTTCTGCCTGAGGCCCAGTCAAAAGAAATGTCGGCAGGTTGGCAGAAGGAGTCCCTGGATCCACGAATCTCAGATTTCCAACCGGAGCAATCGCGAGGTCATCGGCGGGCAGATGAAAGAAGAGACCCGGCTCGGCAAAGACATACACGATCGCTCGCTTTCCTCCGACTTCGCGACCGCCACTCTTGGCGACATCCCGGCGAATCGCTTGCTGAACTTTCGGAGCCAAATCAGCCAGTGTGGCTCGCGGTTGCCAGCCGGAAACCCACAGACCCTCGCGCGGCAACGGAAGGTCCATGAACTCGAGGCCGACCGATCCCGTCGCGATGACGAACCACAAGACGACTCCGAACGTTCGGGGAATGCGAAGGTTTTCAAACCGCGCGGCACCGAAAAACAACCAGGCGAGGAGGAGCCAGGCCGACATCGTCCAGGGAAAGGCCAGACGTGGGTAAGGACGATATAGAGGAGTCGTGAGTGTCAGCCCAATAAACCACGCGGCCATCAGCCACTCGGCCTGCGTCAACCGAAGATCGCTGGGACTCAGAGGTGGCGGCGGAGCGTGTTGCTCAATCCAGACTCGTGAGCGACGCGGTGCGGTGCGAGTGACCATCACAAAGACCGCGATCCAGGATGCTCCGGTCGCGACCCGAACACCGAAAAGCTGACATTCGATCTGTCGGACGAATCCGGTCCACCAGCCGGAAAAGCCCACAACGTACTGGCGATGATTGCCGGCTACCTCGCCATAGCCGTGTGGGAGCGACCACCAAAAAGGAATCCAGACAGCCAATGCCGTCAGGCCGGCAATTCCCCAGAGAGCCAACCGTTGCTTGAAATGTCGCTCTTCACGCGAGGCGAAAAATGACCATGCGAGCAAGCCACTGAGGCTGATCGCGAGCGGGAGCCAGCCGTTGTACTTGGTCCACCAGGCGAGGCCGGTGGTGAGGCCGGCGGCGATGGCGGTGGGCCAAGAGAGATCGCGGAAGGATCGCTCGAACAAATAGACGGCGAGCAGCAGCCAGAAGCAGAGCGGCACGTCCGTCATGGCGCTGCGGCTGAAAGCGATGTGGAAGTCGCTGAGACTTAGCAGTGTCGCGGCGGCGATCCCGGCGAGCGTGCCAAACCATTGGCGGCCAGCCCACCAGATTAGAGGGATCGTTAGCGTGCCGAATAGCAGTGACGGCAACATCGGGGCGATGCCCTTGTCGCCGAAGAGGATGATCGGCCACTCAATCAGCGCTGGGACCAGCGATGGGGCGTAGAGGTGGCGATCGGGGTAGCGGTAGTCTTGGTCGGGGAATAAGAGGTTTGAGGCGTAGACCCCTTCGTCGAAGTGCTCGATGGCCATTGCCGAGGGGAACGCGAAGCGGACGGCGGCTCCGAGGAACGTGATGACGACGACGGCCCAGAGTTCGTAGCACGAGATCGGTTGCTCGCGCGGATTACTGGTTGGCTGGTCGGCTGGATTCACAAAGGACGCCTTCGGAAGAGAAGTTTGACGGCAAGTAGGCTGGCAGCCTGCGAAGACTCGGTCAACCGCAGGCGTTGATGGGACTGATGCGAGCTATGGGACGAATGAGTCGCACACGGCGAATACGTCCCATGAGTCGCATCAGTTCTCTGATTTTCGAGCACCGCATCTCACGGAATTTCCGGCAACTTTCTTACGAGCCAAATAATCACCGCAGCTTTACCGTTCCACCAAGCTTGCCAGGGTTCTGGTTGTATTGCACGTAACGATGCTGATCGTTCTACGCAGCTTGCCACCTTTGCGGGTGGATCGCCTCGGTCTCATGGCATGGCGTCCAGCGAAAGCACCGCTCGCAGCGATTCGCTGATCGAAGAGGACAAAGGACTTAAAGGACATCGCCCCGGTATGCCGAAAATGATGTTCAGACAGTTGGCGACGGAACGATTCACCGAGCCGCATGAAGCGATTGTCATGCGACTCCTGAAACAAACGCCGACACTAGGGGGGCTTGTTGCTTGGGACTTTGTGCCCGCGTGAAAACGCGAGCCTCATAGTCCCGTCGCGACCAGCCGTAGGCGATTACGGTTTGGTGGCGCGAGCTGCTTACCCCTCTGGATGTCGTAAGGGAGTTTTCAGCAGGATCGGAACGGAGTCAGAACCAGATTCTGCGTTCAGTCGTACTGGCGGTGGCGGAGCCATCTCCACTGGAACAAACCCTGAGACAGCCCCAACCCAAACTGGCGATGGTTCTCGATTAGGACCTGTTGGCTATTAGAACTGCCATCGCATCGGGGGGTGCCGCAGCGGAGATGACCATCTCTGCTGGGCACAGTTAGTGATTGGAGCCCGCGATGAAAACGATCTTCACTACTGGTCAGGTAGCAAAGATCTGCAAAGTAGCACCCCGTACGGTGAGCAAGTGGTTTGATTCGGGACGCCTCCGCGGCTACCGAATTCCCGGCTCGCAAGACCGTCGCATTCCTCGCGAACATCTGATTCGCTTCCTCAAAGAGCATGGTATGCCCTTGGGGGAGTTGGAAGATGAAGCGATGGGCAAGGTCTTGATTGTCGGCACCGACCCCGTAATCCGTGGCAGCCTGAACGAGATGATGGGCTCAGATGAGTTCAAACTCGAAACGGCTCAGAGCGGATTCGAGGCCGGCATCCAGGCGGAAAGTCTGCATCCCGATTGCGTCGTCATCGACTTCGCAATGGGCCGCAGCGACGCCTTGATGATCGCTGGCAACCTGCGGAAGAATCCCGAGTACGCCGAGACGGTCTTGATTGGCCTGCTCAGCGATGAAGACAACGCCAGCGGTTTTGACCGCACGATCTTCAACGAAACGTTCCGCAAGCCATTTGACGTGGCTTTGTTGGCGGAACGAGTTCGGACTCTGGTGGGTCGCAAGAAGCAACTCGCTTAATACTTCGCAGATGTCACAGGAACCCACCGCCGGAGCTAAGTGTTAGGCGCCAAGGAAGGCTCCGCGGCAGTCGGTTCCCAGACAAATAAGCCTGATCAGCGCGAAAGCGAATGAACTCGGCCGGAAACGGCCGAGTTTTTTTTATGTGCCCACGTAGGTCAGCCTTTCCAGGCTGAGTCGATGAATCTTCGAGGCGATGTAGCCATTCGGGGCAGCCTGGAAGGCCTGACCTATCGCGGTGAAATGCTTCGTGTCACGGCGTGGTTCGTCGACTTTGCTCGGTTCCCTGCCGTGACGCGACCGCTAAACTTCCTTTGGCCTCAAGCTGAAGGGAGTTGCTCATGGCTGTTGAATCACGAACGAACGACGAACGGATTTCTGCGCTCACGGCTCACACTTGGAGTCCACAACCTGCTCCTGCCAAATGGGTGCATGGTGTGTTGGATGAGGCCGTTCAGAAGAACTCGTTTCTCGCGACGCTCCGCCGTCAGATGCTGGAACAAACGGGGACGCGGCTGGTCGATTGGATCGATCACTTCGCGCTGCCGGTGGACGACGAGGCTTTGAACGATCTCAGCCGGATCGGCTACGAGCCAGACACGTCCGTCCCGAAGATCCGAGCCTGGAAGCATTCGCTTGGTCTGTTCCCACGAGTCCGAATTCATGTGGGCAAGACTCGCCAAGTCTTACTGAAGGTGGAAGCCGTTGCTGATTTTCTCGCCGCACACAAGCTGAGCAACGTGGCTATTCAAGGTGGTTATCTCGCGTCGGTTCGCCGAGCGCGAGTCGCTCACGAAAACGGAGTCGAGGTGTGGGTGTTGGAGCGGCATGGTTCGCTGGCTTTCGAACCGGCTCTCGACAAAGTGGTGCCGCTCGATGCAATCGCCAAGCACGCGGAAGCGATGCGACTGCGGCAGCGGGAGTTTGATGACTCAGCGGAGGGGTTCGCATTGGCTGGTCGATTGGCGGATGTGGCGATCGCCGAACTCGGGAGGGACCGCACTTGCGAGTTGTTTTTCGCGGCCGAGAGGGATTACTGGCAACGTCGTAATCGTGCGGGTCAGAAGCAACGGGCGCGGCAGGAAGCTCTCGGTCTCGGCTGGGCAAATCACGATCATCACACCTATCGGTCGAGCCGCGCTCAGTTCACGCGACTGATCGCGTTCCTCGAAAAGTTAGGCTTTCAACTTCGCGAGCGCTTTTACGCCGGACGCGAGGCAGGTTGGGGAGCGCAAGTCATCGAACATTCGGTGACCGGCGTGACGATTTTCGCGGACGTGGATATGTCGCCAGACGAAGTCTCGCAAGACTTCTCGCACGAACCGCTGCCGCCGCGAGCAGAACTCGGCACCGTCGGCTTGTGGTGCGAGTTGCACGGCGAGGCGTTCTTGCAGGCGGGCTTACATCACCTTGAATGCCAGTTCGATTTCAACGCGACGCGCGATCAGCTGGATGAAGCGGGCATCTTGACGATGCCACCGTTTACGAACTTGCCGTATCTCCGCCAGGCATTCACGAAAGGTGAGATCTGGCCGGTGAAGCCGGAGCGTGTCGAACGTCTTTTGGGGACGAAGCAAATCACGGCGGAGCAAGCTCAGCATTTCTTGAGCAACGGCGCGATCGGCTCGCACTTGGAAATCTTGCAGCGTGACGACGGCTACAAGGGTTTCAATCAGAGCGGGATCAACGAGATCATTTCCGTGACTGATCCAAGGCGGGCGTGAAGGGGTCGGAAACTGCGGTGCCGTTGGGAACGGTCGCCTTGGATTTTGGAGATTTGCCCACGGCCGGTTGTGCCGAGTCTGTCGGTCATGCCGCGGCGGCAAATGGTGTCGGTTGCGAAAGCGCACAAAGGCGAAACGCCTGCTTACGTTCGCCGAGAGGCGTGAACATCATGGCTGAGCCTGAATTGCCGCCACGAGGCGCGAGCAGTCTGGCCGGGTTTGTCGAACCCTGTTGCATCGGGTCAACAGGCTCCCGTGGTTGATGGGAAAGCTCGTCGTCTGGAACGGACTCCACGCGGTCGAAAGCGAGCGTTCGCGGCGGCAGCATGGTTCCTTCTTCACATGACATCCTTTTGATCGAAGACAGCGAAGCAGATCGCGTGCTCATAGGCGCGATGCTCGCAGAGCGGCCGGATAACGAATGGCGTGTCGTCGCGCGCGGCACACTGGCCGAGGGACTCGGACTGTTGCGATCGTCTGATTCCACGTCACCGTTCGCAGCCGTGCTGCTCGATTTGTCGTTGCCGGACAGCCATGGCTTGCAGGCCTGCGACTCGGTTCGACAACTTGCTCCATGGCTGCCGATGGTGGTGCTGACGGGTCATGACAACGACGAAACTGGGCTGGAAGCAGTCCATCTGGGGGCCCAGGACTACCTCTGCAAGAATTCACTGAGTGGCGACCTGCTGCGAAAGTCGCTGCGTTACGCGATCGAACGCAAAAGCCTGGAGTTGGAATGGCGTGATGAACTGGAACAGCGTGTGCGAGAACGTACCGCCGAACTCTCCACCGCGAACGAAGGCTTGCAGCGTGAGATTGCCGACCGCAGGCGTGTAGAAGACGCGTTGGAAGAGAGTCGGCGGTTCGTCGAGCGAATCACCGATGCGACACCCAGCATGGTTTACATTCGCGATGTTGTTACCCGGCGACTGGTGTATGCCAATCAGCAACTCCGCACGCTGTTGGGATACGAACTCGATGATGTGCGCGATTGGACCGATGAGTTTCTCACAGCGACGATCCACCCGGACGACTTGCCGCATGCCAAGCAGGCGATGGCGGACTCGATCACGATTCGTGACGACGAGATTCATGAATTGGATGCTCGATTTCGCCATGCGGATGGCAGTTGGCGGTGGCTACATTTTCGGACGGTGATTTTCCGCCGGACGCCGGAGGGAACACCTCGCTTAGTGCTGGTGGCCGCGAACGACGTCACCGATCGCAAGGAGGCGGAAGAGCATGCTCGGCAGCAGCAAGAGCAGTTGGTCTGCGTGTCGCGGCAGACGATGCTTGGCGAGCTGGCGACCGGGATTGCTCACGAACTGAATCAGCCGCTGACAGCGGTCGCGAATTACGCTCAGGCGGCGTTGCGCCGCGTGCGGTCGAACGAGTGGTCGCCCGAAGAATTAGTGCCGTGCCTGGAGAAGACGTCGCAGCAAGCGTTGTTGGCAGGCGAGATCATCAAACGGTTGCGGCGGCTGGTCACCAGGCGTCCGCCGGAGCAAACCGCGACCGATTTGAACGACACGATCCGCGACGTGCTGGAGATGGTTCGTACCGAGGCCGCAGGTCGCGAGGTACATGTGCGGCTGGAGTTGCCCGATGAGTTACCGCGCGTCCGAGCCGACCGCATCCAGTTGCAGCAGGTGATGCTCAACCTCGTCCGCAATAGTTTCGAGGCGATGCACGACATCCCTGCCGAGGAGCGGCGGCTGTCGGTCGAATCGCGAGTGATCGATCACGAGTGCGTCGCGGTCAGCGTCATTGATCAGGGCAAGGGCTGCGAGGCACAGAACCTCAACCGGCTGTTCGAGCCGTTCTTCACGACCTCATTTTCCCCAAGAATTTGTGCCATGCTGGATTGATTACTCGTGGGTTTAATAAGCCTTGTTTTGACGGGGTAATTCTTATCACCAGAGTTGAAGTCCCTAAGGTCTAATTCATTTTTCTTCTCGTCGGTTTTCTTTGGAGCAGTGTTGTTATTAGCCATCATATTGTAGTACTCCTCGGGTTTATCTCCTTCGTATTCCTCATAAGGGTTGTCTTTCCTCACTGGGTAGAACATTCCGCCCGCGTTGTAAATTCCGCCGCTCGGGTTCATTTCATTGAAGTAGCTGAATTCTGACTTTGCTTTGAAAGAAGAGTTTTGACCTGGGATATAAGGATTTACATTGGCTGCGTTCACTACGTTGAAGTAGGCGTTATTGAATATGTCCTTGTTGAACTCAGGCATTTTGACGTTCATCTTTTCGTTTCTTTTATCATCCTGTGTGCAGTCGAAGACTATAAAATCTCTTCCTGCCTTCTCACCTTCTTTTTTCCTAGAAGACTCAAGGAACTTCTCATTAATTTTTTCGAAAAGAACTGGGTTGTTCTTTAAGGCGGGGGTGACCATCAAAGATTGTAAGTACT
>SXKJ01000508.1 GCA_005778115.1 Planctomyces sp. | reverse complement strand
GCTCCTTCAAGTTCCCGAAAAAGTTGTGGGTGAGTAGCACCCGCGCCGTCGGGGGTCAAGACATACGGCCGATGGCGACAAGACGCCAGCCCGACGTTCGGCTAGGCGCCCGCCGATCGGACGCAAGTGCCAAATCACATTTGCTCGCCGAGTTTCAGGACTACGAACCTAGCACGCCCCTCGCCGACCCGAACGACGGGCGGTGGATGAGTTCCCTCGAAATCACAGGCTGAGCACCGGCAACGGCACGCGGCCTGATTGATTCGGAAGCTCGGCTTGATCGGCGTCGTCGATGTATTCGTAAAAGACGTTCCGCTGACGCGGAATGAAGCCGAGTTCTCGGATGCAGCGTTTGATTGTTTCCAAACTGAGGTGATACACGGTCCCCGCCGAGGCTACCACGTTCTCTTCGATCATCAGGCTCCCCATGTCGTTGGCCCCGAACAGCAACGCCATCTGCCCGATCTTCTCTCCCTGAGTCACCCAACTCGACTGGATGTTCCGCACATTGTCGAGATACAGCCGCGCCACCGCCTGTGTCTTGAGATACTCAAACGCCCCGGCCGGAGCGATGTGAGCCATGTCCGTATTCTCTGGCTGGAACGTCCAGCAGATGAAGGCGGTGATCCCGCCAGTCTCATCCTGCAACTGCCGGATGCGATCGAGATGCTCGATCCGTTCCGCCAACGTTTCGACATGCCCGAACATCATCGTCGCCGACGACTTCCCACCCAGCTCATGCCACTGCCGGCAGACGTCGATCCAGTCATCGCTGAGCACCTTGCCGCGCGTGATCTCCTTCCGCACGCGATCGACAAGAATCTCGCCACCACCACCGGGCAAGCTGCCGAGTCCCGCGTCCTTCAAGCGTTGCAGCACCGTTTTGATCGGCAACTTTGCGAGCTTTGAGAGCGCATAAATCTCCGGCGGCGAGAAGGCGTGCAAATTGACTTTCGGAAAGCGTTCCTTCAGCGACCGCAGCAAGTCTTCGTACCACTCGATTGACAGTTCGGGATTCATCCCCCCCTGCATCAGAATCTGATCGCCGCCGAGCGCCACGGTCTCTTCGATCTTCTGAAAGATCGCTTCCTTGGACAGCACATATCCTTCAAGACTCTTCGGCCGTCGGAAGAACGCGCAGAAGTCGCACACCGCCGAGCAGACGTTTGTGTAATTGACGTTTCGATCGATGTTGAAAGTCCGATACGGCTCCGGATGCAACCGCAGCGTGACCGCGTTGGCGGCCTCGCCCAGAGCGATCAAATCGTGCGACTCCAGCAAGCGGAGTCCGTCCTCAGGGGTGAGTCGTTCGCCAGCAACCGCTTTGTCGAGAATGAAACGTAAGTTGTCAGACACGAGAGACATTCCTTCGGAAATGAACGGCGGGCCGCGACCAACGTAGCCGTCATCGCTCCGCGTGACGAGCCGAACGCTTCCCAGAACGTGGTTCTTTTATCCAACAATAACAGTGGCGTATTCGGCTCATCGCGCGGAGCGATGATGGCTACGTAGACCCAGCAGACAAGCAGTGCCTAAACACGAGATCGACTCCTTCGGGAGCGAGCCCCAATTTGACCGCGAGTTCATGGAACAGCCGCAACCCCGCCCGTTCGGTCGAACCGAGCGTGAAGTGCAAGTTATGAGCAAGGTAGTCGTGAGCCAATTCCGCCGTGATCCCCAGCTTCGGAGCCTCGCGTTCGGCGATCTCGCCGAATCGTTCCACGCCTCGGTCACGAGCGAGACACAAAGCCTCTTCGACATCGCCCAGTTCACAATCGCGCCGCGCCGCCCACATCGCGAAGACAAACGGCAGGCCGGTCCAGTGCGACCATTCCTCGCCCAAATCCCACGTCGCGACGAATCGTTCGTGCGGCGGTTTCATCGCCCGATCGCCGATCAACAACACCGCATCGGCGGAGGTATCTTCGGTCGCGAACCCCAGCGGCAGCAACTCGGTCGTCGGCCGGACACCAAACCGCTCGGCCAACAGGATGCGAGCCAACGTCGCGCTCGTGCGCGAGCCAGCATCCAGCGCCAGCGTCCGAATCTGCGCGACGGGAACGCGGCTAAAGAGCTTGACGCTCAGCACCGGTCCGCGCGTCGCCACGCACGCATCGGAGACAATGTCGTAATTGGCATCTCGCAGCACTTCGATGGACGGGATCAACGCGACGTCCAACTCGTGGGCAGAGAGGTCATCCGCCAGCCGGCTCGGAACATCCAGGATCAGATCCGCATCGCGAGCCAAATCCGCCAAGTCTTCGATCAGCGGCTTGGAATTCAAATAACTGACCGCGCCGATCCGGAGAGGCCGTTCGCGGGTCGCAAAGTCTGGAAAAGAATCGTGCATCATTTCGTGCTCCATCGGGCGCGGGATTATAGGCATCAGCTTCCAGAGGGCGAGGCTCGCGCCGAGTCACTCCACTGAGAATGACCGCCACTTCCTCAACCGCATTAACTCGCTGCATGTCCCACAAAAAGCTGTCGGCCAAACTGCGGAAACGCGATCGGAATCTCTGCGGAATATTTGCCGCCAGTTATTCAACGACGGCACCTCGCTCGTTGATCGATGCCATTGACCGTGACTTTCGAGCCTTGTGTTTTCGACAGTACGGAGACAGTCTACTCACCAGTCTCCGGCCACGAAGTCACCCAGCTTTTCTCAAGCGAACGCCGGCTGTTTCGCCCTATTGAGGATCCTTCGCAAATGCACAAATACATCATCATGGGAGTGCAGGGCTGTGGAAAAGGAACGCAGGCAAGGATGCTTAAGGAGTCGCTCGACCTGGTGCATATCAGCGTGGGCGACATCTTTCGCTGGCACATCCAGAGCCACACCAAACTTGGGGCACGCATCAAGCGAATCATGGCAGAAGGGCAACTGGTGCCCGATGACCTGGTCGAAGAAGTCGTCAAGCAACGGATGGAACAGCACGACTGGAATTACGGTTTCATCCTCGATGGCTTCCCCCGCAACTCTCGGCAAGCCTCATTCTTTCTCGAGAGTTACGACATCGACGCCGTGCTGCTGATCGAGGTTCCCGACGAGGTGGTTCGGGAGCGCATTCTCAACCGCCGGCTCTGCCAGAAATGTGGCATGGATTACAACCTGATCTTTCACCGGCCCGCTGTGCCTAACACTTGCGATGTCTGTGGCTCGGCGCTGACCGCCCGAGCTGACGACACACCGGAAGCGGTCAACGCGCGCGTGCAGGACTTTCATGACAAGACGCATCCCATCCTGGACTTGTTTCGTCGCAAAGAATTGGTCGTTGTCGTAGATGGCACACTGCCGGCCGAAGAGGTGCAACAGAATTTGCGCCAGCAGTTGGAACAGAAAGCCTGGAGGAAAGCAGCGACTAGTTCCTCAACCCCAACCAATTGATGGTTAAGCAGGCTCCCGTCGTCCAGGGGCAGCAATCGGCAGTGGAGTTGTTGGCTGGTAATTTCGATCCACGAATTTGAGGAACCCGAAAGGGGCTCATTACCAACATTTCGCGCCGCGATGCGTGATCACGATCGCAAACTCATGGCAAATGGCGACACGATCGGATGATGACCGGCGTCGCTAGTCCTCAATGTCAGTTCGGCATCCTCGATCTCCTGGCAATCGTAGCCGATTTGACTTCAGCAGCGTCCGCGTGGGCAAAGCCGCACAGTCTGTGAGCAATCCGCACAGTGTGCAGCCGCTTGCACACTTCTTGCTGCTCCGCGATCAAATCGAACGATGTCGCGACGCTCAGCAGGTTCAAGAATCGCTCGTCGTAGTTGGCGGATTCAGCGTGCACCAACAAATCGACTGCATCACTGGCACGCGGTTCGCAAATTCATTGCCTCGTGAACCGAACCGGTGAGCGAAAGCCACCGGATGCCAGGCTCCTCGTCGAGGAAGGAACTGACTGTGTGGCGTTGGGTCTGCTGTCTGTTAGCGTTGGCATTGCTAAATGCCGGTTGCCAAAGGCGAGAAACTGGCGTTTGGACGCTCGGCAACGAAGCAAAGGATTTGACTCCCGAGCTCCGAGCCAGTGTGACCAAAGTTCTCGAAGAGCATTCCGGAATAATGGACTCTCCGAAGATGCTCGGCGATGACAAGTTCGACGCTACGAAGCTCGCGTTGGGACGCAGCGTGTATATCAAGCGCTACGTGCAATACCACGGAGTCAACGGCGATGGCCAAGGGCCGACGGCGGCCTCGCTGGTTCCCAAACCGCGAGACTATCGGCGAGGTGTCTTCAAATTCACGACCACGCCGTATGGTTACAAGCCGCGACGAGAGGATCTGGTCCGCACGGTCCGGAAGGGAATCCCTGGGACATCCATGCCCGCGTTTAATCTGCTTCCCAACAAAGAACTGCAAGCAGCCGTCGATTGGGTTCTCGTGCTGACTCATCGTGGCGAACTCGAAACGCGATTGGTCAACAACGCCAAGGAAGATGACGAAGTCGATCTCGAAGCGGTGCCGGATATCGTCAGTGGTCTTGTCGCCGCTTGGGAGCGAGCGGACGAGGCACAGGTTCTGGCCGTGACTCCGCAACCGAAGTTCAAGACGGACCACATCGTTGCCGGCAAGCAAGCGTTTCTGACTCGCGGTTGCGCGAAGTGTCATGGCGAGGATGGTCGCGGGCAAACTCCAGATAACCTGCGCGGCGACTTGAAAGACTCGTGGGGACATCCAACTCGTGCGGCGGACCTGACGTCCGGCATGTTGCGCGGTGGTCAGGAACCGATGGATGTTTACCGTCGGATTTTTTCAGGCATCAATGGCACACCAATGCCTGGGTTCCAGCAAGCGCTTGCCTCTGAACCGGAAACGACTTGGAACCTCGTCGCATATGTGTTGCACGTCTCTCATGAACGTCGTCGCGGCAAGATTCTGGAATCCGGAAGCATCGCACCGTTCAAGTAACCACTGGCCATGCCCGGTGATTCAGCAAAATTCGATTAAGAAAACCGCAGACGAACCGTCTGCGGTAACGGACAAGGGACATCCCGTGGACTTCTCCGCCAAGCATGCAGAATTCGACCTACTCAAGCGCAAGGTCGAACTCCTTGAACGAGAACTCGAAGACCTCGCGGCCGAGGAGTCTTGGCAGCCGACGTCGTATTACTGGGCGTATCACGCTACCTCGGGCTTCTTACTGGGTGTGATGGGAGCGGCCGCGGCGTTGCTGATGAACGTGGCACTCGCGCCGATCGCCGGCAAGCATCCTCTGGAGCTGATTCGCGTCTATCTGACCTTTCCGTTGGGAGCCGATGCCCTCTCGCTCGCAGATGTGGCCAACCATGTTCCGACCGTGCGCGACGGCATGATCCTGACTTTCGGTTGCTGCCTGTATTTGGGAACCGGAATGTTGATTGGGATGCCGTTCCATGTCGCGTTGACTCGGACCGTATCGGATGGAACAGCTCGTCATCGCTTGCTGGTGGCCTCGGTGCTGTCGCTGTTGATTTGGCTGATCGGCTTCTACGGAATCTTGAGTTGGCTGCAACCACTGCTTTTCGGCGGCGATTGGATTACCAGTGGCAAGTATTTGCCGTGGTGGGTCGCGGCTGCCACTCATCTCGTTTTCGGCTGGACCATGGCGCTCCTCGCGCCGATGGCCAAGTTCCTGCCGTATCACACACCTGCCGAAACTAATGCTGAGTCGCGCTCGTCAGCCAACAGCGGACCCATTCAGCCTGGCAGCTAAGAAACAACGACTCCATGACAGTCGTAGCCAAGGTCACCAGACCTTGGGCCATTTCGGAAGGCCAAATTTCTGGCGAAATTGGCTACTGGAGAAGCGAATGACCAATGACTCACTCACCCGCGATGCTCTGCCGAATCGAGAGTTGATCGAAGAGCGGCTCGTCGTGTGGTATTTCCTGGCCGCAATCGGCTACTTGTTCGTGTCGATGCTGGGTGGATTTCTGATGGCGTTTCAGTTGATTCGCCACAATCCGTTCAACGGTATCGAACTGTTGTCGCCCGGCCGCTGGCGAATGATTCACACGAACGCCATTGCTTATGGGTTCTTGGCCAACGCGTTTCTCGGCAACTTGCACTGGATTGTGCCGCGGCTGACGTTGCGATCGGTGATGTCTCGCAAACTTTCGTATTTCATCTTTGCGGCGTGGCAGATCGTTGTGCTGGCAACAGCCGGTGGATTGCTGTTGGGTGAAGCTCAAGGACTGGAATGGGGCGAGACACCGGTCTGGATCGACCCGCTCGCGCAAGTGGGATTGCTACTGGTTGCGGTGAATTTCATGACGCCGATTCTCAAGACCAAAGGTCCGATGTATGTCACTCTTTGGTACTTCCTCGCGGCCTTCATTTGGACGTTCCTGACCTACGCGATGGGAAACTTCGTGCCAGAATACTTCGTAGCCGGCACCAGCGCCGGAGCAGTCGGCGGGTTGTTCATTCACGACCTCGTGGGCTTATTCGTGACTCCGCTGGGTTGGGGCTCGATGTACTTCTTCGTGCCGATCCTGCTACGGAAACCAATCTGGAGCCACGGCATGTCGATGGTCGGCTTCTGGGGCTTGGCGTTCTTCTATCCGCTGCAAGGGATTCACCACTTCCTCTACACGCCGATTCCAATGTTCCTGCAATACGGAGCGATCGTCTCAACCATTGCCGTGGAGATGGTGGTACTGACCGTGATCGTCAACTTCTTCGGCACACTCAAAGGCTCCAGCCGAGCCCTCGCGACGAACCTCCCGATCCGCTGGTTCTTCACGGGCATGATTTTCTATGCGATCACCTGTGCTCAATGTGCTCTGCAAACGACGCTGACTTTTCAAGCGTTGATCCACTTTACCGACTGGGTCGTCGGCCACGCACACCTCGTGATGTTCGGTGTCTTCGGACAATGGCTGCTGGGGGTCATGACGTACTTGTTTCCGCGACTGCTTAAGAGCGACTGGGCCAGCCCCAAGCTGTGCGAGTGGCATTACTGGTTGTCCGCCGTCGGCCTATTCGTGATGGCGCTCGATCTAACACTCGCCGGATTGTTCCAAGGCTGGAGCTGGGCCGCGTTGCAGCCGTGGGATGCTTCGATCGAGGTCTCGCAACCGTTCTGGATCGTCCGTATCTGGGCCGGCATCTCGATGTTCTCCGGTCAGATCGTATTCTGCGTCAACCTGTGGAAGACGTGGCAACAAAGCCCGTTGAACAAGGCTGTCATGAGTTCGGCAGTGGTGCCGGCATAAACGTAGGGTGGGTCGAGTGTCGCGAGACCCACCGGACGAAAACATCAATCGGAAATCCACTGGTGGGTCACGATGACTCGACCCACCCTACAAGGTGAAAGTCATGCTCGAATCGAAAGCGGGCGTCATGCTCCTTGCCGGACTGGCGTTCTTCACGCTGGCGTTCGTATCGAACGCAGTCGTGCCGTTGCTGATGTATCAAGACCAACGGGAGCAAACTGCCGAGCAGCTCGTCAATGGCAACTTGCGGTATCAGTTTGAAGATCTCGCGCGGCGTTATCCCGATTCGTTCGAGAAAGCCTATGGCAAACCACCTGAAGAGGTCGTCGAACGTGAGAAGTGGTTCAATCAAAAGACCGCCGACACTCTGCGACTTGGCCGCAAGCTCTATGTGGGTGAGGCGTGCTGGCACTGCCACAGCCAGTTCGTGCGGCCCGTCAGCAATGAAGAGCAGCGTTGGAGACCGGTCTCTCGCAGCATCGAATATCAAAATGAACTGCAACGCCCCGTGATGTTCGGCACTCGCCGAGTCGGCCCCGATCTCAGCCGTGAGGGAGGCCGCCGCTCGAACGATTGGCAGGCGGTACACCTCTTCAAACCGACCTCTCTCTCCGAAGGGAGCCCGATGCCGGAGTACCCGTGGTTCTTCGACGGCTCACCCGACAAGCCCAACGCGCGCGGTCTCGCGATATTGACCTACATTCAATGGCTTGGATCGTGGCTGGAGAGTTATCCGTATTACGAGCAATACACGCCCGCGCCGCTGCCCGTGGAAGACCCAAGTTCCGAATCCCAATGACCAATGAAATCCCAAGGTCCGAATTCCAAAGAGGAGTGTCTGCCTGCGATTTGCATTGGGTCATTGGGACTTGGTCATTCATTGGACATTGAGATTTGGACCTTGGTCATTTCGAGAATGAGAAGCGAGAAACTCGTCATGCAACCAACATCACCCCGTGCCTCCTGGCGTTTCACAGTGATCATCGCTGCGACCATTCTGCTGCCGTGTCTATACGGCTTCGGCGGAAAGTTTTTGGAATTCGTTCATATCTTTCGAGGCAACGCGGACGGGATGTTCGCGGTGACTCCGATCGTGAATTATCTCCTGGCCAGTCTCGGATTCTTCTGCCTGCTGGCTTGGGCCACGATGCGCGGAATGTTTCACGACATTGAAGCTCCTAAGCAGACGTTCCTCGACACCGAAGAGTGGCTCGACCACCGTGAGACGGAGACCGCGCGATGAACCAACCCGAAGAAAACACGCCCGAAGCCGAAAGTCGCTTCCATCACTACATCAGCAACAAGATTCCGTGGTATGTCCATTTGATGTGGGTGCTGTTCTGGATCTTCGTCGTGAGCTACGTGCTGACGAACTTCCTGCCGGCACTCAAAATGGAAATGGTCAATCCACCGTAACTGATAGTGCAGAGTGAAGAGCGCAAAGTGACAAATGAAAGTGATGTCCGTCATTTTGCAGTTTGCACTCTTCACTCTGCACTCTGCACTGTTGAAATGATGTCACGCACCTGCTCGTACTGCGGCTTGTCTGTTGGGCGTTCATGGCGACATGAGCACGCTGACGACGAGCCATTGTTTTGTTGCTACGGCTGTCGCTTTGCGGCCGAGGTCACTCGCGAGCGTGGCGATTCCGGCGCGGCGGTGTGGACGCTGACCAAGCTGGGCCTCGCGATCTTTTTTACGCTCAACGTCATCTGCTTCACGATGGCGCTCTGGACCGATGCCGTCTACGGCGAAAGCTCGGAACCGATGTCCGCCAGCTATTTTGATCTGTTGCGCTACCTTGGTCTGCTATTTTCGTTGCCGGTGTTGTTTTTGCTTGGCGGACCACTGCTGACGAACGCGGTCCACGACGTCCGGAACGGTCGTCTCACGACCGATCTGTTGCTGATGACGGGAGTGCTCGCGGCGTTCGGCTACTCAGCAGTCTCGGTAGTGCGAGGTCGCGGCGACGTCTACTTCGAGGTCGGTTGCGTGATCCTCGTGACGGTCACGCTAGGCCGCTGGCTGGAAGCGACGAGCAAGCTCAAGGCCACGCAAGCTCTCGATGAACTCGAACGACTGCTGCCGGATCGAGTCCGCTTCATGGGCGACGACGGTCGCGATCATTGGATTCCGCTGGCTGAACTCGTGCCGCCGGCGACCGTGCGTGTGCTGGCGGGTGAACGCTTCCCCGCAGACGGTGTATTGCAATCCGATTCGGTCAGCGTCGATGAGCAAGTCCTGACCGGCGAAAGTTGGTCGGTCTCGAAGCAGCGTGGTGACCGCATCCTGGGCGGCACGCTGAATCTTGACGGCGATGTGCTGCTGGAGGTCACGGCCGCTCCCTCGCAAACGGCGGTCGCGAGATTGATCGCCGCCGTCCGTGAAGCTCGGAAGACTCAAGGACCGTATCAACGGTTGAGCGATCGGGTGTCTTCTTGGTTCTTTCCAATGTTCGCCGCCGTCGCCTTCTTCGCCTTCGTGTTTCACGGGTGGCAAGTTTCGTTCGACCGCGGCGTGATGACCGCGTTGGCCGTGGTGCTCATCGCGTGTCCGTGCGGGCTTGGACTTGCAACGCCGCTGGCCGTCTGGACTGCGATCGGAACGGCTGCGAAACGCCGAGTCCTGTTCCGCAACGGCGAGGCACTCGAACGCTTGGCCGAAATCCGTGAGTTGTGCCTCGACAAGACCGGTACGCTGACGACCGGTGAGGCCTGTGTGACACGGTTGCTGCTCGATGAATCGACCTCGCGCGACGAGGCGACCGCGATCGCAAACGAGTTGGCGATGTCGTCATCGCACTCGTTCTCTCAGGCAATCCGCAATTGGCGTGATGATGACGCACCGCAACCTAACGATCAGGCGGACGGGGCGGCGTCAGTCCCTAGGTCTTGGCTTGAATCCACCAAGGGGCTGACGCCACCTCATTCGCCTGCGCAATTTCCTTTGTCAGTCGATCTAGCGCTTCGGGTAAATCTGCAAACCGCTCACGAGGTCCGCGTCCGACCGGGCTTGGGCATCGTGGCGGAGTCGTCAGGTGGCATGGCCGCACTCGGCAACGTGCGGTTGATGGAACAGTGCGAGTTCGACATCTCGCCAGAGTTGCGGCGGCAGATCGACAAGACCATCGCACAGGGTGAGCCACTCACCCTGATCGGCTGGTCGGGCCGAGTGCGAGCGGCATTCGTGTTCGCCGAAACGCTGCGGCCATCCGCTCGCGATTTGATCGACTGGTGCCGTCACGAGAACTTGCCCGTCAGCGTGCTGACCGGCGATCACGCTGGCCGAGGGCAACGATTGTCGAACGAACTCGCCGTGCCGGTTCATGCCGGACTGCTGCCCGATCAGAAGGCGCGATTCATTCACGATCGCCAGCGACTCGCACAAGTTGGCATGATCGGCGACGGAGTCAACGACGCGGCGGCACTGACGGCTGCTCATGTCGGCATTTCATTAGGAGCTGGCACCGACGTTTCTCGCGACGCGGCGACGGTGTGTCTGCTGAACAACGATTTGTCGCAACTCGCCTTTGCCATTCCACTCGCGCGATGCACTGTCAGCACGATCCGTCGGAATCTGGCGTGGGCCTTTGGATACAACACATTGGGCGTTGTGGTGGCGGCAACCGGTTGGCTCAACCCCGCGATCGCCGCGCTTCTGATGGTCGCCAGTAGCCTCGTTGTTGTAAGGTCTTCGTCGCATCTGTCGGAGTCCGCATGATGCTTGAACAACTGACATGGCCGATGATTTTTGCGGGTGGTTTGCTCGGTTCATCGCACTGCGTCGGCATGTGCGGCGGCTTCGCGATGACCGTCGGAGCGTCGGCCACTTCGTGGCGTGCGAATCTACAAAGGCAACTGACGCACTCGGCTGGACGACTCTGTACCTACGGAGTGCTCGGCGGTTTGGGGGCAGGTCTCGGTCGCCGTTTCACGAGAGCGATGCCGGCGGTCGAGTGGGGCCAGGCGGCACTCGCGTTCTTGGCGGGGGCGCTGCTGTTGTTTGAGGGCCTGAAAGCCACGGGCTACTGGCGAGGAGTACGGAGCCAAACAGCACATGCCTGCCCGATCAGAACTGGGTTCGCCTCGCTGCTGCGGAGTGGCCAAGTCATGCCGATCTTCATTTCCGGCTTCACGACGGGCTGGCTACCGTGCGGCCTCGTCTACGCATTTCTCGCAATGTCCGCACAGTGCGAGTCGATGTGGAACGGAGCGGCCACGATGCTTGTTTTCGGAGCAGGCACCGTCCCGCTGATGATCGCCGTGGGTCTGGCTCCAGGAATGGTCGGACTCAATGTTCGAAGACGCCTGATGTCCATCGCCGCCTGGGCCGTCGTCGCGACTGGTCTGCTGACGATTGCTCGCGGAGTCACTTTGGCACAGTCGATTGATCGAGGTGAACCCGCCTCCTGTCTTTTCTGTCGATCCCCTGAGCAACCGACGTTAGGGCGTTGATCGTTTCACTGCGAGCGTTGCTGCAATCAAACCGGCCAGCAGCGTCAGCAAGAGAGTGATAAACGTGGCCACACCGTAGACGGCCTGATTGGCTTCGTCCGGCCGCTTTCGGACTCGCAAGATCTTCGTGGCAATGATGCTGCAGACCCAATTCCAGTGCAGCACCAGATGCTCCAGAGCCAACAATGCGACCACGCACAGCGTCGAAAATTGAACGTCGTGCCAACGATCGTACGAGAGCCCCCAAAGCACCCACCCGTCGGCCGTCGTGGGAGCGGGGAACACCATCCGCATCACAACCGACACCCACAGCAAAATGACCGCCGCAATCAACAGCAACGCATCCAGCACAAGATTGATGATCGACTTCGAGACCTTCTGCGTCTTGGTCTGAGCAGCTTGGCCCTCGGAAACAACACGACGTGATTCTTCAATGGCCTCGTCAAAGTCAGGGTTGGGCAAAGTGTGTGTCATCGTTCGCGTGTGTCTCGACTTTCAGCACGATCTTTGAATTGGAAGAGGATTGGATGCCTTCGGCTGCCCGAAGAGCGCATCCAGATATTCGACGCAGGCGTTCGGTGTCGCCAGTTTCGAGTAGTGCCGTTCGGGGATCTCGACGCCGAATTCGCTATGCCGCGAGATCACGAACTTCAGCAGGTCCATCGAATCGACGTAAAGCTGATCGCGGAAGCTGACATCCTGCTTGATTTGGACAGGGTCCACTTCCGGAGCGATATCGATCAGCAATTGCAGATCCGAATTTCGGATTTCTTCGGTCGTCATTGCTTGTCGGGTTTCCGCAACAGTCGATCGACGGTGGACAATAAAAGTCCACCGCGATGGCCGTCGCTCACTCGGTGATCGGCGAACCGCGTGCCAGATGGAACTGTTCTTCAAATGGATCAAACAAGATCTGCAAATCAAAGCCCCCTACGGCACCAGTCCGAACTCCGTGAAGACGCAAGTTTGGATCGCAATTTAGCCAATGCGAATTCTGCCGACTCGGCGATTTGAAGAAGGTCACGATTGAAAACTGGTTCGTGAAGCGTCTGAAAGATGGTTGGATCGCTCGGAATCGATACTTCTATCAAACCGCTCCGGTGACGTTCTGCACCTGGTGCGTTGAAAATGATCGGCCGATGGTCAACCCATTCGCGGGACTCAGCAAGGCGAACGAAAAGGGGGATCGTCCCCACCTTCGCCGGGCGATGAATGAAGACGACCTCGGTCGACTTTTGTTCGTGGCTCGCCAAGGCCCGCTGATCGACGCGATGCCCATTCGACGCGGCAATCGCAAATGGCAAGTTGTGGGCAACGTCCGCGATAAACTGGAGCGGCTCAGCCGAGAACGAGTATTGATCTACAAGACTCTCATCCTGACGGGACTCCGCAAATCGGAATTGGCCGGGATGCGAGTGAACCAACTGCTGCTCGACGGCTCGCATCCTTGCATCGAATCGAACGTAAGCGAGAAAAAAAAACCGGGAAGGCAACTCGGTTCCGCTTCGGCGAGACTTGGCTGATAACCTGAGACATTGGCTCGACGACCGACAGCCACCTGATGGGATGCCTTCAAATCTGATTGCAGTAACGGTTGCAAAACCGGCTGGCTTTCGTGGTCACACGCTGACAACCGAGCGACGTGACGACTCGACATTCAATCGCCCGGACACTCTTGGCGATAACGGGTTGCGTGCGTATATTCCCGCCCCGCACACGAATCCTGCCTGGTGGTGTAACGGT
>SXKJ01000507.1 GCA_005778115.1 Planctomyces sp. | reverse complement strand
TCGTAGAGCTTGATGATGCTCCGCCAGGTTTCCTCGGCGGCGTGCGTCTGGCCGGCAAGGTGTTGCTCGCGGGCCTTCTTCAGCGCGTCGTTGACGATCTGTTTGCGATCGACGTGTCCGTCTCCGGCGTTCTCCAGCAGCGCGAGTTGTCGCTGGGCAAGGTTTCGGTACGAGCGATCCTGCTCGCGGTCTTTGAGCAGATCGATCATCGCGCGATATTGCTCGCGAGCAGAAAGATTGTCGCCGAAGCGTTCGAGTTCGCGAGCTTGCAGTAACAGCCGCTCGGCTTCGTGCTTCGGGTCTGAACCGAGCCGCAAGCGGGTTTCGATGCCTCGCTCGGTGCGGTGCATTTCCAACTTGTCGATCAACTCGCGAGCCTCGTCAGCATGTTTTCCATTTGGAAAACGCTGCAACATCGACTGAAGGTAGCGGTCGTTGGCTTCTTGCCATTGGACGGGATCGTCCGACTTCATCAGCGGCACCGCTCGAGCAAACAACTTCTCTTCGGACGGCGGCAGTAGCGACCATGCGACTCCGGCAAGCATCACCGCCAGGCAGCTCGCGAGGAACCAGCCTCGCTCCCAGATCGGGCCGGTCGCTTTGCGCTTCTTCTTTTTCTTGCCGAGCAGTTTTTTCAGTTCGCTCGCATCCGCGAGTTGCGACATGTCGATCGCGGTCTGGCCAGCTCCGTCGGTCATCTGTGACATCGTGCTGGTTCTGGCGGCGACTCGCTCGATGACTTCCTCCAACGCGACTTGCACCATCAGCGCGTCGTGCGGGCGTTTGTCGGGGGACTTCTCCAGCAATTGCAGCACGATCTGTTCGAGGAACACCGGGCAGTCCATGACCTCGGTGCGGATCTTGGGGGGCGGCTCGTTGATGTGCTTGAGCAGCACTTCCATCGAGGCCGCGCCTTGGAATGGGACGTGACCAGTGAGTATCTCGAACAGTACGCAGCCCAACGCATAGAGATCGGTCTTGCTGCTGATCGGCAGCTTGCCGGTGATCTGTTCGGGAGCCATGTAGGCTTGCGTGCCGACCGTCGAACCGCTGGCGGTCAGCGCGGTCGCATCGGAGTCACGGGCGATCCCGAAGTCTCCCAAACGCAGCTTGCCATCCTGGCCGAGAAACAAATTCGCCGGCTTGAGATCGCGATGCACGATCCCTTGTTCATGCGCGTGTTCGAGGGCTTCGCAAATCTGTACGCCGAACTCGATGACCTCTTGCCACGGCAGCCGGACTTGTTCCTTGAGCAACTCCGCCAGAGTGCCGCCATTGATGTACTCCATCGCGTAGAAGTGCTGACCGTCCTGCTCCCCGCCGCCATAGAACTGCACGATTCGGGGATGCTTAAGCTTCTTGAGGATCGCCGTCTCGCGATCAAAGCGATCGACGAGTTTCTTGTTCGCGGTCAGGACGAGCGGAAGCACCTTGAGCGCGACCTCGCCACCGTTCTTGGTGTAGGTCGCCTTGTAGACGACCCCCATGCCGCCGACGCCCAATTTCTTTTCAATCAAGAACGGCCCGATCAGGCGATGAATGTCCGATCCAGGAGCTTTGTTCGCGGCCACCGGTCTCGTCACGCCAATCGGCTGCCGGCTGCGAACCGACGGTTTCACGTCCCCGTCTGATTCCGGCCGAGCAATCGCCCGCTTCCGTTTGGGCGGATTGAGCAGCGAAGGGTCTTCCAAATGGCTGGCGGGCATGTCCGACTCCTAAAAGGCACCGATCGAAAACCAAAACACTTGCGACCCAAGCTCGCCTGAGCGTGTGACATTGCTCCGCGCCAAGGATCACCGGCCACACATACCTCATCGATCGCCCTCGTGGGACCGGGAATGCGGCAATTTGTGAGACAAACTGCGGTCACACGCGGAATCGTTGCCAAGAATCAACATCCCGGCAGTACCGATCGGTTGGCTTCCTCGGAAATCACAATCTTGGCGGGAACCAAACCGGGTGTTGCGATGCTCAGACCGGGCTGGGCATAATCCGCATCGGCGATTGGTTGGTTCTCAGGTTCGACGCTCTGGACTGGGGCTTTTCTTGCGTGTCACTCCCCGAAGATTTTGGCTCATGATGTTCGTCTTGCTGGCGTTGGGGCTGACCACTCGGCCCGCGTTGGCGCAACCCAAGCGGGCGGTCATCCGCTCCGAAGGGGGCGGACTTCAAGTCACTGAAGGCGCGGTGCCCGCTCAGACGGGTGTGCCAGGGCAGCCGAATCCCAATGCCAAACCGGCTGACGCGAAGCCCGGAGACCCCAACAAACCGGCTGATCCGAATGCTCCCAAAGACGGCGCGGCGAAAAAAGACGGCCCGTCACCGCTGACCACTCGGCCAGCCAAACCACAGAGGCCACCGAATCCCGACGAGCTGAAAAACCTCAAGCCGGACGCCGATGGCAAAGTGAAGTTCAATCTCAAGGGACAGCCTTGGGCGGATGTGCTCGACTGGCTGGCTGAGACTTCTCAAAAGAGCCTCGACTGGCAAGAGCTTCCCAACGATTACCTGAACCTCGTCACACAGCAGAGCTACACGATCGAAGAAGCTCGTGACTTGCTCAACCGGCATTTGCTGTCGCGTGGCTTCACGATGCTCACACAAGGCGAGCAGATCTCGGTCGTCAACGTGGCGAAGATCAATCCCGGCATGGTGCCGCGGGTGGAACCGGATGATTTGCAGACGCTCCCGGACTACGACTACGTGAAGACGTCGTTCCCGCTGGCGTGGCTGCTCGCCGATCAGGCCGAAAATGAGCTCAAGCCAATGCTCAGCCCCAACGGCAAGCTGACGCACCTGACCAACACAAACCGCCTGGAAGCGATGGACTCGGTCAAGAACCTGCGCGAAGTCTGGACCGTGATTCAAGAAGAGCAATCCGGCGGCAAGCAAGAACAGCTCGTGCGCGAGTTCAAGCTCAAGCACACAAAGGCGGGTGAAGTGCTCGACCAATTGCACATCCTGCTGGGCATCAATAAGCCGAGCACACGTACGAAACGCAGCGGCAGCAGCGGTGGTGGCGGCGGAATGGACTCCAACTCGATGATGCAGTTTCAGCAGCAGATGCAGCAGATGATGCAGCAAATGCAACAGCAAGCTCAGCAAGGTCAAGCGGCTGGCGCTGCGGCAAAAGCCAAACCCGGCGAGGTCCGGTTGCTGGCCAACGAGCGAGAGAACAGCATCCTCGCGACTGCACCACCCGACAAAATGGCAATCGTTTCGCAAGCCGTGAAGACGCTCGATGTGGCCTCCTCACGCGGCGAGCACTTACTGCAAAACGTGCAACGGATGCAGGTCTATCGGCTCAACGGCGTTGATCCGCAAGCACTGACCGATCTGCTCGAGGACGTCGGCAATCTCGAACCGACGACCAAGGTGCAGGTCGATACCAAGAACAAGTCGATCGTCGCCTACGCCTCGCTGGCCGACCACATGACGATCAAGCTGCTGGTTGAAAAACTCGACGGCAGCAGTCGCAAGTTTCAGGTCATCCCGCTGCGCAAGCTGAGTGCCGACTACGTCGCCGGCTCCATCGAATTCATGATGGGGGGTGAGAAAGAGAAAACTCAAACTCGGAGCAATCCGTATTATTTCGATTACAACCCTTACGGGATGCGGAATCAGACTCAGACGGACAACAGCGACAAATTCAAGGTCGATGCGGACGTCGAGAACAATCGCCTGCTGCTGTTTGCGAACGAGATCGAACTGCGCGAGATCGAAAACCTGCTGGTGAAGCTCGGCGAGATTCCGCCGCAAGGGGGCAATCGAAGTACGCAGCGCTATCTTGATAACCTCGACCCGGAAGATGCCGAGCAGTTGCTGGAAAAAGTCCGCAAGATGTGGCCCGGCATCAGTCCCAACGAACTCATTATCGAAGAAGCCGCCCCACCGCGCAAGCCGCGACGTCCTGAAGCCACAGAGTCACCAGAGAGCACGACTCCACAAGACGAGTCCTCCAAAGAGAATTCGCCCGCGAAGATCAATGCCCCGAAAGCGCAAGCTCCTCAGCCGAAAGCTCGCGAAGTTCTGTTTGCGGTGGCGGACGATCCCGTTGGGCAGGTTTCCAACCTGCCAGTCCCAAAACAAACGGACGAAACGCCAGCGCCCCGGCCTAATCGAAGCTCAACCCAGAAAGAGGATGGGCAGGTTGAAAACCTGCCCCACGGACGTACGCCGCCGCCAATTCGCATTCGCCGTGGTCCCGACGGCAAACTGATTCTGGAATCCCAGGACACCGCAGCTCTCGACCAACTCGAAGACTTGATGCAAGAGGCAGCACCGCCGAAACGAGACTACAAGGTCTTCTACCTCAAGCATTCGACGACATGGGCCTACGGGATCGAACTCACCCTGAAGGACTTTTTCGAAGAAGAGAAGAAGAAAGGCGGCAGCACCTACGATCCTTATTTCGGGAGAATGATCCAAAACTCAAATCAAGAGTCCTCACGCCGGCTGTCTAAGCGCAAACCGCTGAAGTTCGACTCCGACGCCGACAGCGGCACGATTCTCGTCCAAGGCGCGACTCCAGAGCAGCTCAAGGTCGTGGAAGAGTTGATCAACATCTACGACCAACCCGTCGCCGGGGACGGCAAGCAGGTCCGCAAGACAAAGGTCTTCACGCTCAAGTATTCCAAGGCCACCGTCCTCGCCGAGGCGGTCAAAGATGTCTACCGCGACTTACTCTCAGCCACCGATAAGGCGCTGCAGAACAACCAACAAGGCAAAGACGGGCAGAAGCCTCCCGAACGCAACTACACTTTTATCTATGGCGGTGGCGAGGGCGACGACAAATCCAAGCAACAAGAGACTCCCGTCAAATTCAAAGGTCTGCTTTCCGTGGGAGTCGATGAGATCTCCAACACGATCATCGCCTCCGCCCCGGAGAGTCTGTTGGAGAACGTCTCACAACTGATCGACCAACTCGACCGCGCCGCTCGTCCAACCAACTCCGTGCAGGTCGTGAAATTGGACAGCAAAGTGAACGCCACGGAACTTGAAAAGCGGCTCAACAAAATCTTCACCAAGCCTCAGCCACGTCCACAGCAGAAGCCCAATCAACCGCAACAACCTCAGCCGCAACAACAAGCCGTCGAGAAAGCCGACGAGCGATTCGGCGTGCCCTAGCGTAACTCTCTGTGTTGAAAGTCCGAACAACACTCTTGGCGAGCGTGACCGCGTCAGTTGTCGCCACGCTCACCTGAGTGATTCGCGCCACTAGAGATTGTCTGGCGAAATGGCCACGACATGCGCTGTGAATTCTCTGGATGACGCTTGAATCCTCAACCCAGGAGTTGCCATGACGCCTCGCCGATCCCAACTCGTCGCCAACACGCAGACCTCACGCCGCACATTTCTGTCAGCCGCAGCCGCGTCAGCATGGAGCTTCACAATCATTCCGCGACACGTCCTCGGAGGGCAGGGGCACACGCCCCCCAGCGAGCGGCTCAACGTGGCGGGGATCGGGTGCGGTGGAATGGGCGGCGGCGACATCGCGACCATCGCCAAGCTCGGAGCAAACTTCGTGGCACTGTGCGATGTTGATGAAGGTCGCGCGGCCGGGACATTCAACGCTCATCCCAAGGCGCGGCGCTACAAAGATTTTCGCGAGATGATCGACAAGGAGGCCAAAAACATCGACGCGGTCACGGTTGGCACGCCTGATCACATTCACGCGGTCGCTGCGATGGCGGCCATTAAGGCGGGCAAGCACGTCTATGTGCAGAAGCCGCTGACGCACACGCTGCACGAGTGCCGCGAACTGACCAAAGCGGCTCGCACGGCGAAGGTCATGACCTCAATGGGCAATCAAGGCCATGCCTCCGAAGGCTCGCGATTGACGAACGAATGGATTCAGGCCGGAGTGATCGGCGAGGTTCGCGAAGTCCATGCGTGGTCCGATCGAGCGGGGAGTTTGTGGAAACAAGGGATCGGCCGACCGACCGATACTCCACCGGTTCCCGCGACGCTCGACTGGGATCTGTGGCTCGGCCCGATCAAAGAGCGACCGTATCACCCGGCCTACGCGCCGGTCGGCTGGCGCGGCTGGTGGGACTTTGGCACGGGGGCGATCGGTGACATGGGCTGCCACATCATCGACCATCCAGTGTGGGCACTCGAACTTGGCCCGCCGACGTCCGTGGAAGCCAGCACGACGCACGATGGCACGCTGTTGCCGGACAACAAGCTGAACTTCGAGACGTTCCCGATCGCCGCGATCATCACGTATCAATTCCCCGCGCGAGGCAAGCTGCCTCCGGTTACAATGACGTGGTACGACGGCGGCCTGCTCCCTCCGACACCGATCGAGATGCCGGCCGGTCAACGTCTGCCGGGGAATGGCGTCCTCTATGTCGGCAGCAAAGGGAAGATGTATCACGGCTCGCATGGCGGCATGCCTCAGCTTCTGCCGGGCAGTTTGATGGAGGCGGCGAATGCGGTTCCCAAGACGATGGATCGCTCGCCCGGCCATTACGACGAGTGGTATCAAGCCTGCAAAGGTGGGAAGCGTCCGGTCGCCAACTTCGATTACTCCGGCCCGATGACCGAAACCGCGCTCTTGGGCTTGTTGTCACTGCGGTCGCCGGGGACGCGGCTCGAATGGGACAGTGAAAACATGAAAGTGAAGAACGCACCGGGCCTCAATCAGTACTTTCACACCGAATATCGAAATGGCTGGAAGTTGTGATCGGCCGATCGCCGAATGCCGTTATCTCACTTTTCAAAAACCGTCCATGTCCCGTAGAGGATTCCCCATGAAACGCGTGTTATTCATCTTGATCGCTCTTCTGATCACGACCGCTTCGGCATCCGCAGGCGACAACACGCTCACCGACCAAGAAAAGAAGGATGGCTGGCTGCTGTTGTTCGATGGTCAGACAACGAAGGGCTGGATGACGATCAAAGAGGAACCGCTGCCCGGCAGGCATGTGCAGGACGGGAGTCTCAACCCGCATCCGTGCAATTACATGCTGATTCATGAGAAAGTCTGGGAGAACTACAAGCTGTCGCTCGACTTCAAGATCAGTCCCAAGTGCAACAGCGGGATTTTCGTGAGGACGTTTCCGCTGATGCCTCGGCCGGGAAAGGATGTGGGCTTCAACGGTATTGAGATCGCCATCGACGACACCAAAACAGCCGGCTTCCATGACACGGGAGCGATCTACGACCTCGTCAACCCGACCAAGAACGCCATGAAGCCCGCTGGCGAATGGAACCACATCGTCATCACTAGCGACCGCAATGTTCTGTCCGTCGAGCTCAACGGTGAGGCCGTGTCACGCATGAATCTCGACGAGTGGCCCGAACCCAATAAGCGTGCCGACGGGACCGCTCACAAGTTCGATGTGGCCTACAAAGACCATCCGCGCAAGGGCTACCTCGGCATGCAGGATCATGGCAGCGATTGCTGGTACAAGAACATCAAACTGCTGCCGCTGAAGTGAGACCAATCATGCGACTCCCAGTGATGTGTGGCGTGATCGACCGCCGGATTCTGGTCAACTACCGAGCCGATCCGTCGGTCATCGCACCGCTGCTGCCGCCTCTGTTCCGACCAAAACTGTATCGCGGCATGGGACTGGTCGGCATCTGCCTGATTCGGCTCAAACAACTCCGTCCCGCGTTTCTGCCGGCTTGGCTGGGGGTCTCCTCTGAGAACGCCGCGCACCGCATAGCGGTGGAGTGGGACGACAACGGCATCACTCGCGAAGGCGTTTATGTCCGTCGCCGCGACACGAACTCGTGGCTCAACACACTGACGGGCGGACGGCTGTTTCCCGGTTTTCATCATCACGCGGCGTTCGGCGTCAGCGAATCGGTCGAGCAACTTTCCGTCTCAATGCGCAGCGACGATGGCGAGACGAGTTTGTCTGTGAGCGCTCACGTCACGCCAAATTGGCCGAAGTCTTCGATCTTCCAGTCGCTCGCAGAGGCATCCGCGTTCTTTGAGGCCGGCTCGTTGGGCTATTCGGCGACTCCGACGGACTCGCGGTTTCAGGGACTCGAACTCCGCTGCCAGAAATGGCATGTCGATCCATTGAATGTGGAAGAAGTCCGCTCCAACTTCTTCGAGAACGAATCGCTGTTTCCCATAGGTTCGATCGCGTTCGACTGTGCTCTGCTGATGCGCAACATTGCTCACGAATGGCACGAACAGGCAGATCTCTGTTGCGCCGTTTCGGCTGCATGATACCCCGCAAAGCGATAGACTGCCGCAACCAGTGTCGCTCGACGCTCCGCGTCGAGAAAATCGCGACGCGGAGCGTCACGCCACACTGCGAGCAAACCGACAACAAATCTCGAACTCCGTCGTACTGAAATCAGGCAACCACAGCGTGACCACTCCCGACACCGCCATTACGGACTCCGCGCGAGTGGACCTGGATCGACAACGCCGCTGTGGCTTTCCAGAGGTCGTCTATTGCGAAGGCAAAACCGTCGAGGCGGTCGAGCAAATCATCGCCGCTCTGGTCGCCGCCGGTCAGGAGGCGTTCGGAACACGAGCCACTCCAGAACAAGCCGCGGCGATCTTGCGTGATTTTCCGCATGCACAGCACAACGCCATCGCACGCACGATCCGCGTGTCCGTGGCGGCCGAGCGTTCCCCGAGTGGCAAAGTCGCCGTCGTCACCGCCGGCACGTCCGATCGTCCAGTTGCGGAAGAGGCTCTCGAAACTTTGCGCTGGATGGGATGCGCGGTTGAGCGAATTGAAGACGTCGGAGTCGCCGGGCCGCAGCGCTTGTTGGCCGTTGTGCCACAACTTCAAGATTGCGATGCGGTGGTCGTCGTGGCTGGCATGGAAGGAGCCTTGCCGTCGGTCGTCGGCGGACATGTCTCGTGCCCGGTGATCGCGGTGCCAACCAGCGTTGGTTACGGCGCATCCTTCGGCGGCCTCGCCGCGCTGTTGGGAATGTTGAATAGCTGCGCTGCGAACGTGACCGTCGTGAACATCGACGCGGGGTTCAAGGCGGGGTATGTGGCGGGACTGATTGCGACGCAGAAGGCCGATTCCAAGAATTGAATTTTGAGATTTCACATGCAGATGATCGACAAACTTCCGTCTCCGCTGGTTCGTCCGGCAGCCGCTCACAAGGGGACATTCGGGCGAGTGCTCGTGATCGGCGGCAGCCGAGGCATGTCCGGCGCGCCGAGCCTTACCGGTTTGGGAGCACTGCGCGGCGGAGCAGGGCTCGTTTATGTCGCCATTCCCAGCGAGATCCTCCCGATCGTCGCGGCGATCGAGCCGTCGTATCTCACAATCCCTTTAGCCACCGATGAAGAGCATGGTTGCCTTTCCGCCGATGGGCTGACGGGATTGCGACAGGCGTGCGAAGGGAAGGACGCGATCGCACTTGGTCCAGGGCTGGGGACATCGCGCGGCGTGACGGCGATCGTGACCGCGCTGTTTGCCGAACTGCCGCAGCCGATGGTCGTGGACGCCGATGCGTTGAACGTGCTGGCCTCGCAGAAGTCCGGCCTCTCGAAAGAAGCGGGACTTCTTAAGGCCGCCGGCCCGCGCATCCTCACGCCGCATCCAGGTGAGTTTGCTCGGCTGATCGGTCGCGACATCGCGACGGTCCAAAGTCAGCGAGCGAAGCTGGCGGCCGAGTTCGCCGCGACTCACGGAGTCATCGTACTGCTGAAAGGGCAGGGGACCGTCATCACCGATGGCGACCGAGTCGCCATCAATCGCACCGGCAACTCCGGCATGGCGACAGGCGGTTCCGGAGATGTGCTTACCGGATTGATCGCAGCACTGTTGGCTCAAGGGATGCCGCCCTTCGAGGCAGCACAACTCGGAGCACATTTGCACGGACTCGCCGGCGATCTCGCGGCAGCGGAGTTGTCGCAACCGGGACTCATCGCGTCCGATCTGCCGCGTTATCTCGCTGCGGCGTGGCGGAGAGTTTGAGCTGACCGAAGGGAGTCATGACGATCAGACTTCCTTATTTGACGTCGATCCAAATGGGTAGCTTCGCGTTGCCAATCGTAACGGCCTTCACGTCGGCAGGAACATTGGATTCGAGACTCACGGCATCCGCCAGCGTTTCACCTTGGATGTACTCACCCCAGCTTTGCAGTGCGGCGAGCACGTCGGTTTCGTCGGTCGCATAGCAGACTTTGATCCGCGCTTGGATTTCGAGGTTGGCGTCTTTACGGAGTTGTTGGACTTGGCGGACGAAGTCGCGGGCGATGCCTTCTTGGAGTAGCTCCGGTGTGAGGTGCGTGCTGAGCGCGATTTGGACGCCTCGTTCGTCGGTGCTGACCCATTCGGCGGCTTGTTGGGTGGTGATGACGATGTCGGTCGGCAGCAGCACGACGTCGGTGTCGGCGACCTTCAGCGTGACGCTTTCGCCTCGGCGGAGCGGGGCGAGCGTGTTGGGGTCGGTGGCCGCGAGCATTTGGGTGATCGCTCCCAGCAGCTTGCCGTACTTGGGGCCGAGGGCTTTTTGGTTCGGCTTGTAGACGTAGCTCACCAGGTCGTCGAGGTGGTCGCAGCTCGTCAGCTTTTTGAGGTTGAGTTCTTCCTCGATGACGTCGG
>SXKJ01000506.1 GCA_005778115.1 Planctomyces sp. | reverse complement strand
TTGCAGCGGAACGCGGCCCAGTGGTTTGCCGAGCGAGTCCGTGACTCGTTGATCGAGGCCACGGCACCCTCGTTGGACGGACGCCGCGTCTACCTGGTGGATGGGACCACGATCACGCTGGCGCCGGAACCGGTGCTGCGTCGCGAATTTCCTCCCGCGAGCAATCAGCACGGAGTTGGCGTGTGGCCGGTGGCGTTGTTGGTCGTCGCTCACGAATTGAGCAGTGGCGCGGCGTTGATTCCCTCCGTGGGAGCCATGTACGGCGAGCAGGCGGTTTCCGAAACGGCTTTGGCTCGCGACCTGTTCGTGCAGATACCGGACGACGGGATCGTGATGGCCGATGCCGGCTTCGGCATCTTCGCGGTCGCGTGGGATGCGCGGCAGACGAATCGCGACTTCGTGTTCCGCCTGACAGAGTCGCGCTTCACCGCGCTGCGTCGCCGAGCCACGATCGTTGCCAGCGGTGAGAACTGGACCACCTACTCGCACACCTGGTGCCCCAGCGTCAAGGAACGCCAAACGCATCCCGACTGGCCCCCCGATGCTCGCCCGGAAGTCCGCCTGCACGAGATCCACATTCATGACACGCTGACACTGTTCCGCCGACAAGCCGCCCCGCTCATTGCCGAACCCCCACGCCGCATGAGCTTCAAATGCACTTGGACCACATTCAATATTGTTCTCTGGTCCTCGCAAGCCAAGGACTCCTCTGGCTGGCGCGCCAAATACCGTCAAGCTCTGCTGATTGCCACGCAAGACAAACTCCCGAATCGTCCCGGCCGTTCGTTCGAACGAGAAACCTACGCCCGACGACCAAAATCCACCCAATTCAGAAAACGAAAACCCAAAACGGCCGAACCCAAACCAGACTCTTAAAGTAAGTGCCATTGGGCACTCGCCAGCGGTTGAACGCAGGCGGCGCGATGATTCGATCTTTGGCGAAGAGGTTCGGCATGAAACGTAGGTCAGCCTTTCCAGGCTGACCCGATCCGGATTCGACGTCGTTGAAGCGTTCGGGTCAGGCTAGAAAGCCTGACCTACTTGCGTTGCAGGAGCACGTTCGTGCCCTTCTTGTTCGACAGCACGATGTCGAGCAGTTTGTCGCCGTCAAAGTCGCCCACGAAGAATTGCGTACCGATACCCGTGTCTGTGCCGGCTTCGATTTTGTGCTTCGTGAATTGCGGCGGCTGGCCTTTGGTCTTCTTGATCTCGTACCAGAACATGACGACCTCTCCCTTCGGATCGGGATCGCCGCCGGAGCCGTGCGCGTAGAACCGCTTGCCGGTGATCAGGTCTTTGACGCCGTCGCCGTTGACGTCCTGGTAATGCAGCGCGTGCGTCTGCGAGAACTTATCGTCGATGACATGCTGCTTGAATTTGGGATCGGGTGCGCCGCCGACGTTCTCGAACCACCAGACGCCAATGTGATGGGCCGCGCTCATCAGGATGTCGTTGTCGCCGTCGCCGTCGAGATCATCGACGTAGATGTCGGCCGCGGTCTCTGGGTTCCCCTCGCCATTCCCCTTGAGGATGTGCTTGTGAAGCGTCCATGGTCCGTCGTTGAGCTTCGCCGGTTGTTCCCACCAGCCGTGCGGAATGACGATGTCTTTCTTGCCGTCGCCGTTCACGTCGCCAATTCCGAGTCCGTGGTAGTAGCGATGTCCCAATTGAGGGCCGAGTTTCTCGCCGTTGACTTGCGTGTAAGTCCACTTCTTCTTGGCTAGGTCAGGAGCCGGGATCTCCAGATAGCCCATCATTTGCTCGGTCTCGGACGACATGATGAGTTCCGGCTTGCCGTCACCGGTGATGTCTTGGAACTGCGGCGTCTCGTTGGCCGCGCTGTGCCAGATTTCAGACTCAGCCCACGGTTCGTCTTTGCCTTTTGGGTTCTCAAACCAGTGGCAGGGGACTCCCGGAAAACCAACGACGATGATGTCCTGCCAACCGTCGCCGCTGATGTCATACGCCCAAACGGCGAAGTTGCGGCTGTAACCACCATCGGCTTTGAAGTCCTTCAGTCCGTCGGCTCGCAGCGGATGCTTCTTCCAGTCGCCGGACTTGAAAGCCTTCGCATCGGCGGGATGTTCGTACCACGCTTCGCCGTTGATGAGGTCCATGCGGCCATCCTTGTTGATGTCGGCCGCCGTCACCCCTTCGGCGCGAAAGATCTCTTCGAGCTTGATTCGCTCCCACTTCACCGGCGTGTCATCCGCCTTGGCCGACGCCAGCAGACTCAAACCGAAACAGCACGACGCCAAACAGACTGCCAGCCGACGCATGGTCTTCTCCCTCTGAAAACGATGAAGCAATCGCAAACGAGGTAGCAGTGTATCGGGAGGCCGCGCGACGTCTACGAAGCGAACCAGGTTCTCATCGTAGGGTGGGTCGAGTCATCGAGACCCACCAAAGCAATCGTGGAACTGGATTTTGATCATAGGTATGGAGTCGAGCGCAGGTGTGTGGTGGGTCTCGATGACTCGACCCACCCTACACCTCGACCCACCCTACGAGTTTGTCTGCGAGCGGCGGTGGGACGATTCCAAGTCGTATCGCAAGCGTTGTAACGAATCATCCGAGAGTTCGAGCGGTCCTTCCGACTGCTCGCTGCTGCAGACAATGCGAGATTGTCGCAGCGATTGGATCGGGCCTTCGGCCTGAAAGACGTTCTCAGGAAACAGGGCCATGACCGAACGCAGGATCGGCATTGTCGGATCGTTGCTGGAAACAGTTGTCGAACCGTTGGGAAATGCCGAACGGAGTCCCGCGAGCAAGAAGTTCCAGCGTGGTTGCGAAGTGGACTGGAATCGTGCTTGCGATTGTTCCTCGCCAAAGTCCCGCGCACGGCGTGGATCGAATGCGAAGTCGCAAAGCTCGTTGCCATAGTGAGCGATCAAGGGGCCGAGCAGCACATCCACCCAGCGTTCGACTCGTCGGCGTAAGCGATCCAGTTCGGCTAATTGATCGGCTGGCAGGCTGGTCGAATGCAGCAAGATCTTCAGCACGCTGGCGCGGCACTGCTGATGGACCGCCAGCACGTTGCGAGCAATTGGTTCGACGCGTTTCAGACGCTGTCGGCGATCACAGGCGGTTAGGACGGCTCCTGCCACGCGCGTCAGTAGCTCGCCAATCAAGAGGTCGCTCGCGATCGCGAGCATTCGCGGAACTCGGTCGGAAGGAGCTGTCGAGTCGGGCTGCGAACACAACTCTTCGAGTTCTCGCAGGCGTCGCGGCCACAGCGTCTTGCTGTGTTGCCAGTAGACGCACAGCGGGCCTTCGGCAAGTGGAGTGGTCCCCTCAATGATGAGAGGGGCCTGCGCCGCCACCATTGCCGTGAATTCTGCCACGAGCCGTTGATTCACCGTTGTGACTCCCTGCGAGTACGCAAACTGAGCGATGCGAATGAAGACGCCGACCTCAAAAGCAAAGCCCGTGCCACGGTGCGGCATCGACACGGAGAGCCGGAATCCTCGCGAAATCGCCGAGTGTCGCGAACGAGCGTCGCGTTCCTGACTCACGGCGACGTTGCCTTTCGGCAGCATGTCGCGAGAAGGCGACAAGAGGATCACGCGCCGAACCGCTGCACTCCGGCGGCGATGGTGGCGCGGATGCGGATGCTGTCGCCGGGACCGTTCCAATCGAAGAGAGTCAGGTCGGCTCGCGAGCCGCGTGCGAGGCGATGCTCTTCGACTTTCAAAGCACGCGCGGTGTTGCGGCTGGCCATGTTCCAGGCGTCGTGCAGCGAGAGGCCGGCGGCTTGAATCGCATGTGCCACGCAGGCGTCGGTCAGTTGAGCGGAGCCAGCCAGATACTGCGGGTTCGCGGCGACGACGATCTTCCCTTCGGGCAGGATTTCGACCTCGCCCGATTCGATCTGATAGCGGCCAGGGGGACAGCCGGCCAAGCCGGCGGAGTCGCAGGTGATGATCGTGTGCAACGTCGATTTCGCGCGGACGATCGAGCGAATCACGCTGGCCGGGAGATGATGCCCGTCGGTGATGATGCAGGCGAACAAGCGATTGTCGCCAAGTTGCTCCCAGATATAGTTGGGATGCCGGCGGATCATGCCGTGAGCGCCGTTGCCCAGATGCGTGCTGAGAGTCGCTCCGGCATCGATGGCGGCGGTCACTTGTTCGGGCGTCGCGGCGGTGTGGCCGATCGAGATGGTGACTCCCGACGCGACGGCTTGGCGAATGAACTCGACCGCATTGCCGGTTTCTGGCGCGAGCGTCACGAGTCGAATGCGATTGCCAGAGAGGTCTTGCAGACGGCTGAATTCAGTCCAATCGGCGGGGCGGACTTGATTCAGCGGGTGGGCACCGCGCGGGCCGTCTTCGGGCGAAATACTTGGTCCTTCCAGATGAATGCCGGCGACCATCTTGTCGGCCCACGGCGCGGACTCACAGGCTTGCCGAATCGCGGCGACTCCAGCGGAAAGCGCGGCGAAGCTGGCGGTGATGAGCGTTGGACAGAGTCGTGTGATCCCGAAGGCGAAGTGCGCTTCCAGGACGGTCAGAACTTGCTGCGCGGTCAGGTTGGGATCGCAGAACCAGACCCCCTTGTGGCCGTTGATCTGCAAGTCGAACAGGCCAGGCGCGATCCAGGGCCACTCGACCGCGTCCCGTTCCGGCCAGGCGGGTTCGACGCGGGCGATGCGTTCCCCTTCGACCGTTACACAGATCGGTTCTCCGTTCACATAGCTGCGTCCGCAGAGTTGCATGGGCTGGCTCTCTGAAATCTGAGATTTGTGATAACGGCGTTCGGCTGCCCGCTCGCGGCATCCGGCGGGGTGACTTAGGCGAAATCTCCGTTGTCTTTTGGACGCATCGCGAAACGTGACCTACGTTTTGACGGCCAAGGTGGAGCACCGCTGCGCCGATGGTGTCAATCTTAAGGATCGTGCCGCATTAACTTCGATCGTCATACTCTTTGGAACTCCGGCTGGCCAGCGTTGAGCGCTGGAGCAGGCGGAGTCGTCCTCTCGTTGTGCATCGCACCGGGCATCCTGATGCCGCTGTGCGTGGCGGTCTCGGCCGTGGCCGGTGGTCTGCTGACAGCCGTGTGGGTGCATCGCGGGCAACAGGAAGCGAAGGCTCGGCTGCGGCATCCGGAGCTTTCGGGTACCCGAAATTTGGGCGGCATCTTTGGCGAAGTGACCCAAGCGGCCGGCATCCTGTTGCAGCAGTATGAGTCGGAATTGCAACGGCTGAACTCAACCAAGGGCGAACTAGAAGTCGCCACAAAATTGCAGAGAAAACAAGCTCGGCGTCTGGACGCAGCGCTGCGTGCGATCGATCAGCCGGTGATCTTGTGCGACACGCGCGACCAAGTGTTGTTTGCGAACGGAGGCGCGAGACAGTTGGGGATCGCCGAAGCCGAGGGGATGTCTCAGTCTGACACCTTTGGCGATCTCAAGAAGCTGGTGACGTTTCAGCAGCTCATTCACGACACCCGCACGCGAGCGGCGGCGGCTCCGCGGCGGACGGCGGAATTGAACTTCACGATCCATCAGCAGGTCGTCCCATTTCGCGCGTCGGTGACGGCGCTGTTCGACGACCAGGGAGAACTGTTCGGCACACTGTCCGTGCTGACTGACGTCCGCGAGGAGAAGTCGGCGAAGACACGGCATGCCGATTTCGTTTCGTCGGTCGCTCATGAATTCAAGACGCCGATGGCCAGCATCAAGGCGTTCCTCGAACTGCTGGTAGATGGCGACGTCTCTGAGCCTGACGAACAAAAAGGGTTCAACGGGACTCTTGGGGGCTGGTGATATAGCGGCTCATCCAGCGAGTTTGAACTTGGCGTGGTGGAGCGTGAGGAGTCGGAGTTTGAAGTGGTCGTAGCGGCGGTAGCCGTAGGCTCGGCGTTGGAGGAGGCCGAT
>SXKJ01000505.1 GCA_005778115.1 Planctomyces sp. | reverse complement strand
ATCGGCCTCCTCCAACGCCGAGCCTACGGCTACCGCCGCTACGACCACTTCAAACTCCGACTCCTCACGCTCCACCACGCCAAGTTCAAACTCGCTGGATGAGCCGCTATATCACCAGCCCCCAAGAGTCCCGTTGAACCGCAAAATTCGCGTAACTGATTCTGGCAGTCTTCCCGCACTCGCAAATGTAGCGCATAGAAGTGCTATTGTTGGTGTATTCGTCAAGCAGCGTGCAGCCGCGATCAGAGAAGAACTGCTTCACATGCGATTGTTCGAGCCGCTTTGATTCTGCTCGCTTTCTCACGCCGCAGTCTTTGCATCGTGATCCGCTTGAAAAAGCGGCGTAACAAATTCTGGCCAACTTGCCGCACTCGCAGACATACCGCATTCGAGTCCGATTGTTCCTGTACTCGTCGAGCAATCGACAGCCATTCTCGGCAAAGTAACGACGTACAGACTCAGGATCGAGCGGCGCGATTCCAGCGCATTGTTGACATCGTTGACCATCTTGGAATTTGGCAAACGATATCTTCGATTCTCTGCCGCATTCGCAGACATACCGCATTCGAGTGCGATTGTTGGAGTATTCGTCGAGCAGCTTGCAGCCGTGGTCGGCGAAGAATTGCTTTACGATCGTCGAGTTGAGCCGATGGGGTTGCGATTCAGCTCTCTTCTTGTTGCCACAGGAGCGGCACCGCTGTCCGCGTTTGAACTTTGAAAATCGAATAGAGCTTTCAGCTCCGCATTCGCAGACATAACGGAGTGGAACGTCAATTGTCACATACGAATCTAGCAGGCGGCAGCCGTGTCGTTCGAAGTATTTGTTGACGGAATCTGGATTGAGTTTGTGCGGCTGACTTGCCCGTCTCTTCTTATTTTGGCATGAACGACAACGGACACCCGCTTTGAATTTGCGGAAGATTGCCTGTCCCTCGTTCCCACAAGTGCAAATGAAACGCAGCGGAATTGAGTGGCTTTCGTATTCGTCAAGTAACGTGCAACCGCTATCTCGAAAGTACCGTTCAATCACTTCGTGCGTCTGACGGTTCTTGCTGGGGGCAGTGCGCGGCATCGGTCAGCCTCATGCCAAAGCTCTCGAAAATGCCGTCACGGTGCGTTCCGAAAATGACTCTCCCAATTCGGAAAGAACACAGGGTTCCGCCAGAAGAGGGCACGCTTGATTTGTTGCGGTCCGATGCCGCATCTCACGAAAAACAACCCCGGAGACTCGGTATCATTCGCGATGTGATCAATGACAGAGGAGAATTGGGACGCAAGCTGTGACCGAAACAAGTCATACACAATTCTCATTGAGCAATCGAATGGTCGCATTTGGTCCAAACCGACTCCCATTCCTCCGCCAGTGTCAACGGCGTACTTGCCGACGTAATAGTCGCGTTGATCGGCACCAAAAATCTCAGCGACTTGCCGAAGTCTCGATGACTTCGCAGCGGGCAAAAGTGATGTGCTGATTGCTGCGATCGCATCACTCAAATTATGTGAATAGGTCTTTGGTTTGAAGGCCACACCATTCTTTGAACATTGCAACGCGAGAATCGCCTTCACACCCTTCTCGATGACCTGTTGACAAAGATGAAAGCAGATACCGTAGAAAATCCGTGCTGAGTCATCAGCGGCTGCCAACACACGCAGAGCAACGTACGTCGTCTCGGTATCGCGAAACCACATTTGATGATCGGATATTGCCGGTGGATCAAGTCGGGAGAGGAACTTTGGTTTCCCGGTCAGATCATGGCAGCCGTGGAACAACAGCGGGTCATCTGAATTACGCTCAAGCCAATCGCAAGCATCCGTATCAGACATTGCATCGAGCACTTCGTCAGTAAACGGAGCGGATGCGTCTTTCAGTTTTTCGCGGAAATGCTGAGCGACCATGATTGGCTTGAATCAGTGTGATGGCGGCGGCGAGTTCTGGAACGCTCTCGCCCGGAACAGGAAGTCGATAATGTTGCCTTCGTGCGGCTGCATCCAGTGGAGTTGGATTGTCTTCACTTCGCCGATATTCAGCCGGTCGATGTTGGTCGCGTCAAGCAGTTGTCGCGACCACGCTTCGTCCTTCGTCAGGCATGAGGCGACCAGCGTGCCGCCGATCTTCGAGATCATGTCTTTCTGCTCGCACTTCACGACCGAGACGAACGGGAACATGTACTCGGTGTTGGCGATCGTTGGCTCAGTGCTGGTGCAATGGATGACGGTCGGACGCAGGAAGTCGTAACGCTCGTGAGCGACGTGGCGGTCGCCGTTGCGGTACTTCGCGGAGACTTCGGTGACTCCGGGAGCTTTCACTAATTCTTCGATCTGTGCGTTGACCGCCTTGGCGGCTCCGGGCACGGTGAAGGCTGCGAGCGGCGACTTCGGATCGTTCATCGGCAGCGGCGCGATCGGGCCGAGCCGTTTGGCCAGCGCTTCGGCAATCTCTTCCGTGTGCCGCGAGGCCCAGATGCCGGAGCAACTGATGCAGCTTCGGCCGCTGTTGGCGAACACGCTTTCGGCCATCAGATCGAGATACTTTTCCCAGTCATCGACCATGTCGTCGCCGAACAGAATCTTCGAGAACCCCGGCCCGTGAGCCTGCACACGCGGATTGCCGTGATAGCGTTCGACGGTCGGAATGCCACCGAAGATCATCGCGCGGTTGCAGGTTTCTAGCACAGCGGCACCGCATTCGGGACCGCCGGGATAGACGCAGAAGACTTCGCGAGGCACACCGGCTTGAGCAAACGCCTCATACATGCGGTACGGCGTCCACGGCTCTTGCGGACCAGGCTTGAGTACGAGGCCGATCTGTAACGGGATGACCGGCATCCACAACGTATGCACGCCGGGCGAGTTCGACGGCAGCACCATGCCCAGCACGTTTGTCTGAGCTTGATAGCTGACCATCACACCGCGGCTTTCCATGCCGTAGCCCTTGGTCAGAATCTCCAGCGGCAGCCCGCGCGTCAGAGCCTCCAACGTGTGCCGCATGTTGCGGAGCACATAGGCGTTCTTCTTCATGTTGCCGGCACACATGTGCTCGGGCAGGCCGGTCGTCGCCGATTGCGTCCGGCAGAACTCGGCCGGAGTCTGCGTGCCGTTCCCGAGCGGCAGCGTTTCAAACTGATAGAGGTCGGCGGCCTTCGCGCTCATCTCGCAAAGCTGTTCGACGGTGAACTGCCGCAGGATGTCGCGAGCTTTCCCCTGCTTCCGCATGTCCATCTTGATAAGGCCAGCGTTCGCGTTGTTGACCGTCGCGACCGCTTCTCCGGTTTCAAAGTGAACGATCTTGTCCTTCTCCATGGACTCGTACGGTTGGCCCCAGCGGATCACAGGTATCTCAAGCATTTTGAATCATCCTCATCTAAAAGTTCGCAAACGAAACCGGGGGGCTGACGCCCCCCGCTCGCCAAAGAATTGGTGGTTAGTAGACCCCGACTGTTGTCGTGGCCGCGAATTCATGGAACGGCCGGGTGCCACTGATGCCGTCCCACGGGTATTTGTCGTGGGGCAGTTCGCGTTCCCCTTCGTCTCGTTCCATGAATCCGGGGACGAAGAGTTCTTTCGTCATCGTGTAGAGCTTCACTCGGCCGGTGCTGCCGTAGGGGACGACTTGGTTGTAGTCCTTGAACTCGACGGTCTCGATGACGGCTCGCGGTTGCGGAGCGTAATAGGTGATCTTGAAGTTGTCGGCCGGGTCGAACGGCTTGCCACAGGCGAGTCCCATCAGCGTGTTGCCGTAGGTCGGCGTGATGTAGACGTTCGGGCCGAGCAGTTCCTCGCGACAGAAGCGATACCACTGCGGGGTGAACTCAGTACCGCCGGCGAAGATCCCCTTGATGCCGGACTCCTCAATGCTGCTCCCCTTGTCCATCAATTTTAGGGCGAGGGCTTCGAGCAGCTTCGGCGTGGCGAACGCGCACTTGATGTCATGTCCGGCGGAGAGAATCGTCACGGCCTGGTCGATGACGTGATCGGCATACGCCTTCACGCCGGAGATGTCTCCCTTCTTCAACAGTTTGACGACCCAGCGCGGGTCGAGGTCCACGCAGAAGCAGATGCCGCCGCGATACTGCGCGAGGTGCTCAACGGCCAGCCGCAAGCGGCGAGGGCCGGAGGGGCCAAGCATCAGCCAGTTCGATCCGCGCGGGAAATGCTCGTCCGGCAGCGTGTCTGAGAAGTTCTCGTAGTCGATCCAGTGGTCCTCGATCACCATGCGGCTCTTCGGGATACCGGTGGTGCCGCCGGTCTCAAAGACGTACACGGGCTTGTCGGCGAGCCCTTTCGGAACCCAGCGGCGAATCGGTCCGCCACGGAGCCACTCGTCCTCGAAGTTGGGGAACTTCTTCAAGTCCTCAAAGCAGTTGACCTCTTTGAGCGGGTCGAATTTGAACTCCCGTTTCTTTTCCAGCCAGAACGGGCAACCGGTCTCATCGCTAAAGTGCCAGCGGACGGTTTGGCGGGTGTGTTCGTCGAGGAGTTCCTTAGCTTTGGCCTGTTTGGCGGCGAGGGCAGTGTCGCTCACGGTGAGTCAATCTCCTTACAAGTCGGGGCGGGAAGAGGGACGAGCGCGACCGATTCGGCCGCGAATAGTCTTCCTGGGTGGGAGGAGAGGCAGAGTATTTAGCCGGTGCGGGCATTTCAACTCGCTACGAGCGGCTTGGGGGGCCACGAGCCGTGACAGTTGTGGCGATTGAGCGGAGAGACGTGACGTGGCAACCGTGTTTGACATCCCGCGACCGTGACCTAGCTTTCATCCGCTGGATTTTCCGCGAGCGGTCCAACCTGCGCGCGGTGCAATTCAGAATGGCGAGCGGGACGGCGTCAGCCCCCCGGTCTATTGGGTACGTCGCAACCACCGGGGGGCTGACGCCGCCCCGCTCGCCAACAAAGCCTTGGGGTCACGCGGAATGAGTGTTTCGTCGGTCGAAAGTCTCTGTTCATGAAGTCGTTATATGCAACTGCTCGCGAGACGTTGCTCGGTCCAGAGGGCGACCGTCTAGCCGTGCCTGAGTCGATTACTGTCGCCACAGCGACGACCTCGCCCGACATTCAACCGTCTCAGATCGACGACGTTGAGCCTGACGAACACCCGTTGCGGACCGACTCGGCTCCGGTTGCGTGGGTGGATCGCCGGCTGACAGACTTGTTTGACCGCGTCAATCAATTGCTTGGCGACGCACAAGCGGAAGAGGGTGTTTATCGGCCCAAGTGCCCGGCGACGATCGAGGAGGCGGGACTGACTCGCGAAGAGGTCGAGGGACTGGCGCTGAAATACCTCGCGGTGCGCGGTGTCGCGTCCGGGCGGCAGATTTGCAATCAAATCAAGCTCCCGTTCGGCATCGTCGAGCCGATTGTGCGGGACTTGAAACTCGAACACATGGTTTCGCTTTCGGGAACTGCGGAAGCAGGCGACTTCCACTCTGCCATCACCGACACAGGGCGTTCGCGGGCACGAGCTTTCTCCGCAGAATGCACGTATTTCGGTGCCGCTCCGGTCCCGCTTCGAGATTATCTCGAAGCGATGGCCGCCCAGAGCATCGCCAAGCAGACGGTCAACGCCGAAGAACTGCACGAGGCGTTCAAAGACCTAGTCATTAATAAGAAGATGTTGGATACGCTCGGTCCGGCGATCAATTCCGGCCGAGGCATGTTCCTTTACGGCGAGCCGGGCAACGGCAAAACCAGTATTGCCGAACGAATCACCCGCTGCTTCGGCTCGTCGATCTGGATTCCGCGAGCGCTCAGCGTGGAAGGGGAAATCATCCGCGTCTTCGATCCCGGCCAGCACGAAGAGTTGCCGCAGGCGGCCAGCAGCCATCTGTTTGACCTTTCTGGCGTGGACCCACGTTGGGCGCATGTCGTGCGGCCGACGATTGTGGTTGGCGGCGAACTGACGCTCGATCAATTGGAGGTCACGCAGAACCCACACACGAAGGTCTGCGAAGCCCCACTGCAACTGAAGAGCAACTGCGGGACGTTCGTCATCGACGACTTCGGCCGGCAGCGCTGCGCCGTGTCCGATCTGCTCAACCGCTGGATCGTGCCGCTCGAAAAGCGCTACGACTTCCTGAACATGCCCAGCGGCAAGAAGGTGCAAGTGCCGTTCGATCAGCTCATCATCTTTTCGACAAACCTCGAACCCAAGCAGCTTGTGGACGGAGCCTTCACACGCCGCATTCCGTACAAGATCGAAGTTATCGATCCCACCGAGGACGAATTTCATCGAATTCTACAACTCGTCTGCCCGCATTTTGGCTTCGAGTACGACCGCGAAGTGATCGAGCAATTGCTCGCCAAGCATTACCGCCCGATCAACCGCCCGCTCCGCTCGTGCCAACCGCGCGATCTGGTGCTGCAAGTTCGCAACTATTGCACATACCACCGCATCCCGAAGCGACTGACTCTTGAAGCGTTCGACTTCGCCGTCGCCAATTATTTCTCGGTGATGTAGACGCGGGCTGTTCTATTGAATGAGCCAGGCGAGCGGGGCGGCGTCAGCCCCCCGATCAATTCCAATTCGCCGACGCACCACCATCTCGCTGCGGACGTTGAACGAGCCACTTAGGCCGCATCTGTCTCTGGCCGAATCACGAATACAACGGGGGGCTGACGCCGCCCCGCTCGCCTGAATGATCTTGGCCGGAGTCCGGAGATCAACGACCGGGTCTCACAACGCGATCCAGTCGCGGGGACGTTTCCAAGTCGAGCTTCTGCAACACCTCGTCGAGAGTTCCAAAGCTTTCCTGATTCGGCCTGCTCGATTTTCGGTCGGAAGGGAACATGTAGGAGCACATCGACAGCGTCGGGTCCAGCTTGCGGATGCGTTGCGACACGTCGGCGAAGCGGTTTTCGATGGTCAGGAAGATCTCGACCAAGTCCGGATCGAACTGTGTGCCAGCTCCTTGGCGAATCATTTCCACGCATTGCTCGTGCGGGTACGCGGGCTTGTAGACTCGCTCGGAAACCAAGGCGTCGTAGACGTCCGCGATGGCCACGATGCGGGCCGAAATCGGAATCGCGTCGCCGCGGCGGCCAAACGGATAACCACGGCCATCCCAACGCTCGTGGTGGTACAACGCGATCTCGTGAGCCATCTGCAAGAAGTTGGCCTTCCCCAGCTTCTCCTCAATCCGCCGCAAGCATTGGCTGCTGATCAACGGGTGCTGTTCGATGTCGCGGCGCTCATGCATCGTCAGCTTGCCCGGCTTGAGCAGGATGTCGTCGGCGATGCCGACCTTGCCGATGTCATGCAACATCGCGCTGATCTCAATCTGTTTGAGAAAGTCGATGTTGACGGTCGCTTGAAACTTCGAGTGCTTCGAAACAGCCTCGGCCAGTTCGCGAGCGAGATGTTTCATGCGTCGCAGATGCTGTCCCGTTGCGGGATCGCGGCACTCTGCCAAGTGGGCGAGACCAAACATCACGGCTTGTTGCGTACAGATCAAATCCACTCGATCTCGCTCAGCACGAGCCTCCGCTTCCAACTGAAGTTTTTGAGCCATCGCATGACGACGCCCGAAGCCCCTCCACAGCGCAACGCCTTGAGCGATCATCGCGCCCAATAAGCCGATTCCCAGAATCACGGCGAGCACTGGAGACCAACCCCACAATGCGCTGAGGCTGCAACCAATCGCCAAACACAGAGCCTGGCCCGCGACTAATGCGGCCACGACTCGTCCCGTCTCATCAGTGATGGATTTGGAAATCTTGCTGTATAGGGTTTTGGCGATGTTTCGGAGATCATTCACGGCAATCAAACCTTTCCACAACCGGCGCAATGTTCTGTGTGCCCACATTGGGACAACACGGATCACGAAACTACATAGGTCGCACCACCGCACCGGTCAAAAAAGGTTGATTCCATCGCCAACATTGCCTGGCGAGTTTTGCGTCTTGTGTCGATCGTGCCGGTCGATTGGCGTGTGCCGTAGTTGGAATCAGTCAGAATTTCCGCCGATTGACGCTGAAAAAATCCGAGCCCTACAATCCGTCCCATTCACGTCTCCACCTTACTTATCAAGGAAGTTACCCGTGCCCAGCAAACTCATCATCGACGCCGATCCGGGCATTGGAGACGCCCTCGCGGTGGCGATCGCACTGCTGGACCCGGAGGTAGATTTGCTGGCGGTCACCGCCGCAGCCGGATGCGTGTCGGGAGCGACTGCCTCCCGAAATCTGCAAACGGTCATTGAATTGATCGACCCGGCTAAGTGGCCTCGGCTGGGATCGTCCGATGCGGAGTTACCGCTTCCCGGCGGCGGCCTGATGCCAGGCTACGTCGATCCAGTTTTTCTCAATGGCCGCACCGGACTCGGCGACCAATTCGTCCCGGTCGCTGAACTGCACAAGTCACACGAAGCCATCAAGCTGCTGATCGAGCTTGTGAGGCAGCACCCGCAAGAGATCACGCTGCTGACGCTCGGCCCGCTGACCAACGTGCAGGCGGCGATGGAACTTGACCCCGAATTCTTGTCACTATTGCGCGAGTTGGTTTGTCTTGGCGGTTCCATTGCTGTCGGAGGCGATGCCACGGCCGCCGCCGAGTTCAACATCTTCGCGGACCCCGAGGCAGCCCAAGTCGTGTTGAAGTCCCCAGCCACAAAGACACTCGTTCCGCTGGATACTGCCCAGCAGCTCGTGCTCAACTACGACCTGTTCGCGAGGCTGTCGGATGTCGGCATCGGCCGCGCCGGCAAGGCAATTCTCGAATGGCTGCAATTCGGCCTGCGAGCTTCACACGAGCACCTCGGCCGCGAAGGTTTTTCATTACGTGAGATCGTGGCACTCGCAGCGATTTCCCAAGACCGCCTGGTCCACACCGCCTCGATGGCGGTTGATGTCGAAACGCAAGTCGGTTTCTGCCGTGGCGTCACCGTGTTCGACCGCCGAGCCTGTCGCCGCTGGCGCGACAACATCGAAGTCGTCGACGACGTGAACACCCAAGGCTTGCTCGACTACTTTTGCCGCATGCTGCGGCGAATCGAGTTTTGAGTCGCTGTTGCTGCCTGACAACTAAGCGGCAAGACGCTAGCCGCCGGTTCTTTGCAGAGTCGATCCGCACCTCGAAACCGGTGGCTAGCGTCATTCCGCTCAAAGCAAGTTACGGCTCGCGGCGAATCGTCATCTGAAATTTCAAATCTGAGATTTCAAATTTCAAATCGAATGAGTTCGCGGGCTGCTTCCGCTCCGACGGCAAGCTCATCAGTTCGACATTGGTGTCTGACTTACTCTGCTGCGGTTGAGTCGGAGACGGCGGTGAATCGTCCTCGGCAACGGATCGGTCACTGAGATCGACCTGTACCGTCATCTTCTCGCCGCGCCGCATGACCATCAGCCGGACTTTCTTGCCGACCGGCGACAAGCTCACGACGTTGATCAGATGGTTTTCGTCGTGGATGTCGATGCCGTCGAAGCTCAGGATGACATCGTCCTTTTGCAGCTTCGCTCGCGCTGCCGGCGTGTTCGGATAGATGGAAATGACTCGCGCTCCGCGTGCCCGATCCAGTTTCAATGCTCTCGCCTTGGTGATGTCAAATTCTGGGTCCAACTTCACACCGAGATACGCTCGGTACACCTTACCGTATTCCAGCAGTTGATCGACGACGCGAGCGACCAGGTTGCTGGGGATGCTGAAGCCGATCCCTTCATTACCGCCGCTGTTCGACGCGATTGCCGTATTGATTCCGACCACTCGGCCGCTCATGTCGATCAACGGCCCGCCGCTATTGCCGGGATTGATCGCGGCGTCCGTTTGCAGGAAGTCCTGATTGAGAACGCCACGGTCGCCGAGCTTCAACGACCGGCGGCTCTTCGCGCTGATGATGCCAAACGTGATCGACTGGCTCAGTCCGAACGGACTTCCCACCGCCAGCACCGGGTGCCCGATCTCCGTCTCGTCGCTGTCGCCCCAGGTCGCGGCGGTCAGTCCATCCGCCACAATCTTCATCACGGCGATGTCGGATGCTTCATCTTCCAGGACTCGCTCCGGATGCACCTGCCGGCCGTCGGGCAGCGTGATTTTGATCTCCGTCAACTTCGCCGCAGTGATGACATGCCGATTTGTCACGACATAGTCCCCGGCGATGTGCGTGCCGCGCACGATAACTCCCGAACCGGTCTCCTCCACCTCGCCGCGCAGGACCGTGCGATGAATACTCTCGATGTGGACGACGCTCGGCGAAATCTGCCTGGCGATCTTGGACATGATTCGCCCGGCATCTCGCAGCGAGTTCGGGCCGGTATCCATTTCAAAGTCCGCTCCCCGTCGCGGGTCAGCGTGGAGGCGATCAAACGCGAGCCATCCGCTGATCAGCACCAATACGCCGCACAGCACGCTCGTGGATCGAACTCGCATGGTCGCTGCTCCGGTCGAAAAACGGTCCTCTTCGGTTGATCGTCGGAAGCAGCGACCGAAGCGGATAGAAACGCCATGCCGGTCACTCGTGAGACACAAGTCGTGCCCGCGATGCCGAACGTGTCAGTCCCGAAAGCCAGGCAAACCCTGCCGGCTGACCAGCTCGCCCGTGACTCAGCCGCGGGGATGACATCGCGCATGCACCGCTTTCAGCCGCGAGTGCTCAACGTGCGTGTAAATCTGCGTCGTCGCGATGTTCGCGTGCCCCAGCAGTTCTTGCAGAGCGCGAATCTCTGCGCCGCCTGCCAACATGTGCGTCGCGAAGCTATGTCGAAACGTGTGCGGACTGACTTCATGGCTGCAACCCGCGCGAGCTGCGTACTTCTTCACGAGGCTCCAAATCATGATCCGACTCAACCCGGTCCCGCGTCGTGTCACGAACAGCCAGTCTGCTTCGCGACGTCCGACAAGCTGCGGCCGTTCGTGTTCAAGATACGCTTCCAACGCTAGCTGCGCGACTGGGTTGAGGCCGACAATTCGCTCCTTGTTTCCCTTGCCAAGGCAGCGGCAGAAGTTCTCGTCGAGCCTGATGTCCTGCACTTTCAGATTCGAGATTTCCGAAGCACGGCAGCCGGTCGCGTATAGCAGGCACAGCAGCGCCCGATCTCGCAGCGGTTGCCGATCCTCGGTGGACGGGGCGGCGATCAGCCGATTGATCGACTCCGGCGAGAGCACCTTCGGCAGATTCTGCCAAAGCTTCGGCGAGCTCATCAGGTCCGCAACGCTCTCGGCCAGGATTCCTTCGAGCACGAGATATCGAAAGAACATTTTGATCGCGACCAAGTGCCGCGCGATCGTGCTGGCCGCGAGTTTCCGCTCGTGAAGCCACTGCAAATGGCCGGTCAGCGTGGCCAGATCGACCTGATGCAAAGTCGCCGGACCATGCTCGCGGAACCACTCGGAGAATTGCAGCAAATCCGTCCGATACGCCGCGAGCGTGTTCTTCGACATCCCGCACTCGGCCTGGAGGTAATTTACAAACGCCGCCACCTGGCTCGAAAGATCGGCCGGCGTGGCGGTGGTGATCGCGGCAGAAGAAACAGGTCGGCGACGTTCGGGCATCAGGACATCTCCTGTCGTCCGTTATCGACATTTCGACGTTTCAGCGGCGAGACCTCCTCTTATCAATCGAGGCGAGTCGGCAAAGAATGTTGCGACCAATAAAAAAGCCCGACCGCATCTCGGTCGAGCTTGGGGGGTTCTTCGATCAACGGCTTAGAGCATCTTCGTGATTGGTCTTCAGGTCTTTGTTGAGGTTGCTGTAGTCTTCCGGAGTTGTTCGGACTCACGGAGGAGGAAGACGATGGCAACGGCGTTGGCGAAGGATTTGCGGGTTCGTGTGATGGTGGATGTGGAT
>SXKJ01000504.1 GCA_005778115.1 Planctomyces sp. | reverse complement strand
TCCTCGAACGCATCCTCACCGTCTCGGAAACCTGCCGCCTCCAAAACCGTTCGATCTACGACTACCTGGTCACCGCCGTTCAAGCTCATTTCAAACAACAGCCAATTCCGTCACTGCTGCCGTGCTCGTGAACGATTACGGCTGCGGCGCAAATGCCATTCCAAAACGGCGAAATCAATGACTTAATGGCCGGCGCAAATCATGTGCCGAACAGGGTTGGGGTCGCCCCATTAAGGTCGGTGGTTGCATCAAAGGGGGCGCGTCGTTGCGGTCGCATTGGGATGCTGGAACTGGCGAAGAGTCTGCTCGCGCGATGATTGCCAGCGGCAAGTGGGACTACGTTGTTCTGCAAGACATCTATTATGTCGAAGCAGCCGCGTTCCAACCTTACGCTCGGCAGTTCCACACATTGATCAAAGAGAGCGGCTCGAATACGGTCTTGTTCGGGACCGCGTCGATTCTCAGCGACTACCCCAAAGGCTTCGAGCGGCAGCACAGCCTGCACTTTGCAATGGGCAAGGAATTGGGAGTCCCGATCGTCGATGCCAGCTATGCCTACATCAAATACTTCGGCGACAAGCCCTCGACCGAGCGACTGGAGACTCTCTTCGCCAAAGATCGCGCTCATCCGGGGCTGTGGGGCTCGTATCTCTACTCGTGAATGATTTACAGCGTGTTGACCGACCGCAGTCCCATCGGTCTCGCAGCGCCCGATGCGATTCCGGCGGATGTCGCTAAGACACTGCAACAGACTGCGTGGGCGCAGCATCAAGAAACGGCTGCGGCGTTAAAGAAATAAGAACGTCAGCGTTTTCGGAGTTGCGCGAGGGATTGCTCCAGCGACTCGCGGAACAATGCGCCGTCGTTGGAATAGACCACGAACCGTGAGCCTTGTTTGAGCGTGCGTTCCATTTGCTCCCGTTTGCCAAACCAACTTCCCGCGGCCACATGCGAGCGGTTGGCGACATCAATGATCCGCTGGATCATCGCGATCAGGTCCGGATGGTCGTACTCGTTCGGGATGCCCATGTTGGTGGTCAGATCATTGGGGCCAACAAACACCGCGTTGACGCCGGGGATCGAGCAGATCTTTTCGAGGTTCTCGACCGCCAGGACCGATTCGATCATCGGAACGAAGACCGTGTTCGCGCAGCGTTCCTCAATGGCGTACTTCCGAGTCTTCTCGCTGGGCCATTTGCCTTCAGACAGGACTCGCTCCAGAGCTTGTCCCTTCAGCGGCCGATAGACCGCGGCGGCCGCGAGACGTCGAGCGTGTTCCACATCCTCGACGTAGGGCACGACCACGCCGTCGAACGAATCACATACCTTCGACACATCATCCGGCTCGCGACTGTGAGTCCGCGCCAGGCAGGCGATTCCCTTGGCCGCCAGCGCGTATCGCACTGGGAGGAACTCGGCCAAGTCGAGCGCATTGTGCTCGGCCGAGACGATCACGAAGTCGAGAGCTTCGTCCGGCAGGACATCAACGATCGCGGGATTGACCGTGTATTGAAAGAAGGTGCCGTAAACGGTTTGCCCGCGCTGCATCTTTTCCTTGAGCGCCTTACCGAGTTTGGGTGCGGCCATGAGAGGACGATTCCTTAAGAGAGGAACTCAACAGATCATGCCTTTGCGGTCAGACGGCAGATTCGCACCTGGCTCTCGGCCATGGCGACAGCGGCTTGGAGGCCGTCGGGGTGCAGGGCGAAGTCGCGGCCGATCTCGGGCATCGCGAATTTGGCGAACTCCTCCGCTTGATCGGGCTTCCAGAACACGAGCAGCGCATTGCGGCCGCCCGACATGCCGATCCAATAGCCTTCGGGGTGCCAAGCCAAGCCCCAGATCGTGCCACGGTTTTTCTCTTTCGTGACATGTAACAGCTTTTGCTTGCCCGATTCCCAGTCGAACGACGCGGCAGCGCATTCGAGAATTCCGCCGAGCGCATTGGTCACATTCGTCGTGCCGCCAGCAACCAGGAGTTTGCCATCACCGCTGAAGGCCAGACTGCGCGCTCCGCCGAGATGTGCTCGAAACTTGTCGTCGTACTTGTAGAGGGTCGGGGCGCTGAAGGTTCGGACTTCTTTGCCGTCGGACAGATTCCAGTGCCGGAAGATTGCTCGGTGATCGCACGAGACCAAACTCTGGTTGTCGGGATGGAAGGCGACGTTGTAGACGTGTGACTCATGCCCGGTCAGCGTGTGGATGACGCTTCCATCCGCCGCGTTCCAAACTTTGACGAGATGATCGTTGCCGCACGTCGCGATCTGCTGACCGTCGGGGGAGACGGCCAGTGCGCGAATCCAGCCGTTGTGCGCAGTGATGGCTCGCAGCGGTGTCGGTGAGTCGGCATCGGTTTGCCACCACAGCAGCCGGCCGTCGTAGCCGCCGGTGAAGGTCGCTTTGCCGTCGGGAGAAAAGCCGATCGCGCGGCACCAGCTTTCGTGACCTAGCAGCGGAGTCGGTTTGCCGTCCTTCAGGTCGAAGCGTTGAACGGTGTAGTCCTCGGTCCCGGCGAAGACGTAACGCCCCAGCGGATCGAAGCGACAAGCGGTGAGCGGCCGCTCGTACTTCCAGGTCGCGACGACATGCGTCTTGCTCGGATCGGCTTTGATCTGGGCCGGTTCGACAGGCTCAGCCGCGGCGGGAGCGGGTTTGTTCTTGTCGTCGTCTTTCAACTCCTTGGCGTCAGTCTTCTTCAGCTCTTCGCTCATGCCAGCAACTCCGAGATCGGGCCTTTGGCTGGGTCGGCGATTGGGAACTTGCGGCCGCCGATGACGAACTCTTGCTTGGTGTCCACGCCGACCGCTTGCAGATAGGTGTGGAACAAATGACCGTGATCCACTTCGCGATCGACGACTTTCATGCCGTCCGAACTGGTCTTACCGACAACGGCGCCGCGTGCCACTCCCGCGCCGCCGAGACAGACGCTCCAGGCCGTTCCCCAATGATCGCGGCCGTAGCGCGGGTTGATCTTCGGTGTGCGGCCCATCTCGGACATGACCACGATCAGCGTGTCTGCGAGCAATCCGCGCTCGTGCAGGTCGTTGACGAGCGTGGCAAACGGGCGATCGAATTCGCCAAGTTGTTCGAGGTGATAGTCGAAGTTCTCGTAGTGCGTGTCGTAGTTCGAATGATTGACTTGCACGAACGGCACACCCTCTTCGAGCAGTCGGCGAGCCAGCAGGCAGTGTTGCCCGAACTCGCTCTTGCCATATAGCTCGTGGTCGCGGGCCGGTTCTTTCGAGACGTCGAACACCTCGCGGCGAGCCATCAGTTCGCGCGCCTGATCGAAGCTCAGCGTGTAGGCATCCGTGTCGGCGGTACGACGTCGTCCCGCGAAGCGATCGTTGGCCGATCGACGAAACTCTTGGCGTCGCGATTCCGCCTCGCCGCTCACCGTATTGGGCAACTGAGAATGCTGCGGGGCTTTACCATCTTCCAACGTCACGGCGGCGAAGCGTGGGCCGAGATACGCGGCTGCTCCGCCGCTACTGCCGCCTCCTTTGATCAGGATGTGACCGGGAAGCGAGAAGGAATCAGGCGTCAGCGCCTTGGCCGCGACCGCTCCGAGATGCGGTTGCTCGGCACCCATCGGGTTGCGTCCGGTCGTCATCTGGATTTGGCCAGGTCCGTGGCCGCTGTTCTTGGTGTTGATGCCGCGCACGAGCGACAAGTGGTGCATCTGCTGCGCGGTGAAGGGGAGCAGCTCGGAGATGCGGATGTCCGGCACGCTGGTCGCGATGGATCGGAACGGTCCGCCCCAGACGGTGTTCGGTTTTGGATCCCAGCTCTCCAATTGACTAACTCCTCCGTGGAGGAAAAAAGTCAGGATGCGCTTCTGCGTCTGCTTGAGTTGCTCGGCCGCCGCGACCGGAATCCACGAAGCCGAGCCGCCCAGCGTCAGTGCCCCGACGCCGGTCGCCAGACCACCGAGAAACTGTCGCCGCGATGTCCCGTGTTCCGCGGTTCCACATGCGTAATCGCATTTCATATCGAGCTCCTGTTTGCTGACTGATTCGTATTGTTAGGCAAACTGTAGTTCGACCCCTTGTGGGTCGGATGATTCGAGGTCTTTTTGGATTTAGTCGCCGATTCAGAATCATCCGACCCACAAGGGGTCGGACTACAGACGAATCGGCAAACACCATTATCAATGATTGAATCGGAACTCGTTGCTCGACATCAGACTCCAGGTCAGCTCTTGAATCGCGGCGGCGCGATCTTGTCGGTCTTTGAGAAACTCGGCGACGGCAGACTCGTCTTCTTTGGTCGGACGGCGGCCGAACACGGACAGATACAACTCATCGGCCACGGCTTGCGGATCGCTCAACTTTGTCAGGCGATCGGTGAGGTTTCCAGGGACCGGCTTCAGCAAGCCTTCGACAACGCCCGCGTTGCCGAAGAACAAGGCCTGATTCAGATTCGCACCGAAGTCCGCGCCCGGCGCGTCGCCGTACATGCCGATGAACTGTTGCAGGTTGCTGTTGAACTGCGTGTAGGTCAGCTTCTCAACATACATCGCCTCGACGCGCGGCCGATCGGCGGGTTCGGCGGCGGTCCACTCCTTCGGCTTCTTGCTTTGGAAGGAAACGCGGATTTTCTCTTGAGCCGAATCAACGGCCCCTGTCGCTTGCAGCACGCTCAAGGCGAAAGATTCCGGCGCGAGCGGCTTGAGCAACCCGACGTCGCCCCGATCTTCCCAGAACTTGACCAGCAACTCCCACTTCAGCTCGGCCTGCTTCGCGTCATTACTGCCAAGGCTCAGATAGTCGGCCGCGAGCCGCGCTTCTTCCAGGCTTTTTCGCTTCGCATTGATCTGAGTCTTCAATCGTCGTGCATCGTTCTCGCCATCCATCGGCAGTTGTTTCTCCAGCGCGTCCAGATCGCGTTGGCAGGCTTCCGATCGCTGAGCGACTGCGGCCGCGTTCAAGCTCTTGGGGCTTGGCAACTCGCACGTCCGCGCATAACTCCGCGTGAGCGCGATCTCGCGGAGCAGGTAGCGCAGATCGCAGCCATGCTCGCGGAACTCCTGAGCCAGCAGATCGAGCACCGCCGGATGCGACGGGGGATTGTCGGGGTGATGCAGTTCGACCGGGTGGACCAGGCCGCGTCCCATCAGATGCGCCCACAGCCGATTGACCGCGTTGCGATCGAACATTTCGGTTGAGCCATCGACACCCCGCTCGGCCAGAGCGGCGCGGCGGCTATGCTTGGGGATCGGTTTGACATTCTTGGCCGGTTTGACGGCGTACTCTTCCCCCTTCAGCAAGACCGGCTCGACCAACGCGGGACCGCGCGGCAGCTTGGGAACCACCTTGTCGGCACTCTCTCCCGTGAAGACCGATTTAAAGTTCGCTTCGCCCTCCGGCTTCTCGCCGAGCGATGGCACCTTCTTCGCATCTTGAAACAGAAACGTGCGGCTGACGAATGCGTACAGTCCGTAGTAGTCGCCGATCTTGTAGTCCTCCACGATCGGACTGTCGTGGCACTGGTTGCATTGCATGTCCATGCCGAAGAACAGCCGCCCGATATCTCGGGTCAGAGCATGTGGCTCGACCGTGCGAGCGAAATAAAACTTCAGAGTCGGGCGTGTCGCCTCCTGCGTATCGTCGCCAGTCAGGATCTCACGCACGAGTTGATCGTATGGCTTGCCGTCGTGGATCGAGTGGTACAGATAGTCGTACCAGTCTTGCGACTTGATGTTCTTCTCCTGCTTGCGTTCCAGCCACAGGACGTCGAACGTCGTCGCGAAGTGCCGCGCATAGCGGGGACTCGCCAGCAGGCGATCAATCAATTCCGTCCGTTTGGTCGGCGAAGTGTCGCTGAGAAACGCGCGGGCTTCGTCCGCCGTCGGGATGATGCCATGCAGGTCGAGCATCGCCCGTCGAAGGAACTCCGCGTCATCGGATGGTGCGATCGGCGGCACGAGCGTATCGGCCTCGATCAGTTGGTCGATCTGCGCATGTAGCGAAGCGGCTTGGTTTGGTTCAGCCGCCCGGACGCCGGCACTGCCAAGAGCAGCCAGCATCAACGGAACGGCAAAGAAAACCGAGACGCGCGGCATGGATGCGTCCTTGAGTATGCGAAGCGGGAGGGAAGCAGGCGGGCAGTTGTCGCCGACTGTTCAAAGAGCCGACGGCATCAGGATTGGTCGATACGCTAAAAGTCGGGTGCGACCGAGTCAATTCACCCTTTCATTTCCCCAAAGCCGGCCATTTCGTCGTGCTGGGCGAATTGTCGGGTGGGTCGAGTCTTCGAGACCCACCACGAAGGGCAATCCGTGGGGGGGGTCTCGACGACTCGACCCACCCTACGATCGAAAAACGATCGAGCCATGTTCATTTCCCTTTGGCCTTCTTCTTGGCACCACCCCCCTCGGCACCGGGGAGATTCGCGGCATCGGTCTTGGGGAGCCACTTGGCGAGTTCGCTCTTACGGGCAGCGTGTTCGGAGCGGTTCGCGAGGTTGGTGTATTCGAGCGGGTCGGCGATTTCGTCGTAGAGTTCCTCATCCCCGTTGGCATAGCAGATGTAGCGCCAGCCTTCCGTGCGAACGGTGTGATTCTTCAAGCCGTGCGTCGTGATGGCGGGTGTGTCCCAAGCGGACTTCGGATCGCGCAGCAGCGGCGCGAGGCTACGGCCGTCGAGATGCTTTGGTTGCGGCAGGCGGGTCAGTTCGCAAAGCGTTGGATAGATGCTGACGTAATCGACCGTGCGGTCGCAGACTCCTCCGGGTTGAGTCACTCCGGGAACTTTCCAGAGGAAGACGGTGCGTGTGGGCTCTTCCCACAGCGCGAACTTTCGCCAGTGCGATTTCTCACCCAGACTCCAGCCGTGATCGCTCCACAGGCAGACGATCGTGTTGTCGCGGTGCGGTGATTTCTCCAGGCCGTCGAGCAATCGGCCTACCTGCGAATCGCAGAAGGCAATCGTCGCCAGATACGCCTGCACGGCTTCTTTCCAACGGCCGGAGGCAACGATCTTCGCGTGATCCCCCTGCGGACCTGCCATCTTCACTCCGGCAGGCGGGACGTCGTTGAGATCGTCCTCGCGATGCGGCGGAAGCTGGATCGAATCGAGCGGGAACATGTCGAACCACTTCTTCGGCACGCTGAACGGCATGTGCGGCTTCACCAAACCGATCGCCAGAAAGAACGGCTTGTCGCTCTTCTCTTTCAGCTTCTCCAAGCCGTAGCTGACGACGCTGTAGTCGGGCATCTCTTCGTCGGTGTTCGCAAGCGGATAGAACTGGATGCCGCCGACGCCGTCATCCTTCGCATCCGGATGCCGCTTCGTGTTCCCCTTGCCGGGAAAGTAGTCGGCCCAATCGCCTCCTCGATCGTACTCGCCGTGATAAATCTTTCCCGCGCCGTAGACGCGATAGCCCGCTTGCGTGAATTGCGTGTTGAGCAACTTGTCCTCGCTGATCCCCGGCCGCCAGTTCTGCCCGTTCGTGTAACAACCGGTGGTGCTTGGCCGCTGACCTGACATCAGTGAGGCTCGCGACGGATTGCACGCCGGCGCGGTGCAGTAAGCTCGCGTGAATGTCACCCCCTGCTTCGCCAGCCGGTCGATGTTCGGCGTCTTCGTCTGCGGATTCCGGCCCAGATGACCGACCCAATGGTTCAGATCATCAATCGCAATGAACAGCACATTCGGTTTGTCTGCGGCACGAGCTTCCAACACCTGGCTTCCGACAACCAGCAGACAGACCGCGAACAAGAGTGGTGATTTCATGGGAATGCTTTCGATTTCAGTTCTTCAGAAAACTTCTGGATTCGAGCCAATGGGCGGCGTGATCGGGCCACGATGAGATTTGGGAACCCGCGACAGGACGGAGGCCATAGCCGTGACCGCCGTTTCCGTAAACGTGCAACTCCGACGGAATGCCGTGCCGCTTGAGTCCAGCGTAGAACAAGACCGAACCGAGCGACGACGAACGATCGTCGTCCGTATGGACCAGGAACACGGGCGGGCAGTTCTTCGGGACCGCCGCGCCTTCGACCAGTTCGTTCCGTTCGCTGTCGTAGATGTTCCAAGGATAGATTAGCAGCGCAAAGTCGGGACGAAGCGGCACATCGTCGATCTTGTCGATGCGCTCGTAGGTCAAACGCCCGGACGCGCTGAGCAATCTCGCGGCGACGTTTCCTCCCGCCGAGAGGCCGAGCAGCCCAATGCGATCCGGCTTCAGGCCCCACTCGTTCGCTCGCGAACGAATGAGCGCGAGGCTGCGTTGAGCATCTTGTAATGGCCGCGCCCAACCAGGATCGTCATTACCGGACTTCGTGCGGTAGCTCAGCACGAACGCGGAGACACCGATCCGGTTCAGCCACTCGGCCACTTCCGTTCCTTCCTTATCGGGAACGACTTTTCCGAAACCGCCGCCGGGCAGGATCAGCACTCCGGCCCCATTCGGTTTGGGAGCCAGATGAACCGTGAACGTCGGCCGGGTGATGTTGACGACGCGTGTGACCGGGGGATTTTCATTGGCCAAACGCGGCTGCGCTTCACCGATCAGTCGCGTCGTTTCGCCAGGGGCGAGGTCCGGCCAGACATCCAGGCGTTCCTCGGCCATGCTCGGCCTGATCGCCAACAGCGTCACCACAAACAGCAGTTGTTTCATGATCGACTTCATCTCGTAGGGTGGGTCGAGTCATCGAGACCCACCAACTCGTTGGTCATTGCTGGTGGGTCTCGATGACTCGACCCACCCTACGTGTCACGCGAGAAGGTCTGTCACCACGCGAGCAGCCTCGACACCGGTCAGCTTGAAATCGAGTCCCTGAAAGCGATGCGTCAATCGCTCGTGATCGATACCGAGCAGATGCAACACAGTCGCGTGCAGGTCGCGAACGTGTACCGGGTTCTCAGCCGTGTTGTAGCTGAAGTCATCCGTCGATCCGTAGGTGAGGCCCGACTTCACGCCGCCACCGGCGAGCCACATCGTGAAGCAGCGCGGATGATGATCGCGCCCCGCTTCTGGGCTGTCCCACTGGCCTTGTCCCGCAACGCCCCGTCCGAATTCGCCACCCCAGATCACGAGCGTGTCATTTAACAGGCCGCGCTGTTTGAGATCGGTGATGAGCGCCGCCGTCGGTTGGTCCACATCGCGGCATCGAGCGGTACACCACGAAGGCAACCGGCTGTGATGATCCCAGTCGGGATGGAACAGTTGGATGAACCGCACGTCACGCTCGGCCAATCGCCGAGCCAAAATGCAGTTCGCCGCGTAGCTCCCCGGTCGTCGCGAGTCGGGGCCGTAAAGCTGAAACGTGGCGTCGGTCTCGTCGCTCAGGTCGATCAGTTCCGGCACGCTGGTTTGCATGCGATAGGACATCTCGTACTGCCGGATGCGTGTCGCGATTTCCGGGTCACCGGTCTCGGCCAGATGTTGCTGATTCAATTCCGCCAGCCCATCGAGCATCCCGCGCCGCAGTTCACGCGGCACACCGTCGGGGTCGCGAAGATAGAGCACCGGCTCGCGCGCGTTGCGCAGCTTCACTCCCTGATAGCGCGACGGCAGAAAGCCGCTCCCCCAGTAATGATCGTAGAGCGGCTGATCGCTCGGCCGCTGCATCTTTGAGATCATCACCAGGTAATCCGGCAGGTTGCGGTTCTCGCTGCCGAGTCCGTAGCTGACCCAGGTGCCGATGCTCGGCTTTCCCGGAATCTGGTTGCCGGTGAGAAACTGCGTCATGGCGGGCGCGTGATTGATCTGATCGGTGTGCATCGACTTGATGAAGCACAACTCGTCGGCAACCTTCGCGAGATGCGGCAGCCACTCGCCCACCGTCGCTCCGCTTTCTCCGCAGCGACGGAACCTCGCGCGGGAGGGCATCACGAGTTGCTTCTGGCTGGCGGTCATCGTCGTCAGCCTCTGGCCTTGCCGCACCGAATCGGGGAGTTCTTTTCCGGCCCATTCCCGCAGCCCCGGCTTTTCATCATAGAGTTCGATCTGCGAAGGCCCGCCAGATTGAGTCAGGAAGATCACACGCTTCGCACGCGCGGTGAAGTGCGGCAGCGCGACCGCCGGCGAGTCGTTCGTGGCGTCGCCAGCGCGACCGTTTCGCACCAGCAATTGCGCCAGCGCCGCCGCGCCGATGCCGCGACCAAGAAAGTGTCGGCGCGTCACGTCCAGCGCGAGTTCGCAAGTTGGATTGATCAGGTCGTTGGACATTGTTCGGTGATTCAAACGTAGGGTGGGTCGAGTCATCGAGACCCACCAGATCGTTGGTTATTCCTGGTGGGTCTCGATGACTCGACCCACCCTACGTTTCCGATTATTCGTCGTTCCATTCGGGCGTGTCGTAGTTTGGGCAAGGGTCAGTACCGCCCCAATTGAGATCGTATTCGCCTTCTTCGACAAAGCGGTGGAACGTGGACCACGGCCAGTCTTGGACTCTTGCGGCGACGTTGTGCTTACGCGGGTTCCAATGCAGGTAATCCACACAGCGCTTCAAGTCTTCTTCATCTCGGGCAGTGTGCTCCCAGAAGCGACGTTGCCAGACGCCTCGCTCCTTCTTTTTCTGCCGTGACAATGAAACGACGGCTTCACTACCTCCGCGAACCAGATATTTGCGAGTGAATTTCTCCTTAACCTGGCGCCATCGCGTTGAATAATCGGCATCCCCGCGTGGCAGCATCCAAACTGAATGCAAATGATCGGGAAGCAGCACGAGGGCGAAAAGCGTGAATGGCGACTTGGCTTTGATCTCGTCAATGGCTTCACGCAGACATTCGCGGCCACGATCGGTCGTTAGGATCGGGCGGCGTCCGGCAGTTACCACGGTGAAGAAGTACGTTCCTCCAGGAACGTAGTTGCGTCGGTAATCAGCCATCACATGCTCCCCTCAGCCAATTCATTGTAGGGTGGGTCGAGTCATCGAGACCCACCAAATCGCTGGTCATTCTACGGGTTGCGAGTCATTCGTGATTTAGGGCTTCATCCAGATTCAGGATCAAACTGGCAACCAGAGTGTAGGCGGCTAGGTCGGCATCGGACTGAGTCTGCTCAGAACGTTGATAGTTGGTCTGATGCAAAAAACTCTTCGCATCGGCGGGATGAGCACGGAAATGGGTCAACGCGCGATCGAGTTCGCGTTTCAGGATCGTGGTCTCGCGTGGCGTCGGCGGACGTGAGACGACACGGCGGGTGATCTCGGTCAGGCGAGTCGCCGGATCAGCGCCCGCTTGCAGCGCGTGACCGGCCAGCGAGCGGGCTGCCGCAAGGTAGTTGGCGTCGTTGAGCAGCGTCAGCGCCTGCAACGGCGTATTCGTGCGCGAGGGGCGGACCTCGCAAACGCGGCGCTGGGCCGAGTCAAACAAGAACGTCGGCGCGATTGCTCGCCGCCAGAAGGCGTAGACGGTGCGTCGATGCTGGGCAGCCCCTTCGCTCGGTTCGTATTTGAAGCGGCCCATAAACATCTCTTCCCAGACTCCGTCCGGTTGATAGGGCCGCACGGGGGGACCACCGACCGCCGGGTTCAGCAGTCCCGATGACTTCAACGCCGCATCGCGCAACATCCAGCTTGGCAGACGGAATCGAGAACCGCGAGCCAGCAGACGATTCTCCGGATCGCGAGCCAGAAGCTCTACCGAGACCGATGAACTCTGCTGATACGTTTCGCTGGTGACGATCAGTTTCAGCAGCCGCTTCGTGTTCCAGCCGTGCTCCATGAAATCGACCGCCAGCCAGTCGAGCAGTTCCGGATGCGACGGTCGTTCCCCCTGCAAGCCGAAGTCCTCGGTAGTCTTCACCAATCCCGTGCCGAACAGCATCTGCCAGAAATGATTCACGATGACGCGCGCGGTCAGCGGATTCTCGCGTGAGACGATCCAACGCGCGAGCTGTTCCCGCGTGCGAGGCTCTTCGGTCGTCCAGACTGTGATCGCCGCCGGCACGTCGCGCAGGACGACTTCACCCTTTTTGTCCCATACCCCGCGCAAGAGCACATGTGTCGGACGGGGTTCGGCCCGCTCGGCGAGCACCATCACGTCGATCTTCTTGGCTCCATTCTGAACTTCGCTCAATTGCCGGGTGGCGCGATCCAATGCTGACTTCTCGATTTGATACGGCGCGTGATCGGCGAGGAATTGGTCGAAGAGTTTTTGCCTGAGCTGCTTCGTTCCACGGCCTGAAACCGAGTTGCGGAGCAAATCGGCTACGTCGGGGGGCGACAGCGCTGCGAGTTGCTCCAGCAACGGTGTGTCGATGCTGCGGATGGTTGCACCGGCTTGATCGGTGATCGACACACGGAACCGGCCGATGTTCGCATCGCCGTCTGTTGAACGCTGACGCAACTCGAAGACGAGTTCCTCGTCGGCCTCCAGTTCGAGCGGCTCGGCCAGCGCGAACACGGCGACATGAGGTTGCTTGGAATCGTGGCCTTTGGTGGTCCAGCCGTTGCGCGGGTCGTCGTCGAGCACCCCTTTGACGTCGCCGTAGCTGCGAGCATCCTTCTGCTCGGCGGAAACATCGGCGACGGCGTTGGCGACCAGGAGGTCGCGAATCTGCGAGCTCCCGCGCCGACGGACCTGCACCTTGATGTCGGTCAGGATGAACTCGCCCGATTGACCGCGCGACAAGCCGCCGCCGGTGTGCGACTCGTGCGGCAGTACCTCCAACTTCAGGCCCGTGACTCGCGACAGCTTCACGGTCGCCGTGAGTCGATAATCATCTTGCCTCGGATTGGCTCCGCTGGCCTGCACGGTTCCGTCGGGTGTTTGCGAGAGCTGCGTCCCTTCAATGGATTCGAGCTCCGCATTCACCAGCGGATGCCAAGCTTGGAAGCCGCTTTTGACTTCCGCGGCTCGCGCGACGAGCCAGTCCGCGAAGGGCGACTCCGCCGCAGTTCGAGCCTGCGCTTCGCGCGGCTTACGTTGATCGACGAGTTCCTGCGCTTCTTGAACCGCTCGCGCGGCCAGCGGCGATTGATACGACAGAAAGGGCTTCGCGGCCGTGCTGGCTTTGCCGTCCTCGTCGATCGAATTGAAGAAGGCGGTCAGCGAATAGAAATCGCGCTGCGTGATCGGGTCGTACTTGTGCGAATGACACTGGCAACAGCCGAGCGTCAGACCCAGCCAGAGCGTGCCGGTCGTGCTGACTCGGTCGATCACATAGTCGATCCGAGACTCTTCGGGATCGCGGCCCCCTTCGCCGTTCGTCATGTGGTTGCGATGAAAGCAGGTCGCCAGCCGTTGCTCGGCCGTCGCGTTGGGGAGCAGATCGCCCGCGAATTGCTCGACCGTGAATTGATCGAACGGCAGGTTGCGATTGAACGCTCCCACGACCCAATCGCGCCACGGCCAGTTCGTCCGCGTCGCGTCACCTTGATACCCGTCTGTGTCGGAATAGCGGGCGGCGTCGAGCCACCACATCGCCAATCGCTCACCGAAATGCTCCGACGCCAACAGTCGATCGACCAGCCGTTCGTAGGCGAGGTTCGAGTCGTCTTTCAAGAACTCATCGAGTTCGCTCGTCGACGGAGGCAACCCCGTCAGATCGAACGACACGCGCCGCGCAAGTGTGTGTCGCGCTGCGCGAGCCGACGGTGCGAGTCCATCTTCCGCCAACCGCGCCAGGACGAACGCATCAATCGGATGCGCGGCGAGCTTCGGCAAATCGACCTGCACCGGCCGCTCGAACGCCCAATGCTTGCCCCACGGTGCTCCCGCTTCGACCCAGCGTCGCAGTGTCTCCACTTGCCGTGCGGTGAGACGCTTCTTGTGCGACGCCGGCGGGGGCATGACCACTTCATCGTCCGTCGAAATGACTCGCGCCAGCAGTTCGCTCTCGGCGGGCTTTTCCAATGAGAGCACCGTCAGGGCTCCCTCGCGCTGATCGAGCCGGAGATCGGCCTTCCGCTGCGACTCGTCCGGGCCGTGACAGGCAAAACAGTTCTCGGACAGAATCGGCAGCACGTCGCGACTGAACCGCATGCGATCCTCGGCCGCTAACGGAACGGACAACAACAGACAGGCGAGGATACCGAGAGCTCGTTTCATCATTGGTCGCGTACTACCTGCGTTGTCTCTAGGCCAGCTCGGTAATCCGATCGGTGTCGTCCAACAGGTGCATCGGGCGACCGCTGGGGTGGCGGTAAGTGGACTGATCGGGGTCGATGCCCAGGAAATGGTAGAGCGTGGCGAAGACGTTCTGCGGGTTGTACGCCTTGCCCGTCGGTCGTTCGGCGCGGGCGTCGGTCTGGCCGATGACCTGCCCTGTGCGGAAGCCGCCTCCGGAAAAGAGGGCGAAGCCGGCGCGCGGCCAGTGGTCTCGCCCTCCCGCGAAATTGATGCGGGGTGTGCGGCCGAATTCTCCCCACACGACGACGGCCACGTCCTTGTCCAATCCGCGCTGATAGAGGTCGGTGATCAGCGCGTAGATCGACCGGTCATACACGGGGAGCTTCTCGCGCAACCGCTCGAAGACGTTCCCCGCTGGCGAGGCGTCGTTGACCTTGCCGTGATCGTCCCAGCCTCCCTCCGTCAGCGTGATGAACGGCACGCCTGCTTCGGCCAGCCGTCGAGCCAGCAGGAACCGCGAGGCATGCCAGGTGTGGCCGGCTTGGTAATACAACTTAAATTTGGTGTCGGATCCGTAGAGCGCTCGCGTCTCAGGCGACTCCTGTTCGAGGTCGAAGGCGTTGCGAACAGCGGGGGACGTCAGCATGTCAACGGCCTTCGCGTTGCAGTAATCGACCGCCTCCAACTGATTCGTCGCATCCAGATCGTGACGCAATTGATCGAACGTGCGACGCAATGACTGTCGATCGCCGAGTCGGCTCAGCCCCACTTCTTTCTTTAGTTCTAAGTTTCCGACGATCTCTCCCTTTGGCTCGAACGGGGCATGCGACGGGCCGAGATACATCGGTACCTCCGCCGCCGCGACGTTGTAGAAGTCACTCCCTCCCAGGCTGATGTAGTTCGGCAACAGCGAACGCTGACCGCTGCGCAACTTGCTGATGATCGAGCCGACCGCAGGACGAATCGGCGGCGACAAGAACGGCGCATTCGGAGCCGCCGGGAAGGCCGTGTAAACCTCCTGCATCTGGTGGTCGCCCTGCGTGAACGTCAGGTTGCGAACGACCGCGAGCTTATTGGCGATCGTCGCCTGCAACGGCATGTGCTCGCAGATCTCCAGTCCTGGAAGATTCGTGGGGATCGGCCGGAACTCGCCGCGATATTCGGCGGGCGCGTTCGGCTTCATGTCATACATGTCGACGTGACTAGGACCTCCGGGCAAACAGACGAGGATAATCGACTTCGGTATGTTTGCTGATGTCCCCGCTTCTCCTCGCAGGCGCAGCAGGTCAGCCAGTCCGAAGCTGCCCAGCCCCAGCCCGCCCGCTTTGAGAAAGTTGCGGCGAGTGATTCCATCACAAAATGAAGGCCGCGAACCGGAAAGAGTCAGCATGAGAATGCCCTGGCGAGTAGTGGAACTCGGCAGCCATCCTAACGTCATCGGCGACTGCGGACCAAACACTCTTGGCCAAATGACATCGTTTGATTTGCTGGAGCAGACGCTGACCGCTTGCTAGCTTGCCGTGTCTCCACGAAGCCCGACGTCTTCCGACAGGAGCGTGCGTGATGAGCGTGAGAACGAACTGTTCTCGATTTTGGCTGCCGCTCGTTGGCAGTTGGCTCTGGCTGATCGGCACGACGAATTTCGCCGCAGCCCAATTCGTCTTTCGAGACGTTGGCGACGAGGCGGGTTTGTTTCCGCACGTCAGCAAGATCGCGGGGCATTCGGCGGCGTGGGGGGACATCGACGGCGATGGCTGGCTCGATTTGTACGTCTCGACGTTCGGCGGGCATCCGTATGACTCGAAGCCGAATCAGTTGTTTCGCAACGTACGCGGCAAGTTCACGCTCGATGAACAGCCCGCGCTGCGAGTGCTCGGCCGAGCCAGCGGATCGGTGTTTGCCGATCTCGATAACGACGGTGATCTTGATTTGTATCTGTCGAACCACGCGATCGACGCTGCGGCCTACAAGCAGCCGCATTACGGAGCCCCCAACTTTTTGTTTCGCAACGATGGGGGCGGACGCTTCGCCGACGTCTCAGCGGAATCGGGTTCTCGGCCGAGCGTCACCGGAGACTTCGCGGGCCGCAGCGTGACGGTGCTCGATTACGACGGCGATGGGTTGCTCGATCTGCTGGTCGGCGAGTGCATCTATCAAGGGGGAGTTGGTCGCACGAAGCTGCTGCGAAATCTCGGTGCCCTGAAGTTTCAAGACGTGACCGCTGCTGTTGGTCTGCCAGGACTCGCAACTGGTTTGGGAGTCGCCGCCGCAGACGTCACCGGCGATGGTTGGCCGGACCTCTTCATTGCCGGTCGCGATCTGCTGAAGGCGGGACGTGATCCGGGTAATCATCTCTTCATCAATAACGGTCGTGGAGCGTTTCGAGAACTGCCGAAGACCCACGCCGACTTCACTTGGGATTACACGACCCACACGCCGGACGACACGACCTGCGGAGTGTCCATCGCCGACGTGAACCGTGACGGCTTGCCCGACATCTTGATTGGTCATCACTTTAGCCAACCGTGGCATGTCGGTGGCGTGCCGGTGCGACTGTATTTGCATCGCGGTCTGATTGACGGTCTCCCGAAGTTTGAAGACGTCACGTCAGCGGTTGGTCTGAAGCCGCTGGCGATGAAGGCTCCACACGTCGAGATCCAAGACTTCAACAACGACGGCTGGCCCGACATCTCGACGCCGATCGTGAAGTTCGCGGGAGGCAAGTCTTATCCGGTGATCTTCCAAAATCTGGGCGTCGATGCGGCGACCGGATTGCCGCGCTTCCGTGAAGACGCTTTGGCCGTCAACGATTTTCCGACCCCCGATGACATCAAGATGGCCGGTACGGGCGAGTTCTTCGACAAGCTCGAACGCGAAAAGAAAATCATCTACACGGCCCCCGGCCCCAGCGGTGACTTCGATCGCGACGGCCGCTTGGATTTCTTCCTCGCCAACTGGTGGGTCAACGCTCGCTCGATGCTGCTCAAGAATGAAACTCCGGGCGGCCACTGGCTGGACGTCGCCGTCGAAGGAACCGCGAAGACCGGAGTGAATCGCACCGGCATCGGCGCTGTCATTCGCATCTATCCGGCCGGTCAACTCGGGCAGCCGAAGGCGTTGCTTGGCACGAAAGAAATTACCGCCAGTTGCGGCTACACGTCCGGTCAAGAATCGATCGCGCACTTCGGACTCGGCGCGATCGAGAAGTGTGATCTCGATGTCATCCTCCCTCACGGTCGCGGCAAGTGGGAACGCCGTGACGTGCCAGTCGATCAGCGAATGACCATCACCGGCAATTGACCCACGCTTCCGGCTGACAGCCGTTAGCCGACTGCCGATAACCGTTATCACACCTTGATTGATTTTGAGATAGCGGCTGTCGGCTAACGGCGTTCGGCCGGCCACTCCATCAATCTGACTTTAGAAGGAGGACATTCATGTTGATCAAGAATTGGCAGCAAGTTTTCGGATGGTGCATGTGCGCTGTCTTCGGTCTATCGCCGGCTTTTGCCGAGGAGCCGAAACTGAATTGGTTGCCGGCCACCGCGTATGCGATTCCCAAAGAGACAACTAACCAAGGGAGCGGCTATTTCTCAATCGTCGCCGGCAAGAACGGGAGGCTCTACATCGGCACGGCCAAGTACGGCGTCGGCTCGTACCTCGTCGAGTTCGATCCGGCCACCAAGCAAATGAAAATCGTCGTCGATACGCAAAAGGAAATCGGCACGACCGCGACCGGCTTCGCGGCTCAATCGAAGATCCACACACGGAACAACGTCGGAGCCAGCGGCAAAATCTACTTCGCCACCAAACAGGGCTATCCAGAGAAGGACAAGAACGAGAAGTGGGAGGACTACCCCGGCGGCTATCCGATGGTCTACGACCCGATGACCGGCAAGACAAAGGTCTATCCGATTCCTGTCCCGCATCACGGCATCATTAGCATCACTCCCGACGAGTCGCACGGCATCGCGTATATCTCAACCTGCGCGGACAGGCAGCCAGAAGACTCGCACTTCATGATTCTGAATTTGGAGACGGGCAAGTATCGCGATCTGATGGACTGCCATCACATCTTCGCGTTCATCTCGATCGACCATCTCGGCCGAGCGTACCACCCGATCCTCGGCGGTGAGATCGCTCGGTACGACCCCAACAACGACAAGCTCGAACGGCTGAAGCAAACGATTGATGGACTACCTCCGACCAAAGAATCCAACCTCGCGCTGCCGACGACCGGGCATCCGATCAATTGGGACATCTCCCCCGACGGCAAGACGCTGTACTGCCTTCCGATGAGCACCAACCAACTCTACGCCTACGACCTGACTGCCACCGGTGACACGCTACCCGGCCGCAGCCTCGGCACTCTGATTCCCGGCGCGAAGAGCGTCGATTGCCGAGCCATGTGCGTCGGCCCCACTGGCGAGGTTTGTGCCGCCGTCACCGAAGGAGGCCGCTTTGAGAAGGAAGCCCCCGGCATGAACCTGCTGCACAACGTCCGCTATCGCCCCGGAAGTTCCGGCCCCGTCGATCTCGGCCCGATCGCGATCAAGAACCCGAACTACACCGAGTTCGTCGACAAAGACGGCAAGCCCCTGCCAATGCACTACGGCATCGTCAAACTGCCCGACGGCACGACGACCACGAAGTACGTCAATCTCGGATGTGCTCAGACAAGCGACGGCAACATCTATTCGCTGGCCCTAGTGCCGTACACGCTGCTGCAAGTCGAGCCGCCGAAGTAAGGGCGTTGGTGTAGGGTGGGTCGAGTCATCGAGACCCACCACGATTTGTCGGCGTTTTGGTGGGTCTCGATGACTCGACCCACCCTACGTTGATCTACGTTGATCAACACTTTTGTCACTGGCTTGTGTGGTTGTTAGCCTTGTTCACGTTGAGCTTCCTCTCACAACTTTTTCGTCCCAGGAGACCCAATCATGGTCGCGACTGCTGAAGCCAAATTTGCTCCGCCGAAAATTCGTCAAACCAACATGCTGATCAACGGCAAGTGGACCGAGTCCCGCAGCGGCAAGCGGTTCAAGACGATCAACCCGGTCAACGAAACCGTGATCGCCGAAGTGGCCGAGGGAGATCCCGCTGACGTCGATGCCGCCGTGAAAGCCGCGCGGGCCGCGTTTGAAACCGGGCCGTGGTCCAAAATGGATGCTCGCGACCGAGGCCGTTTGATGAACAAGCTCGCCGACTTGATGGAAGCGAATCTCGATGAATTGGCCGCGCTGGAATCGCTCGACAACGGCAAGCCGATCAGCGACGCGCGAGCCGCCGACTTGCCGCTGTCGATCGACTGCATTCGCTATTACGCCGGCTGGGCCGACAAGCTCACAGGGGACACGATCCCGATTCGCGGCAACTATTTCTGCTACACGCGCCGCGAGCCGGTCGGCGTCGTCGGGCAAATCATCCCCTGGACTTTCCCATTGCTGATGGCCGCCTGGAAGTGGGGGCCGGCTCTGGCCGCCGGCTGCACAATTATTATGAAGCCGGCCGAGCAAACACCGCTCACCTGCTTGCGACTGGCCGAACTGGCTCAAGAGGCGGGCATCCCCGATGGCGTGATCAACGTCATCCCTGGTTTCGGAGCGACCGGAGCCGCAATGGTGAAGCATCCGGGCATCGACAAGATCGCTTTCACTGGCCACTACGAGACCGCTCAGAAGATCATGGTCGATGCCTCCAGCACCCTGAAGCGGCTGACGTTTGAGTTGGGTGGCAAAAGCCCCAACGTCGTCTTCGCCGACGCCGATCTCGACGCGGCCGTCGCCGGGGCTGAGTTCGGTTTGTTCTTCAATCAAGGCCAGTGCTGTTGCGCCGGCAGCCGGCTGTTCGTCGAGCAATCAGTTCATGACAAATTCGTCGACAAGATGCTGACCAGTGCGAAGGGCAGACGGCTCGGTGACCCATTCGATCCGAACACGACGCAAGGCCCGCAGGTCGATTCGGACCAGTTCAACAAAATCATGTCGTACATCGACAAGGGCAAATCGGAAGGGGCGAAGTGCCTGACCGGCGGCAACCGATTCGGCAACAAGGGCTACTTCATCGAACCGACCATCTTCACCGGTGTGACCGACGAGATGGCGATTGCGAAAGACGAAATCTTCGGCCCAGTGATGAGCATCCTGCCGTTCCAAGGCATGGACGAGATCATCACGCGCGCGAACAGCACGCACTACGGCCTGGCTGCCGCCGTCTGGACGAAGGACGTCCAGAAAGCTCACCGCTTCGCCGCCAGCGTCCGAGCCGGCACGGTGTGGGTGAACTGCTACGACGTCTTCGACGCCGCCGCCCCCTTCGGCGGCTTCAAGATGAGCGGCATCGGCCGAGAACTCGGAGCCGCCGCGCTCAACAACTACACCGAATCGAAGACGGTGACGGTGAGCTTGGGCTGATCTCATTGCTCAACAGCCCGGCTGCTTCCGAGTAGCCGGGCTGATTGAATCTGATCCCGTTAAGTGAGGTACGTCATGTCTGTGAAAGAAGCCGTTACTCAACGCCGTCCGTGAGATGCCGGAGGAAGTCTCTTTCGACGAAGTGCTTGAACAGATCGAAATTCTGGCTGCGATTCGTCAAGCCGATGAGGACTTCGCCGCCGGGCGTGTCCATTCCCAAGAGGAAATCGAGACAGGGTTTTCCAAGTGAAATGAGTGCAGAACAGGGTTTGCGAATTCGAATTTGTCGGCTGGGAAGAAGTCGCCTGATCTCTCCGAGAACACGGACGGCCCACGTGTGAAGCGGATTTTTCTGTCCCCCATCTTTCTGTTCCACCAACACAGCTTTCACAGAAAGATGTGGGACAGAAAGATGGCTGCAACGACCGAGCGGAATGCCTGTTTGACTCTTTCGTGCGACCGAGAGGAACTTCGGGACAGCTTCCCAAGATGAGTCGTCACACAACACCGATCTCCGCACGAACCCTGTTCCGCACTCAAGTGAAATGGTCCGAACGAGCACGCCTCGACCTGGCGGCTGTTCGTGACTATCTCGCGGCGGAGAATCCGACTGCGGCTCGAAAAGTGATGCGAGAAATTGTCGGCCGGACGCGATTGTCGGCGACACAGCCCTTCAGTTCGCCGACATACGAACCGGCACGCGATAACAACGTCCGACATACATTCTCCGGACGCTACCGCATCTAACGAGTGAATCCAGCAGAGAGCCGCGTTGAAATTCTCACCATCAGGCATTCGTCGCGACGCGAGCCTGAATTGCGAACGCGCCGAGCGACACGCCGTCCGATTCCGAGTACGCCGAGTGGTGCGAAGGTTGGCTCGCGGTCTGCATTCGCCGCTTGTCTGGACTGAGACTTTGAACTGTCGCGAGCGACGCTTAAATTCCGTTGAAGTTCGAGAGGGATCTTTTCCAAACATCCGGTACAGGAGGTGGGGCGATGGGGATGCGGAAGGAGCAGCGGCGGCAGGCGAAGCAGAAGGAGCGACAGAAGAAAATCACCGCGAAAACTCTCGCGGAGCGAGTGCCGGAGAAATTGCTCACGGCATTGGAGGAAGTCGATGAGTTGATGTTTTGTCGTGACTTCGTGACGGCGGATGAGATTCTCGATGAACTCGCGGAGCACTGGCCGAATCGGCCGGAGATTCCCAATCGACAAGTCACCGTGTGCCGCGAATTGGGTGATGATCCTGGTTTGCTGCGAGCGGCCGAACGCTGGATGCGATTGACTCCGAATGATCCAGACGTCGCGGCTCAGTGGTGCTGGGCATTGGGAATGGCTTCGTTGCCGGGTTTGACGACGCTGGCCATTCGACGGTTTCTGGATCGCTGGCCGTTTCACGCGAAGAGTGACGGCCTGCGCAGGATCATGGAATCTTGCGAAGAACAGGCGGTCAAAAACATCCGCACCTTTGGCGGGGAACCTGACGAAGTGGGTTGGCAGTTGCTGGAAGCCCACGAGCGAGTCTTCCACGCGATGCAGCAATTTGACATGGCGAGTGTCATTTCGCTGGGCGAAGCGGCGCTGCGCGAGCACCGGCCGCTGGCCTCCATTCTCAACAACCTCGCTGAGGCGTATTTTCATTCGGCTCGGTGGCTGGATGCGTTGAACGTCTCACGGCGTTCCGCGGAGCTTGAACCGAGCAATCTGTTCGCGCAATCGAACGTGGTCCGATTCGCGTTGCTGTTAGGGCTGCGTGATGAAGCCAACGCTGTCGCGGATCGAATGCGTGATGAACGGCCAGAGCGGTTCGACTTTTGGGGCCGGATGATTTCGACGTTCGTCCTGCTGGAGCGTGACGACGACGCGCTGATGCTCGCCGATGAGGCACGCCGGTTGATTGATCCGCAGGAATGGGAATGGCCGGAAGCGACCGATTTGCATCACTCGATTGCCGTCGCGCAGGCTCGGCAAGGACAGACGCGGGAGGCCGAGTCTCATTGGCGGACGGCGTTGAAGGTTCGGCCGGGATTCTACTTTGCCAGCAAGAATTTGGACGACTTGAAACGGCCGATTGTCGAGCGGAACGGGCCGTTCTTGTATCCGTTCGAGAACCTGCTCCCGGGAAAAATGATCGACGCTCTGTTGAAGGCGTTTGAAAAACTCGGCCGAAAGCCATCGGTCGAAAGACTGCGTGAAACAGCTCGCCAGTTCAACGAGCAGTGCCCTGGTTTCACGTCGGCGATTCCGTTGCTGCTGCGCATCGGCGACGACAAGTCCCGCGAAGTGGCGGTCAAGTTCGCCGGTCTGTTCAACACCCCCAAACTCCGTGAAGCGCTGCGTGAGTTCGCGTTGAGCGATCGCGGGACGGACGCGCGACGGTTCAATGCTCTGCACGAACTGCGTGAACTCGGTCTCGAGATGCCGTCGCCCGTCCGATTCTTTGCCAACGGGCGTTGGACTGAGATCGCGAATTTGGAGATCGAGGTGACTGACGAACCGACCGATCCGCTCTCGCCGCGGGTCAGTCCGGCGATGGAGCGCGGCCGAGCGGCACTGCAACAAGGCGACTTTCGAGCAGCCGAGCGGGCGTTTCGAACAGCGATGAAGTTGGAACCCGAATTGGTGTCCGCTCACAACAACCTAGCGGCGGCGGTGTTGGCTCAAGAGCGGTTTGACGAGGCTGAACGAATTCTGCGACATGTGCTATCAATGGAGGAAGACAACGCGATTGCACGTTCCAATCTCGCTCGCATGGCTTTGATGAAGGATGACGATGAGGCCGCGATCGAGTGGCTCAAGCCTCTGCGAGTTTCGCGGCGCTTCCATACGTCTGAATTCGCCGCGATGACTGGTGTGGACTTCGAGTTGGCTCTGCGGAAAGACGAGATCGCCTCCGCACGACGCCTCCTGAAATCGTTCGAAGACATCTATCCGGACAGTCCCAACCTTCCGAGATTTCAAAGAATGCTCCGATTGAAAGAACTAGAATCCTCAAGCAGGCACCTGACATCGTTGATCGAAGAGGATTAGCCAATGAACCTTGAGCAGCCAGTCATCCACCAATCGATGGCAGACCTCGAAGCGGGAATGGCTCAGTTGCTGAAAGCACCGCGAGACGGCGGTGTCTTGGAGTCGATCGTGATTCGGCCGGACGAGTGCGAATCGGCGACATGATCAAGAAGGTCGATCTTTCGCCGACCGTAGGCTGAGACTCGCAAGAGCGACCGAATCCCCGATTGCCACAGGGAAATGCTCATTAACAGCATTGCCGAGCGGAGAAAGCGCTGTCGCGAGGAACTACTTCTTCGCGAAAGTCGCCTCGGCCCAGGCCGCGGCTCCGAGCGCGGACGCATCGTCGCCTAACTTCGTGGCGACGACCTCGTAGGTCTTGGCGTAGGTCGGACGCACCCATTTCTTCGCGGCGATCGAAACTTGTTCGACGTACAAATCTGGCATGGCTTCAACCAAGCCGCCTCCCAGCACGACCACATCCGGCGCGAGGAGATGCACCAATCCGCCAATTGCGGTGCCGATGTGATTGGCCGCGTCGCGGATGATCTGTTCGATCACCTTGTCCCCCTTCTTGACGGCTTCCGCCAACACGCCGCTGCGGATGTTCGACAAATCGCTGCCGGTCAACTCGGCCAAGATGGGAGCATGACCGCGGAACACCGCTTGGGCCGACGCGGCCGCGATTGCCAGACGGCTGCTGACCGCTTCCAGGCAACCGAGTCGCCCACACGCGCAGCGCGGGCCGTCGGGGATCGCCTGCATGTGGCCGACTTCGAGGCAGGAAAAATTCTTGCCGCGAAAGATCGTTCCCTCATAAACCAAACCGCCGCCGACGCCGGTCCCCGGAAAAACGCCGAGCGCCGTGCGGGCTCCCTTCGCCGCGCCGAGCCGATACTCGCCGTACACGCCAGCATCGACGTCGTTCATGATCACGGCCGGGCAGCCGAACGCTTTCTCCAGCTTGTCTTGCACCGGCTCGTCCTTCCAGCCGAGATTCGCCGCCTCGACCACGATGCCCCGATCCAGATCGAGCATCCCCGGACAGCCGATACCGATCCCAGCCAGTTGGTTTTTGGAGATGCCCCCTTCTTCCAGTGCCTTCTCGATAGTGCTGATGACTCGGCCCATGCCGGTCGAGTTGTCTTCTTCACTGTGGGTCTTCCGACGCTTGCGCACGATCGGGTGAAACTTTTCGTCGGTGATGGCAGCCAACATCTTGGTGCCGCCGAGATCAAAGCCGACCCAACAACGTCCAGAAGCAGCGGAAGATTCGGACATGAGAGTTCTCCATCACCGTGAGTGCGACCGCGCGAGCTGGCGACGAATCCACTCGTCGCATCGTTACGGCGGAGCATCCCGGCGGCGCATTCAAGCGTCAAGGATGTCTCCGACGGCAGACCGCTAAGCCAATCGCTTTGCGCTCCTTGGGCCGGTAACTATAGTCTCGCCCCGCTCGGCTGCGGCCGGGATGACACGACGAACTTTGCGAGCCAGGAGCGCACGAGTCCGCATGAGCAACTCTTCGACCAGCAAACTGACGATCGGCTCGCGAGTGCGTGTGAAGGAGGGTGTCACCTCGCCCGACTTCACCGAGGTCTCTTTTGCAGGCTGGACCGCGACGATCATGGAACTCAGCGGCAAGAAGCCCAAGCAGAAATTCATCATCGAGTTCGAGGACGCGGTCATCGCCGCCATGCCCCCCGACTATCTCAAACGCTGCGAAGAACAACGCCTGCTCTACACGATGGCCTGCCTCGAAGCCGACCAGATTGAAGCCGCGTGAACTGTTCCGCGCATCGGGAGGGCGAGGCTCGGCGGGAGCCTCGCCCTCCCCGCTGGCATCATTTCGGCAGCTTCCAATGCGAATCGAACGACGTCGCCCACTGGGTCGTCTCCGTGAATCCGCCGGCCTTAGCAGGCTCGAACTGCTGAACAGCGATGTCTCCCAAACGCGGGAAGAGCAGTGCGTTCGTGCCGATGAACTCGGCGTCATGCAGCGTGTGTCCGGAGTTGATCACGACATAACGTGTCGGGTTCAGCGGATTCGGGAAGATCAGCGAGACTGCGTGCGTCTTTTGATCGTAGCTCTTGCCCGCGACTTCGAGCACATCCTTCGTCCAAGTGATCGGCAAGTTCTCAATCACCTTCGCCATGACCGCGTTCGAAGACGGGTCGCCAAAGAGGATCAGGTTGTTCCCGTCGATCTGTTCTTCGGTGAGTTCGCTGTCTTTGATCGTCGGGGCGCGGCCGCGGAACCACTTGTCGAATTCGCGAGCGAATCGGCCATAGGTCCACTTGGCCCAGGCCGCGTGGCTGTCGTGCCAAGCGGTGCCGGTGGGTAACACGCAGAGGAACGGTTCCATGAAGGCGTCGTCGATCGGGCCTTGCAGGTTGTGTCGCTTGTGGATTTCCGGATTGGCAGCGAAGGCGCGTGACTGGTCGTATTCGAGCACATTCCACTTCCGTCCGTTGCGAACATAGTCCACTCCGGGAAGCAAATTGCCGCCGGCATTCGCCAGCGGATGCTCATTGCCATCAATGACGACCCGGTCGGCCATATCGCGAGCGATCTGCAATGCAGCGACGTTCTCCGTCCGAATGTGCAACACGCCGTCTGGTGCCACCGTCGCATGAACTTTCGAGGCGGTGAGGGGCTTAATGAGTTCCTCCACCGTCAGCCAGTCGCACCGGTTGTACTTGAGCGTGTATGTGATGAAGCGAATCTCTTTGCGTTGCGCCGAAGCCGGCCGTCCACGTTCGACGTTGGCTCGATGAAACGCCATGAACTCTTTGAACGAGTCAGGATGAAACTTGTGCTCGGTGTTGGGGCCGATCAGCAGCTTGATTTCGACATCTTGTTCTTTCGCCGCCTCGACCATCAGCGTGCTGGCCGCAAGCTGCTTGTCGAGCTCTCCGCCATAGGTGCAGATTGGCACGTTGAAGGCGTTGAGCGTGTAATCCAGCGCATCGTAAATATGCAGCCCGGTGTGCTGATGCGGCGGCAGCGGCTCTTTGCGATTCTGATAGTTGTAGTAATCGACGAAGCCGGCCCCCGGCCCGACCGAGCACCATTGATCGGAATGATGCACTCCCAGATGCCAACTCCCCGCTCCCCCCATCGAGAAGCCCCACAGCACAATGCGGCGGTCATCGATGCGATAGCGGCGTTTGACGTCGGTGATGGCTTCAAACACATCGGTCTCACCAGCCCAGCGATACGAATTGTCGATCCGGCCAAAGACATCCAACTGCACGAAGTCGGCGGCGCTGAGCGGCCCCTCCTTCGGCCACGGCTTGTCGTGATGGTCCTCCAGGAACCGAATCTCATTGCGGTCGCCACCGCGCCCATGCAACACGACATACAACGGCCAACGCTTCGCCCCTTTCGCGCTGACACCCTCCGGCAGCGTGATCGCATACGGCTGCACCGAGCCATCGACTCGCGAGACGTATCCACGAATGCTCTTGCCGACCTGTGTTGGCCAACCTGGCTTACCGGCCGCGAGTTCTTCCACTCGTTTTAGACCGGTCTTGATCGCATTCAAAGCGTACTGCGGATACTTCGATTTCGGCTCGGTCTTCGGCTTCGAGCCGTCCTTAGGAAGCGGCGGCAAGTAAAACTCGTTGTGCCGCAGCGCCCATTCGACTCCTTTTGCGTAGACCTCGACATCGGCGATGAGCCGCTCGTCGAGCCTCTTCGGTTTCAGTTCGCCGATGGCCTTCTGTAAGTCGGACAAGCCTGCACGAATCGCGGCCGCATCAGTCTCGGCTGGCGGCTGAGCAACCGCCTCTGACGCCACGCACACGGACACGACAACGAGCAGAAGGAAGCGAAACATCAGGCACTCGCTTTCGGAATTATGTGGTCCAGTCGTTGAGCCACGCGAATGGTGGTCGATGAATTCAGTCGTGCGCTTCATTCGCGCTCCACTAAATTTGCGCGGCAATTTGGGCCGCGCGAATTTAGTGGAGCGCGAATGGGACAGGCTTGCGACAGAGATTTACTGCGGAGCCGGAGTTGGGACGGTCTCAGCCGCTTGAAAGCCGTTCGCCTTGTGTGAGCCGTCGCAGAACGGACGCCTCTGGGTCGCTCCACAGCGGCAGAGCGCGACGTTTTCCTTGCCGGTCAAGTCGTACTTGTTGCCGAGATGGTCGCACAGCGTGATTGGGCCGCTGACGAGCAATGGGCCGTTCTCGCGAGTTTTGATCGTGACATCAGACATGGGACCGTCTCCTGTTTCCAATGGATGAGTTCGCGCGACACGTTAGCCCCGCGAGACGAGCCGGGCAACCACGCCAGCCAGCGGCGAATGATCTCGACAGCTTGCGAACGTCGACGGATAGTGCGACCGCGTCAACGTCATTGCACGGAGGCTTGCTCATGCCGCACTTCGACCGACCGACGATCTTGATGTGCCCGCCGGACCATTACGGCATTGAGTACGAAATCAATCCGTGGATGAGCCGTAGCCGACAAAGCGACCGCTCGCTGGCCGAGTCTCAGTGGCGGCAGCTTCGCGACGTGTTGGTCTCGATCGGAGCCGACATTCGCATGATGGACGCGGTGAAGGGACTTCCCGATCTGGTCTTCACCGCGAACGCCGCACTGATGTGGCGCGATCGCGCGTATCTTGCGCGGTTTCGCCATACGGCACGGCAGCCGGAGACGGCGGTCGATGCGGCGTGGTTTCAGGCCGCGGGATTTGAAACTCGCGAGATTCCCATTGGCTGGGATTTCGAAGGGGCGGGGGACGCGCTATTCTGCGGTGACACGCTCTTTGTCGGATACCTGATTCGCAGCGACGTCGGCGGCGAGCAATGGCTGGCGAAAGAACTCGGCTGCCGAGTCATCCCGCTGCAACTCGTCAGCGATTACTTCTATCACCTCGATACTTGCTTCTGTCCGCTCAGCCCGACCGAGGCGATTTATTTCCCTCCCGCTTTCGATGAATACGGACAAGCCGCGTTGCGGCAACACGTCCCGACGCTGATTGAAGTCCTCCCAGACGAGGCGGCTCGGTTCGCCTGCAACGCGGTGGTCGTCGGCCGGCATGTGGCGCTCAACACCGGCTGCCCGGAATTGGAACGCAGCTTGAACGAACGAGGCTACACAACTCACGCCACGGAACTCGGCGAGTTCATCAAAGCTGGCGGCAGTGCGAAGTGTTTGACGCTACGGCTGGATGGTGAAGATGCCGCACGCTGGCCGTAACTTCGCTGCACGCGATTTCAAAACCGTACCGCGACCGTTAG
>SXKJ01000503.1 GCA_005778115.1 Planctomyces sp. | reverse complement strand
GTGCGTTGTGTTGACGATGCTGGAATATCTCGAACACCATGATCTCAGTGACCTCAAACAACTCGTTCGTGACGTCTCGTTACCATTCCCCATCCTCAAGTGCGGATAGTTGTGTAGATACCAATGACGCAAGCTCGGTGGGGTATGCGTCAATGTCCCTTTTGCGCGGAACAACGAAGTCCGCAAGTCCGTCAGGCGACCACGATCAGGTCTCGGCTGAAGCGTGACAACAATTCGCATCCGTCTTGCGTGACGAGCACATTGTCGATGATCCGCGCGCCGAGTCGTTCGTCACCGAGAAACACCGGTGGCTCGACCGTGACGACCATGCCGGCTTGCAGCGTGTAGGTGCTGCCGTCGAAGAGGTAGATCGGTTCGGCCCAGGTCGGTGGCGAACCGGGGGCGAGACCGTATCCGCTCAAATGAACGCGAGCGGAATCGAGTCCGGCCTCAGCGATCACTCGCTTCGCCGCTTCGTGCGGGACGATCGCGGGAACTCCGGCGCGGATCTCCGCGATACAGGCGTCGGACGCGCGGCAGACGAGTTCGTAAAGCTCGAGCATCCGAGCGGTCGGTTGGCCCAAACAGAATTGGCGGCCGATCGTAGCGGTGTAGCGCTTGAACGTTGCTCCGTATTCGATGCTGCCGAAGTCGCCACGACGCAAACGCCGATCAGTCGGTGCTCCATGACTGAAGCAAGAGCGATCGCCGGTGACGAGATTGATCGGGCTGGCCGCTAAACCGCTGCCGGCGGTCAACAGAGCGTGATAGACCTCGCCCGCGAGTTCCAGTTCGCTGCGGCCCTCGGCCAGCGTTTCCGCGAACCGAGTCATGGCCACGTCGGCAATGCGATTGGCTTCGCGGATGTAGGCCAACTCAGTCGCCGACTTCACGAGCGTCAGGTCGTGAATCAAGTTCGTCGTCTCGGCCACGAGCGAGTCGCCAAAGTGTTGCTTGATCCGCACGTAGTGATGCGGGTGCAGATAGAACCCCGGCACCTCCATGCCGACGCGCGTACCAGGGATGCCAAGCAATTCGGCGATGCGTGCCAGCGCCGCGATCGGGTCTTCCGGTTCGCCACCGCCGTAGGTGTAAAGCTGATCGACCAGCGCGTCGTCTCGAAATTCGTTTCGCTCGCCAGAACGAGTCAGCACGCTGATCGGTCCCGGCTTGGCCGAGATCAGCAGACATTGAAACTCTTGATAGCTCTTTGCATCCGAGCCTGTGAGCCAGCGGATCGAGACCGGATGAATGACCAACATCCAATCGAGGCCAGCGTTGGCGATCGCCTCGCGAGCGCGTGATCGGCGAGAGGCGAATTCTTCGGCGGTGAAATCGTGTTTGGACATGGGTTGGAAAACTCGCTTCCTCGTTTAACGGCAAGCCGGAGAGGTCGGCGATTGAATTAAGCAGGGGCCGAATCAGCACCAGACGCGCACGCCTTCGGCTTGCCGTTAAACGAGATGATTGCTTGAGGACTTCTCTGGCGGCTTGATCACGAACCAAATCAGTCCGCCGACACCGGCGATGACGCAGGCCACGGAGATCGCGTTGGGCCAGCCCATCGATTGGGCCATCATCGGCGTGAGCACCGGGGCGATAAATCCGCCGATGTTGCCAATGGTGTTCAGGAACGCTCCGGCGAAACCGCGAGCCTCGCCGCCGATGTCGGTCGCCGTCGTCCAGAAGACACCTTCGCACATACCCAGCAACGCCATCGACATCGCGAGGCAGACGGTGACGTTGAAGTAGTCATCCATCCGCACGCCGAGCCGAGCGAACAGCGCGCCCAGGAGCAGGCCCGTCATGACGATGCTACGCCGACCGCCATTTGTTCCGAATCGCTTGCACATAGCTCCGGTGCCGAGGCCGCCGATCACCATGCCCGCTCCCATCGCCAAGAAGATGTAGAACGAAGCCCGCCGCGAGTCGGCGTTCGAGACATGCAGCTCAGACTTGAAGTAGTAATCCAGCCAATAAAAGAAGAGGTATTGGAGATAGCTATAGGCGGCATAACTGAGCGACAGCAGCCAGAGGCTGCTTTCTCCCAGCAGCATCCACGCCGCGCGGGAATCGGCTTCGGCCGTTGTTGGGGTGCCCGACGGTTGCGGTGCCGGCAGTGACGGCGACGCCGCGACCTTCCACAGCACTCCGAACCCGAACAACACACCACCGCTCGCGACAAACGCCCACGGCCAGCCGAGCGTATCCATCAGCCAGCCGAAGACCGGATAACTGAAGGCGATCCCAATCAAGGCTCCGGCCGTGCGCAGGCCGTTCGCGGTCGCTCGATGCTGATCAGGGACGACATCAGACGCGACGTGTGCGGCTCCCGGATGCAGTGGAGCGCTGCAAGCACCGGTGAAGCCGCGCAGCAAAAGCAGGCCAATCAACAGACTCGCCGGGATGCTGCTCAGCCAGGTCAGTGCGCCGGTCAGCGCGACGACCGTCCCCATGGTCAGACCGAGCCACATCAAAACTCGCGCCGATCCGAATCGGTCGACCAGCCAACCTCCGGGCAACATGAGGGTCGTGTAGACAATCCCAAACGACGTGTAGACCCAACCCATTTGGACTTCAGAGATGCCAAGCTGATTCATGAAGACTTCCGTGCCAGCGACCGCTAATCCTTCGCGGTTGAAGTGCGCCAACGCCGCGTAGCCCATGAGCAAAACCACAATCCGCCAACGACCGAACGAAGACGGCGAACTCGTAGCGGATATGTTGGTCATGAATGCTGGGTTTCTATTGCACTAAAGCAGGCGAGCCGGAGGGCATTAGCCCCCAGACTGTTCGTTGTCCTCTGGGAACGAACCTGAATTGTGCCACTTGGCACCAAAGTCTCACGACTTCGGCTACGGAACTGATTGCGATCCCGTTATTCCCACTCGATCGTGCTGGGGGGCTTGCTGCTGATGTCGTAGACGACGCGGTTCACGCCGCGGACGCTGTTGGTGATGCGCGTCGAGATACGTTGCAGCAGATCGTACGGCAGGTGAAACCAATCGGCGGTCATGAAGTCGTCGGTCTGCACGGCTCGGACAGCGACGGCGTCTTCGTAGGTGCGGTCGTCTCCCATCACGCCGACCGATTGAACGGGCAGCAACACGGCGAAGGCTTGTTGTATCTGGCGGTACAAGCCGGCTCGGTGCAGTTCTTCGATGACGATGGCATCGGCTTGGCGCAGCGTAGTCAGTTTCTTCTCGGTGATTTCACCGAGACACCGCACCGCGAGGCCGGGGCCAGGGAAGGGATGTCGCCAGATCAGATGCTCTGGCAAGCCGAGTTCCAGGCCCATCTGTCGGACTTCGTCTTTGAAGAGATCTCGCAGCGGTTCGATCAGCTCGAATCCGAGTTCTTCGGGCAACCCGCCAACGTTGTGGTGCGTCTTGATCGTCGCGGCTGGGCCGTCGGGGCTTCCGCCGGATTCGATCACGTCCGGGTAGAGCGTTCCCTGAGCCAGATACTTGGCGTTCGGGATCGACTTGGCTTCGTGACGAAAGACTTCGATGAAGACTCGGCCGATGATTTTTCGTTTTTGTTGTGGGTCTTTCACGCCGGCCAGTTCGTCGAGGAATCGCTGACCTGCGTCGACGACATGCAGGTCCGTTTTGAAGTGCTGCGAGAATCGGTCGCGAACTTCCTCGGCCTCGCCGAGTCGCAGCAGGCCGTTGTCCACGAAGATGCACGAGGCTTGATCGCCGATCGACTTTGCCAATAGCGCGGCGACGACTGATGAATCGACTCCGCCGGACAGGCCGCAGATCACGCGGTTGTTGCCGACTCGCTGACGAATGCCGGTGATCTCGCTTTCGATGAAATCGCTGATGCGCCAGGAGCCTCGGCAGCCGCAGACCTTCTTCACGAAGTTTGAGAGCAATTGACCGCCATGTTCGGTGTGCGTGACCTCTGGGTGAAATTGCAGACCGAAGATCGGTTTCGTGCGATGCTTCGCGGCGGCGTGCGGACAGGTCTCGGTGGCCGCGATCGGCTCGAAGTCGGATGGGAGGTCACGGACTTGGTCGCCGTGACTCATCCAGACTTGGAACTCTTGCGGCACACCGTCGAACAAACCGCTGGAGGAGAGGACTCGGCAAGGGGCATGACCGAACTCGCGTGTCTGGCCCGGTGTGACTTCGCCACCTTGCGTGTGACACGTCACCTGCATCCCATAGCAGATGCCGAGAATCGGAATGCCGAGGTTGAAGATTTCTGGATCGGGTTGCGGTGAGCCTTTGCCATAAACACTGGCTGGCCCACCCGACAGGATCAGCCCCTTCGGAGCGATCTGGCGGATGCGCGACGCGGGCAAGTCGTGTCGCACGAGTTGGCAGAAGACATGGTTTTCGCGCACACGACGCGCGATGAGCTGAGCGGTTTGCGAACCGAAATCGAGCACCAGAACTTGCTCGTCAACGGTCGCTCCAATCGGGGTCGCGGCGTGTTTCGCCGACGTCGTATTCGCAGACATGTCAGAAGATTTCCGGTGCGTTTCCGAGCGGATCAAAAGGCGAATGGTATTGCCGGCTTTGCGAAAAGGGTATTGTCCATCGCAGGGTCTCAACGTAGACGAGTCACTCCGTGACTCGAACGTTCCGGTCACGGAGCGACCGGCCTACGATTGGTTCGAAAGAGGGTCCAGTCAGCGCCATGCGGAATCTGAAACTCACGCTCGCCTACGACGGCACCAAATACGTCGGATGGCAAATCCAGTCCAACGGCCAAGCGATTCAAGAAGTCCTGGAACGTTGTCTCTCGCGGCTGACCGGAGAAGAAGTGAAATTGCTCGTTGCGGGGCGGACCGATTCCGGCGTGCATGCGCTCGGACAGGTTTGCAGCTTCCGCACGAACAGCCGGATTCCGTGCCACGGATTTCGGGACGCACTGCAAAACATCCTGCCGGATGACATCCTGGTGCGCGAGGTTGAGGAAGTGCCGCTCGACTTTCATGCGACGTTCTCGGCCAAGTGCAAGCATTACCGCTATGTGATCTTGAATTCGAAATATCCGAACCCGTTCGCGCAGCGTTACGCCTATCACTATCACGTCGCGTTGGATTCCGACGTAATGCATGCCGCCGCTCAAGAGTTGCTGGGGACGCACGACTTCCGCTGCTTCGAGACTCGATGGCCCAACAAGGCCACCAGCGTCCGGACCATCCTGCATGCGGCGGTAACTCGGCAGACCGGTTGGCCCATCTTCACATATCCCCAGCCGACGTTTTCTCAGCCGTATGCTTCACCGCGCGCGAGGTCAGCACCCGCTGAGCCGATTGGCGGCGAGTTCCTGTGGATCGATCTGGTTGCCAACGGGTTCCTCTACAACATGGTGCGAACCATCGTCGGCACCTTGATTCGAGTCGGCCGCGGCTACTGGGAGCCGAGCGACATCCGCCGCATCATCAAGCAACAGGACCGCACGCTCGCAGGAGAAACGGTGCCGCCACAGGGGCTGTATCTAGTCAAGGCGACGTACGATTGACTTCGAGTTCGCCGCTGATGGTCCGGCTGTGAACCGCTTGACCGATGACATGCGGCGAGTCAACAGAAGCTCGACCTTTTAGTACGACTGATGGGTTTTCTGACAAAGCCTAGTGCTGTGTCACGACTAAGAATTGGGGCTTACGAAATTAGCCGTAGGACGCTAGCCCCGGTTTATTTATCTCGCTCGAACCAGGGCTCGCACCCTGCGGCTGATGTGTCCAACCCCAATTCTTTGCTCTGACAACGCACTAGTTCGAGACGGTTCGACTCGATCGAGCCAAATTCTAAAAGTGGCTTTCTCACCTGCGCCGGATAGACTCCTCACGGTCGCAGCCGGCCCGAACAACGAGGAATACCATGTCATTCCAGTTTTTTCCGACCAATCAACATACGCTCTGGAAACTGATCGAAGTGCGAGCCAACGATGCTTCCGACAAGGTGGCAGTCGATCAGCAGATTTGGTCGTCGTTCGGAGTCGAGGGAGCCATCGTCTTTACCGACCTCGCGGGCTTTACTCGCCGGTCGAAAGAATTCGGGGTCACGCATTTTTTGGAAATCGTGTACCGCTCGCAACGGCTGCTGCGGCCCATCATCGACGAGCACCACGGAATTGTCATCGAAATCGTCGGCGACAGCATGTTGCTGTGGTTTGACAACATCGACGATTCGATCAACTGCTCGGTGGTTATGCAAAGAGCGTGTCAGCAATACAACGTTGATCGCAAACCCGCCGATCAAATCTTGCTGTGCTTGGGAATCGGCTATGGTCACACACTGAAGATTGACAACGTTCGCCTGGCAGGGCCGCAAGTCAACGTCGCCAGCAAGCTCGGCGAAGACACCGCCGAAGGCTACGAAATCTTGGTTTCGGATTCGGTGAAAGAAAACGCGACGCCCAACGCGGAGTTCGAATTCGTGCTCACCGGCATCTCATTTCCCGGATCGGTGGAAGTCTACCGAGTGAACTACTAGGGACGGTTGCAAAACTTGGCACGACGCGCAAGCGAGTGGTCAAATCGTCAGAAAATCAACCACTCGCTCGCGCGTCGTGCTGGTTTTGAAACTGTCTGTCGGTCTGTTTGGGATGTCGCCAACGAGCGCTCTTTCCCTCTCGGTTGCATTGCGCTCGCGAAATCATGATCGTGCTCCAGCGTATTTGCGGCGATGAATCTGTCCGCTGGCAAAGTGCAGACCGCCTTGCGTGCTTGAGTTCCCAGACCCTCGGTGTGTCCTCTTGAGGAGACCTTCCATGAAATGGCTGCTGACCTGTCGCCACATTTTGACTCTGCTGATCGTTATCACTGCGTCCGCTTGTTTCGCCGATGACGCCACCGTCCGCACGATCCACGCACAACCGAGCTATGTCGTCTCGACAAAGCAGGTGGAGCTGGCCGTCACCGAATTGGGCGGACATTTGGCTCCGGTCACGTTCTTCCGTGACTCGGACAAGCCGGTGCGGCCTTATTACGTCAGCCCGTGGCAGGACGAGAAGCCGTTGGCCATGCCGGCTCCGGTGCTGGTGCCATTGCGTGGCGATTTCTTCTGCATGCCGTTTGGAGGGAACTCGGATGAAGTTGCCGGTGAAAAACATCCGCCGCATGGCGAAATCGTCGGCGCGAAATGGAAGCATGTCGGCACGAAGAAGTCGGGGGACGTGACGACACTCACGATGTCGATCGACACGCAAGTGCGTCGCGGCCGAGTCACCAAGGAACTCTCGCTGATCGAGGCTCAGAACGTGATCTACTCGCGACACACGATTGAGGGCTTCGCCGGTCGCGTACCGCTGGGACATCACGCGACGCTCGCGATGCCCGACAAAGAGGGGACCGTGCGGCTTGCGGCCAGTCCGTTTCGTTTCGGCATGACGTATCCCGGCACCTTCAGTGATCCGAAGCAGCGCGAGTATCAATCGCTGTTGCCGGGCGCGAAATGGACGACGCTGACCAAAGTCCCGGTCGCTTGGAAAGGAGAACCGGATGCAGATCTCACCAAGTTGCCGGCTCGGCAGGGGCATGCGGATCTGATTCAGCTCGTGAATGAACCGTGGGAGAAAACGAATGGCCCCGCTTGGATGACCGCTACTTTTTCCGAAGCCGGATACCTGTGGTTCTCCCTGAAAGATCCGGCCGTACTCAGCAGCACGGTCTTCTGGATCGAGAACCACGGCCGCCACGGACATCCCTGGAACGGCCGCAACAATTGCCTCGGCCTGGAGGATGTCACCGCTCACTTTGCCGACGGCTTGGCGGCTTCGATGCGCGAGAACATTCTGAGCAAAGAGGGAATCTCCACCTCGATCGAACTGAAGGCATCGCAACCGACGACAGTGAATTACATCCAAGGTGCGGTCAAAATTCCCGAAGGGTTCGAAATGGTGAAGACGCTGGAGTTTGCTCCAGGACAAGTCACGTTTGTTTCAACGACCGGTCAGCGAGTCACCGCGCCAGTACGACACGAGTTTTTGAAATCCGGAAAGCTGTAAGTGTGGCACGACGCTCCGCGTCGTGAGTTGCGACGCGGAGCGTCGCACCACACTGTCCCCTTACCTTCCTCACGACGGAACAACCATGAAAAACAAACTTTGGTTTCTGCTCACAAGCACGTTGCTCTGCGCGCTCGGATGCGGCAAGTCGGAAGAAGCCGTCAAGCCAGCAGGCTCGCCGCCACCAGCGGTCACTCCCTCGGCATCGAAGGGAACCATCGGCGTTTCGCTGCTGACGCTTGATAACCCGTTCTTCAAGGTCATCGGCGACAACATCATTTCCGAGGGAAAGAGACTCGGTTACGAAACGATCGTCGTCAGCGGCGACAAAGACGTTGCCAAGCAGAGCAATCAGATCAAAGACTTCATCGTCAAGAAGGTGAGCGCGATCGTGCTCAGCCCGTGCGATTCGAAGTCGATCATTCCCGTCATTCAAGAAGCGAACGAAGCAGGGATTCCGGTCTTTACCGTCGACATCCCCTGCAACGAACCGGGCGTGAAGATCGCCACGCAAGTCGCGACCGACAACTACGGCGGCGGCAAAGAAGCGGGGCACGCGATGATCGAGGCACTCGGCGAGGCCGGAGGCAAGGTCGCGATCCTTCACTTCAAGCAGGCGGAGTCCTGCCTGCTCCGCGTGAAGGGATTTCGCGAGGTCATCGACGAGCACAACAAGTCGGCCAAGTCGAAGATTGATCTCGTGACCGAACTCGAAAGTGGCGGAGCGAAGGACATGGGCTACAAAGCGGCCGAAGATTCGCTGCAAGCGCACGCCGATCTGCGAGGCATCTTCGCGATCAACGACCCCGCCGCGCTCGGCGCGCGAGCCGCGCTGGAGAAGGCCGGCAAAGCGGATCAAGTCTTGATCGTCGGCTTCGACGGTCAACCCGAAGGGAAGCAAGCGATCAAAGAAGGGAAGATCTACGCCGACCCGATTCAGTTTCCAGACAAGATGGGAGTCGAAATCGTCGCGGCGATCGTGAAGCACTCGAAGGGAGAGGAACTCCCACCGCAGATGTTGATCCCGACTAGCCTGTATCGCAAAGCGGACGCCGAGGCGGACCCAGATCTCAAGTAGTTCATTGACTTCTAACTCTTAGCGTCCTTTGCGACCTTCTGTTTGAACGCAATTCATTTTGAACAGAAGGTCGCAAAGGACGCGAAGGGAATTGGACGCGATCAGTGCGTTAGTTTTTTCGCGGCTTTTTCTTTTGTTCAGAGACAGATCCCATGAGCGATCCACAGAACTTTTTGCATGAACTCGTCGGCTCGATGTCACAGGGAGCCGCTGGGAATCCGACAGTGGCGATGATCGAAGCGGCGTTTGCTCATCACGGGTTGCACTGGCGGTACATCAACATGGAGGTGACGCCCGAAGATTTGGGAGCGGCCGTGCGAGGAGCTCGCGCGCTGGGCTTTCGCGGGTTCAATTGCAGTCTGCCGCACAAGGTGACGGTCATTTCGCACCTGGATGGACTCGGTGAATCGGCGGCCGTGATGGGAGCCGTCAATTGCGTAGTCCGTCGCGGCGACAAACTGATCGGCGAGAACACCGATGGAAAAGGATTTCTCAAGTCATTGAAGTCAGCCACCGATCCGCGCGGAAAATCGGTGGTGATGTTCGGAGCAGGCGGTGCCGCGCGAGCGATCGCCGTTGAGTTGGGACTGGCCGGCATCCGGCAGATCACAGTGGTGAATCGCTCCGAATCGCGCGGTGCCGAATTGGTCGAACTATTGCGCGGCAAGCTAAATCTCAAGGCCGAGCTAGTTGTCTGGAGCGGAGAGTTTTCCGTTCCCGCCGGGACCGATGTCGTGATCAACGCGACGTCGATTGGATTGTACGATGGAAACGCTCGACTGAATTTGGACGTCGCTTCGTTGAAGTCCGGGATGGTGGTCGCGGACGTCATCGGCAATCCGCCGCACACGCGGTTGATTCGTGACGCGGCCGAGCGTGGCTGTACGGCGCTCGACGGCTTGGGAATGCTGGTCAATCAAGGAATCGTCGGCGTGCAGTATTGGACCGGCATCGAACCGGACGCGACGGTGATGCGGCGAGCTTTGGAACAGGCACTGGGACTGTGATCGTAGACCGGTCACTCCGTGACCGGAACTTTCGAGTCACGGAGTGACTCGTCTACTTTGGGGTGACGACGATGACTGCATCCGCGCCGCTTCTGGAAATGCGCGGCATCGTGAAGTCGTTTCCCGGAGTGCAGGCGCTACGCGGCGTCAACTTCTCGCTGCAAGCCGGCGAAGTCTTATCGCTGTTGGGGGAGAACGGAGCCGGCAAGATCACGTTGATGAAAGTGCTCGGTGGAGCATTTCACGCCGACGCGGGTGCGATCAAGATCGACGGAGTCGCTCAACATTTCAGCTCGCCGCAGGACTCACGCCGCGCCGGAGTGGCTGTTATCTATCAAGAGTTCAATCTCGTGCCCGGCCTGACGGCGTGCGAGAACATCTTTCTGGGACAAGAGCCGGCTCGGCTCGGCTTCGTCGCGCAGGCCCAGGAACGCCAGCAGGCGGCCGAGTTGTTTCGACGGCTGGGAGTCGAAGTCGATCTCGATGCTCCGTGCCGGCGGCTGACGACAGCGCAGCAACAGCTCGTCGAGATTGCGAAGGCGCTCGCGTTTCAAGCGCGCATCATCGTCATGGACGAACCGAGCGCCGCGCTCACTTCACACGAGGTCAGCCGGTTGTTCGCGATTATTGAGGAGTTGAAGCGGCAAGGAATCGGCGTCGTCTACATCAGTCATCGCCTGGATGAAATCTTCACAGTGGCCGACCGAGTGACCGTGCTGCGCGACGGTATGAACGTCGGCGAACGGCCGATTGCCCAAGTCACTCGGCAAGAGTTGATTGAGCTGATGGTCGGCCGTGAATTGAGCGATGAGTTTCCCAAGCGTTCAACCGCAATCGGCCCGCCGCGATTGGAGGTCACCGGCCTGCGGCGCGGTCGCTCGGTGCGCGACGTATCGCTCTCGGTGCGGCGCGGTGAGATTGTGGCTCTGACCGGATTGGTTGGAGCGGGTCGCACGGAAACCGTGCGGCTGATCTTCGGAGCCGACCCGCGCGAAGCGGGAGAGATCCGGCTCGACGGGCGCTTGCTGGCGATTCGCTCGCCGCGCGATGCGATCGCCGCTGGGATCGGGTTGCTCACAGAGGATCGCAAGCTGCAAGGACTCGTGCTCGGTCATTCCGTGCGCGAGAACTTTGGACTGCCGAATTTGAATTGGCTGACTCGCGCCGGCTTTGTGCAGCTTCGTCGCGAGCGGGACGAATTCGCGCAGTATGTCGCGAAGTTGCGGATCAAAGCCTCCAGCAGCGAGCAGCGAGCGGGGACTCTGTCGGGAGGGAATCAACAAAAGGTCGTGCTGGCAAAATGGCTGGCTCGCAATTGCGACGTGCTGATCTTCGACGAGCCGTCGCGCGGCATCGACGTGGGAGCGAAGTACGAGATCTACCTGCTGATGAACGAATTGGCCGCGCAAGGGAAGGCGATCCTCATGATCAGTTCTGAATTGCCGGAGGTGCTAGGCATGGCCGACCGAATCCTGGTTCTGCACGAAGGCCGCGTGACCGGCGAGATCGCGGATGCTCGAAGTGCGACGCAGGAACAGATTATGAAACTCGCGATTGCGTGACTCTCTTAAACGACCCGTTCTCGGTTTCTTGTTGGGCTGCGCGCATTTGAGAGGACTTCACAAAGTGCAGAGTGAAGAATGCAAAGTGCAAAATGTCGGACACGGCGAATTGTCACTCTTCACTTTGCACTCGTCACTCTGCACTTTGCACTGAGTGTTTCGGATGCGGCCCAGCCACCCTGTTTAACAAAACGTCACATTACGGATGATGCCCATGAATCGCACGCTGTCTCGACTACTGACCGACTACGGCATGATCTTCGTGCTGGCGTTGCTGTGCGCGTTCTTCAGCGTCGCGACCTACAGCGAGCAATCTCCAACCGGCGAAGCGGCGGCTCGGCAAGTCGCGAAGACACTCGATGTGCAGTTCGGCAAGACTCCGCGCGTGTTGATTGTCGCTCGCGATCAAGCGGACGAAGCGTTGTTTGCCAGCAAGCTCGAAGCGGCCTTGTCGACTAGCGGCGCGAACGTGTTGGCGGTCGTGAAAGGGGAGCCGAAGGACGCTCGTGCGGCCCTTCTGAAAATCGTCGCGGAGGGGCAGTCGCTCGACGCGATCGCCGGCACGCGAGCGACGGCGGCGTGGTTGGTCTTTGCGGATTTGAAAGCCGACTTCCCGATGCTCGGCGATCCGCAGTTGGTACAGCCACGAACAGAGAAATGGCCGAACTTTTTGAAGTCAGAGAATCTCGTCAACATCGCCAATCAGATTGCGGTGATCGCAATCATCGCCATCGGGATGACGATGGTGATCATCACCGGTGGGATCGACCTTTCGGTCGGTAGCTTGATCGCGCTGTCGGCAGTGTTGGCCGCCAAGTTCATCCGCGATTACGCCGGAGCGGAGCAAGCTTCGGCGCTCGGCATGACGCTGGCCGGCATTGCGGCTGTCCTGATCTGCGGACTGATCGGCGCGTTTTCCGGCGGGATGATCACGGTCTTCGGCATCCCCCCTTTCATCGGCACGTTGGCCATGATGCTGGTGGGAACCGGACTGGCATACCTCCTCGCGGCGGGTCAGTCGATCTATCAGCTTCCCGATTCATTCGTGTGGCTCGGCCGAGGCGAAGGGTTGTGGAAGATTCCGAACGCCGTGTTGCTGATGATCGTTCTGTACGTTGCCGCGCACGTGCTGATGTCGCGAATGCGGCTCGGCCGGCATCTGTATGCCGTCGGCGGCAATCGCGAGGCGGCGCGGCTGTCCGGCGTCCCGGTGTGGCGCGTGCTGATGTTCGCGTACATCGCGAGCGCCCTGCTGGCGGGACTTGGCGGAGTGATCATGGCCTCGCAGCTCAAAAGTGGCTCGGCGACTTATGGCAACATGTACGAACTGTATGTCATCGCGGCGGTCGTCGTCGGCGGAACGAGCCTCAACGGCGGCGAAGGGAAAATGTTCGGCACGTTGATCGGTGCCTTCACGATCGCCGTCATCCAAAATGGAATGAATCTGACGAACGTTGAGAGCTACACGCAAAAGGTCGTACTGGGGCTGGTGATTCTCGGAGCAGTGTTGCTCGACAAGATTCGGCACCGTTCGTCGTAGCCGAAGTCGACAGGGTCGTTTTCGAGGAAGCCGTGGACTGACAGAAAAATGGGGGCAGAAAAACGGGAAATCTCCGAACGTTGGAGTCTCGGCACGAAAGAGATCACTCGCTTTTTTTTGACCCCATTTTTCTGTGAGCCATCTGTGATCACATCAAAAGAACAAACTATGGCACAAGTTGATCCTTCAGAACCCGTTGCCGCCGCCACGATTCGCGCGGACGCGATTCTCGAATCGCTGCGGCAACGTCCGGATGCTTATTTGATCGCGATTGCCGGCATCCCCGGTTCCGGCAAGACGACGCTGTGCGATGTGCTCAAGAGCCTTCAGCCAGACGCCGTGGTCGTGCCGATGGATGGCTACCATCTGCCTCGATGCCAGCTTGATGCCGAGGGGATGCGACGTCGCGGCGCTCAATACACGTTTGATGCTGCGAGCTGCCGTTCCGATCTGGAACGCTTGAAGCAAACACGTTCGGGATCGTTCCCCACGTTCGATCATGCCGAGAAGGATCCCAAGCCCGACATGATTCGAGTCACCCCTTTGGTGCCGATCATCATCGTCGAGGGCATTTACGTCCTGATGCGCGATTGGCAGTTGGAGCGCCTGTTTGATCTGCGCGTCTTTCTCGATTGCGATCTCGACTCCGCAACCGAGCGACTGACGTTGCGACATGTGGCGTGTGGGATTTCGCAAACCGAAGACGAGGCCCGCCATCGCGCGCTGACAAACGATCGACTCAATTCCCTGGAGATCTTGGCCGATGGGTGCCGCGAACGTGCCGACTTGATACTTCCCGAAGGTATCTCACTCGGCCCAAAATGAGATGTTTTTGGCGAGCCGGGCGGCGTTAGCCCCCGGACTGGATACGGCCTCGAAGCGTCCGGGGGCTAATGCCGCCCGGCTCGCCAAAGCTCTCAATTCACCTCGCGTGTCAGATCTCTTGGAGAGAGTCGAACCAGCAAACCAGGTCAAACGTGGAAGAGGAAGGGATCGCCATGAGACTGTTGCCACTCTTGGTTTTTGTTGTCGCATTCCCGTTGTCCGCTGCCGAGCCGACAACGGCCAACGTCTGGACGAAGGTCGCGCCTCCCATTGCCGGGCAGCGCTGGGATATTCCGTTGGGCGTCGCCGGGCCGGGCGGTCCGCTGCTGGTGCTCGGTGGCCGCACGTCGTGGGCCGAGTACAAGAAGCCGCGTCCGTATGACGTACTCGCTTGGGATGCCGCGAACAGCGCGTGGGAGAATCAATTCCCGCTCGGCAGAGATTGGGGACCGCCGCGCGGACTCGCGAACGCGCCGGTTTGGAAGGACGAGTACTTTCATTTCCGTGACGTTGAAGGAAACACGCGGCCGAACTGGACGGTCTATGGCACCTTCTCGCTCGGACAGAAATACGACTTCGATCCCGACACGAAGAAGTTTTACTTCCACGCTCACGGCAAAACGTTTTCCTACGACCCAGCCGAACGGACCTGGGCCGATCTGAATCCGCCCACGAGTCCCACCAGCGAACTTGGCGGCATCTTGTTGTGGAGTTCGATGTGCTACGACTCGCACCGGCAGCGCTTCGTGCTCTTCGGCGGCGGCAACATCCCAACCGAGCGTGGCGATCCAGGGACTTGGGTTTACTCGCCGAAGGAAAACACTTGGAGCCAATTGCCACTCGATCGACAACCACCGCCGCGGGCCAACTCGCGACTGGCGTTCGATCCGGTGGCGAAGAAGATCGTGCTCTTCGGCGGCGATCAGCTTCAGCAACTGATCAACGACACTTGGACGTTCGACGTCGTCAACGATCGCTGGGAGGCATGTCAGCCGACCGTCAGCCCGTCGCCGCGAGCCGGTCATGCGCTGATGTGGCTGCCAACGTCCAAGCGAGTCCTGCTGCTGGGCGGCTATGGTTACTCATCAACGACGGAGTACGTCGCTTCGCTTTATCGAACGCTACCTCTGGAAGCGTGGCTGTTCGATACCGGAGCGAATTCTTGGCAGCTTGTGCGACGATGGGAGCCGAACGAGTCGCCGCGCGGTCCGTCGAATTTCTTTCTGAGCGCGGCGGTGCAGGCCGGCTCGACTCACGATCTCGTCACGGTCCTCGCCGACGGCACTTGGCAATGCGCGTTGGAAGCGAAGGGGGACGAGCAGGCGACTCACCAATTCGGTGCGTCTCCGAAGGCGACCGAGCGACGTACCGGTTCTTACGATCCAGCGTGGTATCAGCAAGACGTTCCGCCCGCCGAACCGGATCGCGTGGCGGCCGAGCTTCGCGACTTGCCGGCAAATCGCTGGGTGCTGCGACCGACTCCGAAGCGGCCGGGCATGAATATGGACTGGGGCTCGGCGGTCTTCGCGCCGGAGTTGGATCAGATCCTCCGCTTCTCCGGCGGGCATTCGGCGTACAGCGGGACGGCTCCGCAAGTCTACGACGTGAAGACCGATCGCTACTCGCTGCCGTTCGCGCCGGAGATGCCGCTGGAGTTCGTCTACAGCAACGATCAGGTGCGCGGCGAATGGAGCTTCGGCGGCAACCCCTGGATGACGGGGCACACCTACAAATCGACCGGCTATGACTCGCGACTGCGCTGCCTGGTGTTCGCGCCGCATGAGTTTCTCTACTTCTTTGATTCGTCGACCGGTCGTTGGACGCGCGGGCCGGAACGGAATCCGTATCGCGCCGACTTCTACAACGTGACGATCTGCTCGACGCCGCAAGGAGCCGTGGCGTGGGGGGACAAACGAGCCGGCGGCGGAGCCGGCTTGTGGCGGCTCGATGGTCAGGAGCGCGTATGGCGACCGCTCGACTTGCGCGGTTCGTTGCCGTCGAAGTCGCCGGATCAACATGGAATGGCCTACGACTCTAAGCGTGACCGCCTGCTGTTCTTCTCCGGGTCCGACAAGAACAAGGGGGACGTCGCGGCCTACGAGTTTTCGTCCGGTGAAGCTCGTTGGTTGAATGCCACGGGAAAGGACTTCGCGGCAGTCCCCTCGCGCGAGACGGTCTACCTGCCGGAAGCAGACGCCGTGTTGCTGGGAGCGCGAGCGGCCGTTGAAGACAAACTCCACTGGCTGATCTACGACTGCGCCAACAACGCATGGCGCGGGATCGAGTTGCCGGGAGACGATCCCATCGGCAAAGGCACGGTTGGGCGATCGTTCAACAACTCGATGGGCTTGATGTACGACCCGAACCGCAAATTGGTCTGGGCCGTTGGCCAATACAGCCACGTGCATGTGCTGCGATTGGACAACTCCGCTTCACGACCGCTGCGGTAATCCTCGCGTGATCATCAGCGAGACTTTTTGAGGCCGACGAAATCCGTACCGCGACCGTTAGGGAGCGGCCCGCGTTGGCCGCTCCCTAACGGTCGCGGTACGGCAATCCTCTCAGCGATGACCGCGTGGGGAATCATTGCGGCGATCGGTGCCCGACGAACTGCATGGCGTAGAGGTCCGCATCGCGCAGGACGAATCGCAGGCGGACGGTCTTTCCGACAAGAGAGCTGACATCGCTGCCGCTCTTCCAGATGACGGTGCGGTTGAGCGTGTCGCCGAAGAGAGGCGAGCAGTCTTCCAGCGTGAAGCCAGGCTGCGGCGTGCCGGCCGCGTCTTGAAGTTCGACACGGATGTCGCCGGCCGCGCTCGTCGCGAAGTTCAGCGTCAGCTTGTCGCCGGTGAAGGTCAGCGGCTTGGTGAGGAGTTCTCCGCCGCTCAACGGGGCGTTGATGGAAACGAAGCCGTCCAACCGCAGCGTGTAGCGACGCAGTGAATTCCCTTTCCCGTGCCACGAACCTTCGGCGGCGTAAATCGACATCTCGCGCGGTGCTCCCGGCAGTGAGGGCACTGTTTCAACGGCCTGCGACGCGATGAATTGATGCCCGTAGAGCCACGTCGCGGGCCGCTCGGGACCGGGTCTCAGAAAGGCTTCGTTCCAGCGCTCGAAATGAACTCCGTTGCGACTGGCCATCAACAAACCTTCGGTCAGAGCGGTGCCATATCGCATGTTCGCGGTCGCTCGTTGCTCGCGACGTTCCAGTTCTGGCAAGGCTCGCATGGAGTCCGACCAGCCGCGATCGACATACCGCGTTGGGAACCCGATCAACAGGTGCGGAGCGCGGAAGTACGGCGCGATCTGGTTCGTGTAGAGGTGCTCGGCGGGCGAGTCTTTGTAGGTGAGATCGGCTTCGTGTTCCCACTTCAGGAAGTCGCGCGAGGTGGCCGTGCGAATCGCTCGAAAGCCTTCGGGCTTCCAAACTTTGCCGGTGGTGATGCCGCCGGTGAACGTGCGGAAGTAAGCTCGATAGACACCGGCCGTCCCGTCCCAGAAACCAAGATTCTGCGAATCGAACGCTCCCTCGGTGACGACCGGCTGCTCGCGCATCAGCGACCAATGAATGCCGTCAGCGGAGTGAAACGCGAACAGTCCGCCTTGATCCGCGGTTCCGCCCAACGCTTTGAATCGGGACTCCTTGGGGCAGTCGGCTCGCGTATCGAGGAACGGAGCGAAGTTGTGCGTGCCGACTCCGGTCCAGATGACGTTGTTCTGCTTTGAGCCGTCGATCTCATGCAGTCCGAGTTCCGGTTTGGTGAAGGTGATGCCATCGCGACTCTCGGCGTAGCAGTAGACTTCACGCCCGGTCTTGAGCGTCCCCTTCTCGACACCCAGCGCCGAGCCTCGGTAATACAGCCGATACCGATCGCCGTCGTGAATAATCGAGTGATACCCGCTGCCGGCCCCTTCCCACGGAGCATCATGGACGATGGCCACCTCGCGCGGTGTCGGATGCTGCAACTGCCGCCGCGCGTCCTTGAGCGATTCAATCAAGTGCCCGTCGACAAACAGCTCGCGCCGCGAGCCAATGTCGATCGGCCCTTCGGCCGCGAGAGGCAATTGAGCCCCAACCAACAGCAGGAGCATCGTGAGGCCGATCCGTGTGCGTTGCATGGCGTTTTCCTTCCATCAAGGTAGCGAAAAATCTGGCGTGGCAATTGTGTCCTTTAGACCGTTTCACCGGTTGTTCTGCAATGCTTTGTCCCACTTCGCGCTCTTTGCGCCCTTCTGTTCAAAACAAAAATTGGAACAGAAGGTCGCAAAGATCGCGAAGAGAACTCAGGGGAAAACAATCCTCGCATGTTAAAGTGAGTTCCGGCCATGGCCCCGCCGGGACAAGCCTGATCATGCGGCCTTGGAGAGCCGCGCCGCGGTGTGGCGTGTATCATCGACGGCCACGCCACGGATTCGACGAATCGGAGAACCCAATGCCCGACTACACCCGTATGGAATTGATGATCTGCTCGGCCGCGCGCTGGCTGGAAGACGGCGCGATGGTTGTCGTCGGCACCGGTGCTCCGTGTGCGGCGGCGATGCTGGCTCAGAAGACGACTGCGCCGAATCTCACGCTGCTGTTCGAGGCGGGTGGCGTCGGTCCTCTGTTGCCACGGATGCCGATCAGCGTGGGAGACTCGCGCACGTTCTATCGCGGCCTGATGGCGACCAGCATGGCCGACATCATGGAGACCTGCCAGCGCGGCATGGTCGAGTACACGTTTCTCGGCGGAGCACAAATCGACCGCTTCGGCAATTTGAACTCGACGCAGATTGGTGACGACTATCAGAAACCGAAAGTGCGCTTGCCCGGCAGCGGCGGCGCGAACGATTTGGCGTCGTTCTGCTGGCGAGTGCTCGTCCTGACGCCGCACGACAAGCGACGCTTCGTGGATCGCTGCGACTTCGTGACGACTCCCGGATATCTCACTGGCCCCGGAGCACGCGAGGCGGCCGGACTGCCGCCGGGAACCGGGCCATACAAGGTCATCACCGATTTGGCGGTGCTCGGCTTTGATGACGCTACGAAACGGATGCAGGTCGAGTCGTTGCATCCGGGCGTCACTCTGCAAGAGGTCCGCGACCGCACCGGCTTTGAGCTGCTCGTGCGCGACCCGCTCGAATCGACACCGGCTCCGGACCAAACCGCACTGGAGATTCTGCGGAACGAAGTCGATCCGCAGCGCTACATCATCGGCCGCGGGTAACGCTATTCGATGATTGACGGTTTTTGAGGATGCACCGTAGATTCACAAACAAGCTCGATTCACAGTTCCCGTCGATTCCTCGCAGTGAGTACAGACCGTGAGCGATGAGCTGATCAATAGTAGGTATCGATTGCAGGAGAAGCTCGGCAATGGCGGTCGTCTCTTGCTCCGCCGATCAATACCTTATCCTTAGTTTCTGAGCGTGACCCTTCCGATGTCACGACGTAGGTTTTGGAATCCATTGGAGCTCTTTGTGGTTATGGCTCATTGGCTATTAATCTGCGTTCGTAATTCGATGGAACTATGATGGCTTCTGAACCGCGGCAACCGCAGTCCTCGCCTGGACGCTCCGACGCCAACGGCGTCGATCCTGAAAAGCCGGCATCGGACAACCCATTTCTCGCGAATATCGGCTGCCTTTGATTCGACGATTCTATGGTTTCAGAAGGGACTCGATTCGGCGAATGAATCGGAAACAAAGCCCAAAGGCAGCATCGTTGCGGGGCGGTATACGGTACTGGATCGCCTGGGATCCGGCGGCATGGGGACGGTTTACCGTGTCCACGACGAGTTGGACGGCTCGCAACGAGCACTCAAGTTGGCTCATCCAAAACAATATGACGATGAGTCGGGGCGGCTGCGATTTCGGCAAGAATTCTTGGCGATGGCATCCCTTCGGCATGTGAATCTTCCACAGGTCGTTGATTACGGATTTACGGATGGCTCGTCCCCCTATCTCGTCATGGAACTGGTCCAGGGAAGTCCATTGGCCACTGGCGAACCATTCCCACTGCGTCGGTTCTTCAATTTGATCGTGCAATTCCTGCGCGCCCTGAGTTTCATTCACGAGAGGGGTTTTCTTCATCGGGACATCAAGCCGTCGAATGTCTTGGTCATGCCTGGCGATGGTGGCGAGCATCTCGTCCTGCTGGATTTTGGCCTGATGGAGCGAATCGGCTTGACCTCGGCCAAACAGATTGCGGGAACGCCAGCTTACATGGCCCCCGAAGTGATCCAGGGGCGTTCGTTGGACCCGCGAACCGACTTGTATTCGCTGGGACTCGCGGCGTTTGAAATGCTGACCGGACAACGTCCCTTTCGCCATCACAACATGCGCGAGCTACTGGCACTGCATGAAGGCGCGGCGCGTCCACGTGTTTCGTCATTGAACGATCAAGTTCCCGCCGTGCTAGACGAGCTCATTCTGGCAATGATGTCGTCGGTTGACTCAGATCGATCAGCCAGTGCCGAAGATGTGCTGCTGGAGCTTTCAAAACTGACTGACTTCGTTCAGAAGTCCGATCTCGAATCGCGTCGAGCTTACCTTCGTCTGGCCGATCTTGTTGGCCGCGACGAGCAGGTTCGCCAATTGAATAAGGCGTTGAACGACGTTGCCACGAGCCAGGGACGATGCTGTCTCGTCTCCGGAGTGACAGGCGTCGGCAAAAGCCGCCTGCTGCAAGAAATTCAGGTCCATCGGACTTCGGTGTGGGTGTCTGAATGGATAGAAGGTTCGCCCGAAGGGCGGATCGGTGCAAGACAAAGAGCTTTATCAGCAGGTGTTGGGCTTGGCTTCGCCGTGGGTGGTGGGTCGAGTGGAGCTGAACGTCGAGGAGCAGCGTGTGGACGTGTTTGTGGAGCACGACTCGCGGGCCAAGTGGCGCTGCCCTCAGTGCGATCGAGAACTGGGTTGTCACGATCACACCCAGGAGCGGACATGGCGGCATCTCGACACTTGCCAGTTCGTGACACAGTTGCGGGCGCGAGTTCCGCGTGTGGATTGTCCTGAGCATGGTGTGGTGCAAGTGTTGGTTCCGTGGGCAGAGCCGCGTGGACGGTTCACGATGCTGTTTGAGCGGCTGGCCATCGACATCTTGAGGCATTGCCAAACCGTCAAAGGAGCTTGTGAGATTTTGCGGATCAGTTGGGATCAAGCGCGAGCGGTCATGGAACGCGCCGTCACGCGGGGCCAGGCTCGCAAGCCGGCCACTCCGGTCGAACGGATCGGCGTGGACGAGAAGGCGTTTCGTCGTGGACAGGATTACGTCACGGTCGTCTGCGACATTGATCGCGGCACCGTCGAGCACGTCTCGGAAGGTCGCACGACCGCGAGTTTCCGCAGGTATTTCGATTCTTTGACGCCAGATCAGCTCGCCGCCATCGAGGTCGTGTCGATGGACATGTGGCAGCCGTATGTGAACGCTACGCTGGAAGCCTTGCCGCTGGCCGCCGACAAGATTGTCTTCGATCGCTTCCACATCATGCAGCACGCGACCGAGGCCGTCGATGACGTTCGCAAGGCCGAGCATCGTCAACTCCTTCAAGCAGGGGATGGCCAACTCACGGGGACCAAGTACGTCTGGCTCACCAATCAAGAGAACCTGTCCGACTCACGCCGCGAGCAACTGCAATCGCTGCCCGTCCAACTCTTGAAGACCGGCCGCGCCTGGGTTCTCAAAGAACATCTTCGTGACCTGTGGCATCACGCGCCCCCCGCCGCCGCTCGCGAGTTCTTCCAGGGCTGGTACTCGTGGGCCATCCGCAGCCGACTGGAGCCGATCAAAGAGGTC